>CP021371.1:4600000-4754916 GCA_002600635.1 Rhizobium sp. ACO-34A | reverse complement strand
TTGAGCGCCAGCGACCGCAAGATCCTCGATGTCCTGAATGGCAAGACTGTCTCTCCGCCACCGGTATGGCTGATGCGACAGGCCGGCCGGTATCTTCCGGAATATCGCGAGACGCGGGCAAAGGCCGGCAGTTTCCTCGATCTCTGTTATACGCCGGAGCTTGCGGTGGAAGTGACGCTGCAGCCGATCCGGCGTTACGGCTTTGATGCAGCGATCCTCTTTTCCGACATTCTGGTGATACCGGACGCGTTGAACCGCAACGTTCGCTTTACAGAAGGGCATGGACCGCAGATGGATCCGATCGATGTCGATGGCATCGAAGCTTTGGAAGCTGGTGA
Organism: Rhizobium sp. ACO-34A; assembly: GCA_002600635.1. Lineage (NCBI taxonomy): Bacteria > Pseudomonadati > Pseudomonadota > Alphaproteobacteria > Hyphomicrobiales > Rhizobiaceae > Rhizobium > Rhizobium sp. ACO-34A. The sequence continues at coordinate 4,754,578 of CP021371.1, read as the reverse complement.
TCCACTTACCCATCTCGCTCCTGTCCTGGAGACCGTCCGGCGTTTGAGAGCGGAGCTGCCCCACGAGACGACCCTGCTTGGCTTCTGCGGGGCGCCATGGACGGTTGCGACCTACATGATCGCAGGACATGGAACGCCGGATCAGGCCCCTGCCCGGCTCTTCGCCTATCGGCACCCGAAGGCTTTCGAAAAGCTGCTCGATCTGCTCGCCGATATCTCTGCCTCCTATCTGGTCGCTCAGATCGATGCCGGCGCCGATGCCGTGCAGATTTTCGATTCCTGGGCCGGTGTTCTCGGTGAAGACGAGTTCGAACGTTTCTGTGTTCGTCCCGTCGCTCGAATGATCCAGTCGGTGCGTTCTCAGCGGCCGGGCGCGAAGATCATTGCCTTCGCCAAGGGTGCCGGTCTTCTTCTCAAGGATTATCGCCGCAAGACGGGAGCCGATGCGATCGGGCTCGACTGGACCGTTCCGCTTTCCTTTGCAGTGGAGTTGCAGAAGGAAGGAGCCGTTCAGGGCAATCTCGATCCGATGCGGGTCGTTGCCGGCGGTTCGGCGATGGAAGAAGGCGTTGACGCGATCCTCCAGGCGCTTGGCAATGGTCCGCTGATCTTCAATCTCGGCCATGGCATCACGCCGCAAGCCGCTCCGGAGAACGTGACCCGGCTGGTCGATCGGGTGCGTGGGAAGCGATGAGCGAGAACGAGCAGCAGACCGGAAGAAATGCCGGACGCAGGGCAGCCTTTCGGGCGGCTACGGCGATTGTCTTCTTCGGGGCCATCGCACTCGCCATCATGATCTTTGGCGCTGACGAAGCCTATCTCTGGATCAAGGCCCTTCATATCATCGCCGTGATTTCCTGGATGGCGGGGCTGCTCTACATGCCGCGGCTGTTCATTTATCACGGCGACAGCGAACCGGGTTCGGCACAAGCCGAGACTTTCGCCATCATGGAACAGAGGCTTTTTAAGGTGATCATGAACCCCGCCATGATGGTGGCGTGGATCCTTGGGCTTTATCTCGCCTGGTCTGTCTACGGTTTTCACGGCGGCTGGCTGCATGCGAAACTTGCAGCTGTCGTCGCGTTGACCGGTGTGCACCTATTCTTTTCGCGGGCGGTTGCATCGTTCGGTCGGGGTCACTACGTAAGAAACGCCCGGTTCTGGCGACTGATGAACGAGGTTCCGACCTTGTTGATGATCGTCATCGTCATTCTTGTGGTCGTTAAGCCGTTTTGATCCCGCCTGCGGCATTATCGCATTATTTTGGGTCATTTCTGCTTTTCGCTTGCGGGCAAAAGGCTGAATCGCTATTTTCCGCCAATCCTATCTTCTGGCTTGCGTAACGTTCTGTCATTTGCGGCCTCTCTCGCGATCGTACCGAATTCCACCGGCTCGCCTTCCCCGACAAAAATAATCAAAGACGTGGTCCCTCTTCATGGCTGAAATGAAGCTACAAGAACTTAAAAGCAAATCGCCGACCGATCTCCTCACCTTCGCGGAATCGCTTGAAGTGGAGAACGCCAGCACCATGCGCAAGCAGGAGCTGATGTTTGCTATTCTGAAAATGCTTGCCAGCCAGGACATCGAGATCATCGGCGAAGGTGTGGTCGAGGTACTGCAGGATGGTTTCGGCTTCCTGCGCTCGGCCAATGCCAACTATCTGCCGGGTCCTGACGATATCTACATTTCTCCCTCGCAGATTCGCCGCTTTTCGCTGAAGACCGGCGACACGGTCGAAGGTCCGATCCGTGGTCCGAAGGAAGGCGAACGCTATTTCGCACTGCTGAAGGTCAACACGATCAATTTCGAGGATCCGGAAAAGATCCGTCACAAGGTGCACTTCGACAACCTGACGCCGCTCTATCCGAACGAGCGCTTCAAGATGGAACTGGATGTTCCGACATCGAAGGATCTTTCCGCTCGCGTCATCGATCTGGTTGCTCCGCTCGGCAAGGGCCAGCGCGGCCTGATCGTCGCACCGCCGCGCACCGGTAAGACTGTTCTCCTGCAGAACATTGCCCATTCGATCACCGCAAACCATCCGGAATGTTATCTGATCGTTCTCCTGATCGACGAACGTCCGGAAGAAGTGACCGACATGCAGCGCTCGGTTCGCGGCGAAGTCGTTTCCTCGACTTTCGACGAGCCGGCCGTTCGTCACGTGCAGGTTGCCGAAATGGTCATTGAGAAAGCGAAGCGTCTCGTGGAACACGGTCGCGACGTCGTCATTCTGCTCGACTCGATCACCCGTCTCGGCCGTGCCTACAACACGGTTGTTCCTTCCTCAGGCAAGGTTCTGACCGGTGGTGTGGATGCAAACGCGCTTCAGCGCCCGAAGCGTTTCTTTGGTGCCGCCCGTAACATCGAGGAAGGCGGCTCGCTGACGATCATCGCGACGGCCCTGATCGATACCGGCAGTCGTATGGACGAAGTCATCTTCGAAGAGTTCAAGGGTACCGGCAACTCGGAAATTGTTCTCGATCGCAAGGTGGCCGACAAGCGCATCTTCCCGGCCATGGACATTCTCAAGTCCGGTACGCGTAAGGAAGATCTCCTTGTTCCGCGTCAGGATCTTCAGAAGATCTTTGTACTTCGCCGTATCCTGGCGCCGATGGGCACGACCGATGCCATCGAATTCCTCATCGACAAGCTGAAGCAGACGAAGAACAACGGCGATTTCTTCGATTCGATGAACACCTGATTTCGCAAGTAGTCGCGTGGAGACGCAAGCTTTCCACGCGCCAATCGCTGTTCGCCAAAACGATTCGCTTCCGTTTTGGTTTGAGGATAGAGATTATTGCGCATGAAATCCCCTGTGCGAGAAACGATCGTTGCTCTTTCCTCCGGCGCTCTACCGTCCGGAGTTGCGGTTATCCGCCTGAGCGGTCCGCAATCCTCAGTAATTTGCGAAGCAATGGCGGGGATTTTGCCTCAACCCCGCGTGGCGACGCTTCGACCGATTCGAGACCGTAACGGTCTTGTGCTTGATCGTGGATTGGTTCTTTTTTTCCCCGGCCCCAACTCCTTTACCGGTGAGGATTGTGTCGAACTCCACCTACATGGTGGTAAGGCCGTGGTTGAGAGCGCCTTGAAAGCGGCAACGGAATTCGGGAATTGCCGTCTTGCTGAGGCCGGCGAGTTCTCCCGCAGGGCGTTCGAGAATGGCAAGCTGGACCTGGTCGAAGCAGAAGGGCTTGCGGATCTTCTGGCGGCCGAGACCGAGATGCAGCGGCGCCTGGCGCTTGAACAGAGCTCCGGTCATCTCTCGGCGATCTATCAGAAATGGCGCGACCAATTGCTGGGCGCTCGTGCTCTCATAGAGGCCGAGCTGGATTTCTCCGAGGAGGGAGACATTCCAGGGAGCGTTTCGGATCGCATCTGGTCCGAGATGTCGTCTCTGGCGCAGGAGATCGAACAGGTGCTTGGCAACCTGAAGGCGGGTGAGATCATACGCGATGGTTTTGCCATCGTGATTGCCGGACCGCCGAATGCCGGAAAGTCCAGCCTGCTGAATGCTCTTGCGAATCGCGAAGTGGCGATTGTCACCGAGTATGCGGGTACTACCCGGGATATTCTTCGTTGCGAACTGGATATCGGCGGTTATGCCGTCCATCTCTATGATACGGCCGGTGTCCGGGAGACATCCGAGCCGGTGGAGCGAGAAGGAATTCGTCGCGCCTATCGTAAGATGGAGGAGGCAGATCTCGTTCTCTCCCTCAGGGACCATGCAAGTTCTGCGGGGGAAGAACTGGATATTCCAAAGGGAATCCCCGTGCTCGAGGTTTTGACCAAGATCGACCTCGATACCGATTCGTCTCCGCAACGATCTGAAGCAATACTCATCTCGTCACGGAACGGTTTGGGGCTCGACGCGTTACGGTCCGCGATATTGAACGAGTTGAAGGAACGAACCAACACGGTTTCTCTTGCCATTCCGAGCCGATTGAGGCATGCACAGCACCTGCGCGACGCAGCCGAGTATATTTGGCGCGCGGTACGGGCGGAGACTGATGGTCTGGAAATTCGGGCCGAGTTTCTTCGACGGGCTGCCGACACACTCGGGCGCGTGACCGGCAAGGTCGACGTCGAGATGTTACTGGGTAAGATCTTTTCGGAATTCTGCGTCGGCAAATGATTCACGTGAAACATGGGCAGTTCTATGCCCGCGGCCTCACCATGATGAGGCATGGAGCAATGCCATGAGCGTTTCAAGTTATGATGTAATCGTCATAGGTGGCGGCCATGCCGGTGCGGAGGCTGCGTCCGCGGCTTCGCGCATGGGTGCGAGAACCGCCCTCGTTACCCAGAAACTCGAAACCATCGGCGCCATGTCCTGCAATCCAGCGATTGGCGGGCTTGGCAAGGGTCACCTCGTTCGCGAGGTCGATGCGCTTGACGGGATCATGGGCCGTTGCGCCGACCTCGGCGGTATCCAGTTTCGTATGCTCAATCGCAAGAAGGGTCCCGCTGTCTGGGGTCCTCGTACCCAGGCCGACCGCAAGCTCTATCGGCAGGCGGTGCGGAATACGCTCCGTGATACGCCGAACCTCGATCTGATAGAGGGCAATGTTACCTCCTTTATTCGAAACGATTCCGAAATAAAAGGGATTGGCTTGTCGGATGGCCGCGAGGTTTCAGCGCGTTCAGTTGTTCTGACCTCCGGAACCTTTCTCCGAGGGCTTATTCATATCGGTGATCGCAAGATACCGGCCGGTCGCATCGGCGAACCGCCTTCCACCGGTCTCAGCGAAGATCTTTCTGCCTTCGGCCTCAGGCTCGGGCGCCTGAAGACAGGCACGCCGGCGCGACTGGATGGCAAGACGATCGATTGGGAATCTCTTGATCGCCAGGAAGCCGATTCGGATCCGATACCTTTCTCCTTCATGACGGATCGTATCGTGAATCCACAGATCGCCTGCGGCATTACCCGCACGACGCATGCGACGCATAGGCTGATCCGAGACAATATTCATCGTTCCGCCATGTATTCCGGCCAGATCGAGGGCGTCGGTCCGCGGTATTGCCCCTCGATCGAAGACAAGATTACCCGCTTCGGGGACCGTGACGGCCATCAGATCTTTCTGGAACCGGAGGGTCTCGATGATGATACCGTCTATCCGAATGGTATCTCAACCTCTCTCCCCGAGGATGTCCAGGAGGCTTTCATTCATTCCATTCCCGGTCTGGAGAATGTTCGAATTGTGCAATGCGGCTATGCGATCGAATATGACCATGTGGATCCGCGGGAACTTGAACCGACGTTGCAGGTACGCAAGGTACCGGGGCTTTTCCTTGCCGGTCAGATCAATGGCACGACGGGTTATGAGGAGGCTGCGGCTCAGGGATGCGTAGCGGGTCTGAACGCGGCTTTATTTGCTGGCGGCGGTGAGGGTGTCGTTTTCAGTCGTACCGATTCCTATATTGGGGTGATGATCGACGATTTGACTTCAAGGGGAATTCTCGAACCCTATCGTATGTTCACATCGCGTGCGGAATATCGCCTGACCTTGCGAGCGGATAATGCCGATATGCGGCTGACCCAGCGGGGTATCGATCTTGGCTGCGTCTCGCGCGAACGGCGTGAGCGATTTGAAGGCTATCGAGCAGAACGGGAGGGTCTTCTTTCCCGTCTGGATGAGCTTGCGGCAACGCCGAAAGAAGCGCAGTTACAGGGTGTGACGGTGAATCAGGACGGGCGCCGGCGTTCTGCCCGCGAGCTGCTTTCCTATCCGGATATAGGCTGGGCGGATATCTGCCGCATTTGGCCTGAACTCTCGGAGGTATCGCCGAAGATGTCGGAAGCCGTCTCCATCGATGCGCTCTACTCGGCCTATATCGATCGCCAGGCTCATGATATCGCCGGTATGCGGAGCGAAGAGGAACGGCTTATTCCTCGCGACTTCGACTTCCATGCGCTTTCCGGACTTTCCAACGAACTGAAGCAGAAGCTTACGGCGGCTCAGCCCTGGAGTATCGCCCAGGCGGCGCGAATCGATGGGATGACACCGGCGGCCATTGCCCTGCTTGTTGGTTACATCAAGAAGAATGAGCGGTTGCGGGAAGCAAGCTGAAGCATGGCTAATGACATTTTGAAGAGTGCGTTGAAGCTGAACGTTTCACGTGAAACCTTTGAGAAGCTGGAGCACTTTGCCTCTCTCTTCCACAAATGGTCTGCCTCCATCAATCTCGTGGCTCCCTCGACGCGGGATGATCTTTGGCGGCGCCATATCGTTGATAGTGCTCAGATCTTCAAGATTGCTCCGGGCCCGAAACATTGGATCGACCTTGGTAGCGGCGGGGGTTTTCCGGGTGTCGTGACCGCCATCCTGCTTTCCGAAAGCGGTGAAGGCTGGGTCGATCTGGTGGAAAGCAACCACAAGAAAGCGAGCTTTCTTCGTCTCGCCTTGTCTGAAACAGGCGCGCGGGGTGCCGTTCATACGGTGCGTATCGAAGACGCCCCATCCAAGATAGCGTCCGCGAATGCCATCTCGGCGCGAGCTCTTGCCGATCTCGATCGGCTGTTCGGCTATGCCGAGCCGTGGGCCGTTCGCAACCCCGAACTTGTCTGCGTATTGCATAAAGGACGGGATTATCAGTCGGAAATCGAGAAAGCGCGTGGTCGCTGGGGCTTTGATCTGGTAATACACCAGAGCGCGGTGGAAGCGGACTCCGTTGTTCTGGAGATCGCTCATTTGGGGCGCACGGCTCAATAAATAGTCTCGGGTGCGGCATGACTGTCGAAATCAACCGTATCATTACGATTGCAAATCAGAAGGGTGGCGTTGGCAAGACGACCACTGCGATCAATCTCGCGACGGCGCTCGCCGCGATCGGTGAGCGCGTGCTCATCGTGGACCTCGATCCTCAGGGGAATGCCAGCACCGGCCTCGGCATCGATCGGCGTGATCGCAAGCTTTCCTCTTATGACGTTCTAATCGGGACGCATTCCGTCGGAGAGGCTGCGGTCGATACGGCGGTACCAAATCTGGCGATCGTACCCTCGACCATGGATCTCCTGGGTTTCGAGATGGAGATCTCTCAACAGGCGGATCGTGTCTTTCGTCTCAGGAAGGCATTGATGAGCGATTCTGCACAACGTTACAGCTATATCCTGCTTGACTGCCCGCCATCCTTCAACTTGCTCACCATGAATGCCATGGCGGCCGCACATTCGGTGCTGGTGCCGTTGCAGTGTGAATTCTTCGCGCTTGAGGGTCTCAGCCAGCTGCTGGAAACCATCAATCAGGTGCGCCATACCGTCAATCCGACGCTCGATATCCAGGGTATCGTGTTGACCATGTTCGATGCCCGTAACAATCTGGCGCAGCAGGTGGTCAGCGATGTCCGGGAACATCTGGGCGAGAAGGTTTACTCAACGCTGATCCCGCGCAATGTTCGGGTCTCCGAGGCGCCTTCCTATGGCAAGCCGGCAATCCTTTATGATCTGAAATGCGCCGGAAGTCAGGCCTATCTGCAGCTCGCCTCGGAAGTTATTCAGCGCGAGCGTCAGCGTAAGGCAGCGTAACCTGCGCGTTTGTTATGAGGTATAAAATATGAGTGACGATGTATCGAAGCGGCGACTTGGCCGTGGTCTTGCTGCCCTGATCGGCGAGATGGATCAGGCCGTTCCGGTGGGCGAGCCCAGGACGACCATCAGCGCTGATCGTACGGTGCCAATCGAATTCGTCACCCGTAATCCCAAGAACCCGCGCCGCTATTTTGATGAATCTGAACTTCAGGATCTTGCTGGCTCCATTCGCCAGCATGGTATTGTCCAGCCTGTCGTCGTGCGTACGCGCGGTACCGATCGCTTCGAAATCATAGCCGGCGAAAGACGTTGGCGGGCAGCCCAGCTTGCCGGCCTCGTGGAAATTCCGGTCATCGTCCGCGATGTCGATGACCGTACGGCGCTTGAGCTTGCAATCGTCGAGAACGTCCAGCGCGCGGATCTCAACCCTCTGGAAGAGGCGCTCGGTTACGAGCAACTCATCGCGGAGCATGGTTATACGCAGAATGACCTCGGGGAAATCATCGGCAAGAGCCGAAGCCACGTCGCCAACAGTCTCCGCCTGCTGAAACTGCCCGATCCCGTTCGCGATATGCTGGCTGACGGAAGCCTCTCGGCCGGCCACGCCCGCGCCCTCGTCTCCACACCGGATCCGGTGACGCTTGCTCGGACCATCACCTCCAAGGGCATGTCCGTCCGTGATGCGGAAAAGCTCGCGCAAACGCATATCAAGGCACAAAATGCGCCGGCCCAACCGGAGCTGAGACCGGAAAAGGATTCGGATACCGTTGCTCTCGAACGCAGTCTTTCTGATCGTCTGGGGCTGTCCGTTGCCATCAGCCACAAGGGAAATGGCGGGCAGATCCGTATCAGCTACAAGACCCTGGATCAGCTCGAGGAAATCTGCCGGCTGCTTGAGGGGCGTTGATCGCCCTTTCCTCTTTTAACTCTTTGTGATCGATATAACACGGTGCGATCAGGCGCGGCGATTTCGGCGTGCGGACTGAAGTGTCGTAGACAACAAGGTCTGAAGCGCCAGATTATCCTCGAGAAGAGGCTTTTGTCGGCTCTGGAGAATGGCGGACTGGATGCGGCCCGCCTCGCGCGCCAGATCGGCTGATGTCCAGTTTCTAAGCGCTTTCTCAACCACCGACTTGCGCTTGAAGTGAATGCCCCTGCCAAGGGTCTGCATCACCTGCGTCGGTTGCTGGCGCTTCTCCTCAAGCTCGCAGCGCATCAGTTCCAGCTGCTGGAATTGCTTCAGGCAGGATTGCAGCACCAGGAACACCGGCGTTTTTGAGGTCACGACCTTCTGTATCGCGTGAAGGAAGCCATCGGCATCGCCGTTCAGGACGGCATCGACCACCTCATCCGTGGAAATTGCACTGGCATCGCCGATGATTTCAGTGACCTGCTGTTCATCGATGACGTTGTCGTGCAGGCAGTAAAGCAACAGTTTGCGGATTTCGTTTCGAGAAGCGATACGATCGCCACCAAGCGAATCGACCAGAAGCTCGCGAGCTGCCGGGGTAATACGAAGATTGGCCGCGGAAAGTTCCGCATCTATCAGCGCGTTGAGCGCCCTGGCGTCGTCCTGGTAGCAGGGCACCGCGGCTATGGCTCGTGAACCCTCGGCGACCTTGCGTAACGCCGAACCCTTCTTGAGGTCGGCACCTTCTATGACCACATAGCTGCTTTCCGGCGGCGCTTCCGACAGGATCTGAAGCCCGTCGACCAGCGCCTTTTCATTCTGCGCTCCACGAATCCAGATCAGCTTTTCACCACCGAAAAGTCCGAAGGAATTAACTTCGTCCATCAGGCGGCCGGGGTCGCCCTGCAGATCGGAGACATCAAGGCGGATCAGCGCGAAACTGTCGGATAAATCGACACCGGTGGTCTTTGCGAGCTGTGCGGCGCGTTCGGCGACGAGACCACGGTCGGGGCCATAGATCAGGAAGAGACGGTAGTGGCGAGCCGACTTCTGCAGGAAGCCATCGAACTCGTGTGATTTTACCTCTACCATCTCCTGAAGGCTCAGCGGCCGAGGGTCGCTGCCAGATCGGCCTTGATCAGGTCAGCAAGCTGATGCGCTGCCCGGTCCTCGCCGTCGCGTATGGCGCGAACCTTGGCAAACTCCTGTTCAGGGAAATCGACAAGTGCTGTGGTCTGCCGTCGGGCTGTACGCAGGGTCACGTCGTCCGAGATGCGCTTGAGCGTGTAGGAACCGGTCACCGTGACGCGACCTACATTCGGATTGTCCGTATTTTTCTGCAGTTCGACACCCATCACCGACGACGTGATGTTCAACTCTACCCGATACTGGGGCGTCTTCGTCTCGCCTGCGCCGCCACCCGTCAGGAAGATCAGGCGATTGCGAACTTCGAGGCCGACGCGGCTGCCGGCGTCGGAATAGGCGATTGCAGCCAGGTTTTCGCTGACGCCAGAGGTTTCGTCATATAGCGGACGAACCTGGCAACCGGCGAGCAGGGTGGCAAGACCAAGGCCAAGCAGCATGCTGGCCCGGCGCCGCGGCAGGCGTACGGAATCAAACGACAATGTTCACAATCCTTAGCGGGACGACAATGACCTTTTTCGGCGGCTGTCCATTGAGGGCTGTCTTGACGACATCCAGTGCGAGAACCGCAGCTTGCACGGCATTCTGATCCGCGTCACGGGCAATTGTCAATTCAGCGCGCTTCTTGCCGTTGATCTGCACTGGCAGAACGACCTCGTTCTCGACGACGAGTGCCGGATCGAAGACCGGCCACGCGGCATCGGCGACAAGGCCCTTGCCACCGATCGCCTGCCAGCACTCTTCGGCGAGGTGCGGGGTCATCGGTGCGACCAGCTGGATAAGGATACCGGCGGCATCACGAACGGCAGCCACATAGGCCGCATCCGCATTGCCGGCCGCCACCGTCGTCAACGGAGCGGCGAGCGCGTTCACCAGCTCGTAGATACGGGCAATCGCCTTGTTGAATGACAGCTTGTCGAGATCGCCCTGCACGGCCTTCAACGTACGGTGGGTAACCTGGGAAATTGCCAGAGCCTCACCTTCCTTAGCCGGAGTCGGTTGTGCCTTGGCAAGCGCATCCGCGGCTTCGGAAATCAGGCGCCATACGCGCTGGACGAAACGATGAGCGCCCTCGACGCCGGCTTCGGACCAGATGACGTCACGGTCCGGCGGAGAGTCGGAGAGAACGAAGAAACGGGCGGTGTCGGCGCCGTAGGACGCGATGATATCATCGGGGTCCACGACGTTCTTCTTCGACTTCGACATCTTCTCGATGGAGCCGATGGTAACTTCCTCGCCGCTGGTCAGAAGAGTTGCGCGGCGGCCGCCTTCGATTTCCTCGATGCGGATATCGGCCGGTGCCACCCATTGGCCATTGTTGCCAGTGCCCAGACGATAGGTTTCATGCACCACCATGCCCTGGGTAAAGAGGCCCTTGAAGGGTTCCTTGACGCTGACATGGCCTGTCTCGCGCATGGCGCGGGTGAAGAAGCGGGAATAGAGAAGATGCAGGATCGCGTGCTCGATGCCACCGATATACTGATCGACCGGCAGCCAGTGGTCGGCGATGGCCGGCACCGTCGGCAGATCCTCGCGAGGGGCGGTGAAGCGGGCGAAATACCAGCTCGAATCGACGAAGGTATCCATCGTATCGGTTTCTCGCCGGGCATCCTTGCCGCATTCGGGGCAGGCGACATGACGCCAGGTCGCATGGCGATCCAGCGGGTTGCCGGGAACGTCGAAAGTCACGTCGTCGGGCAGCTTGACCGGCAGGTCCTTCTTCGGGACCGGTACGACGCCGCAGGCTTCGCAATGAATGACCGGGATCGGGCAGCCCCAGTAGCGCTGACGGGAAATGCCCCAGTCGCGCAGGCGGAAATTGACCTTGCGCTCGCCCTGCGGTGCGTTGCCCAGCAAGGTGTCCGAAAGGCGGCCCGCGACCGTTTCGAAGGCTTCCGTCGTCGACATACCGTCGAGGAAGCGGGAATTGATCATGACCCCATCGCCGTCATAGGCGGTGTCGCCGACGGTGAATGTTGCTGCATCGCCATCGGCGGGCATGACGACGGGCACGACCGGAAGATCGTACTTGCGGGCGAAATCGAGGTCGCGCTGGTCGCCGGACGGGCAGCCGAAGATCGCGCCCGTGCCGTAATCCATCAGCACGAAATTGGCGATGTAGACTGGCAGTTCCCAGGAGGCATCGAAGGGATGGCGAACCTTGACGCCGGTGTCCATGCCCTTCTTCTCTGCCGTTTCCAGGGCAGCAAGCGACGTACCGGCGCGGCGGCATTCGTCACAGAAGGCGGCCACTTGCGCGTTGTTTTCGGAAATCGCCTTCGCCAGCGGGTGATCCGCGGCGATCGCCAGGAAGGAGGCGCCGAACAGCGTGTCCGGACGGGTGGTGTAAACGGTGACTTCCGAATGGCCCGCAGGCGCGCCGGCCGCAATTTCCCAGCGCAGCGACAGGCCTTCCGAACGGCCGATCCAGTTCTTCTGCATCAGACGAACTTTTTCCGGCCACTGGTCGAGCGTGTCGAGCGCGTCCAGCAGGTCCTGGCTGAAGTCGGTGATCTTGAAGAACCACTGAACGAGATCACGCTGTTCCACCAGCGCGCCGGAACGCCAGCCACGGCCGTCGATCACCTGTTCGTTGGCAAGCACGGTTTGATCGACCGGGTCCCAGTTCACCTTGGACTGCTTGCGATAGATCAGACCCTTCTCCATCATGTCGAGGAAGAGGTACTGCTGGCGGTGATAATATTCGACATCGCAGGTGGCGAATTCGCGGGACCAGTCGAGCGACAGCCCCATCGACTTCAGCTGACCGCGCATGGTGGCGATGTTCTGATAGGTCCATTCCTTCGGGTGAACCTTGTTCTGCATGGCGGCGTTTTCCGCCGGCATGCCGAAGGCATCCCAGCCCATCGGGTGCAGAACGCTGTAACCCCGGGCACGCTTGTAACGGGCGACCACGTCACCCATCGCATAGTTGCGGACATGGCCCATATGGATGCGCCCCGACGGATAGGGGAACATTTCGAGCACGTAATACTTCTCGCGCTTGTCGTTGTTGTCGGTGACGAAGACGCCTGCTTCGGACCATTTCGCCTGCCAGCGGGGCTCGGCGTCGCGCGGATTGTAACGTTCGGTGGCCATTTATCGCATTTCCGGAGTAGTAAGAAAGGAAGGCGTGACCTTCACCACGAAACCGGCCAAGCGTCAAGTTTTTGAGCGCCCTAAAGCGGCTTTGGAAACGACGGCGAAGGCAGGTGTGGCAGGCACATGCTTCGGGCTTGCATCGTCCCACAAGGGCAGGCGATTATGGGCGAAGCACAGCAGGAATCGAATGGACGGGAATATGACGGCAGTCGAAGGGTTGAACGAGGTCAGGGCACGGCTTGCGAAAGCAATCAGGGAGGCAGGTCGTAAGCCGGATTCGGCAACGCTGGTAGCGGTCTCGAAGACCTTCGATGCAGATGCGATCCGCCCCGCAATTGGCGCGGGTCAGCGGGTGTTCGGCGAGAACCGGGTTCAGGAAGCACAGGGGAAATGGCCTGAGCTGAAGGCCGAGACTGCCGGTATCGAGCTTCATCTGATCGGCCCGCTGCAGTCGAACAAGGCGGCCGATGCCGTAGCACTGTTCGACGTGATCGAAAGCGTGGACCGGGAGAAGATAGCACGCGCGCTTGCCGATGAAATGAAACGGCAGGGCCGGAAGCTCGGCGTCTATATACAGGTCAACACCGGACTGGAGCCTCAGAAAGCCGGTATCGCTCCTGACGATGTGGCTGCTTTCGTCGATCTGTGCCGGTCTGAACTGCAGCTTTCCGTGGAAGGCCTGATGTGCATTCCGCCGGCTGACGAAAATCCCGGTCCGCATTTCGCGTTGCTGGCAAAGCTTGCCGCGGAAAATGGTCTGGCGAAGCTTTCCATGGGCATGTCCGGCGATTTCGAGACGGCGGTTGCCTTTGGCGCGACGAGCGTACGCGTCGGATCGGCCATTTTCGGTACCCGCTGAGCGGGATATGGCCTCCCATCTTCGCCTTATGATCTAGGGCTTTGGTCTGACTTTCCACCCCGTGGGCCGGTGCCTACTATCGCGCGCGACATCACATCGGGCTTGCATTGGGAGGAAGTCATGCAGAGCAACTATCTGGAAACCTATCAGTCGTGGATGGGGGAACCGGAGGCATTCTGGAAAGCCCAGGCAGACAGGCTCGATTGGTTCAAGCCGGCGGACAAGGTGTTCGACGGCGAGGCCGGTCTTTATGGCCGCTGGTTCGCGGGTGCCGAAACCAATACCTGCCACAACTGTCTCGACCGCCATGTTGCCGCTGGCCGTGGTGAAGACACCGCTGTCATCTACGACAGCCCGATGACCGGCGCGAAGAAGCGCTACAGCTTCGATGACGTGCTGGCCGAGGTGACGGCAATTGCCGCCGTCCTCAAGAACCACGGCGTTGAAAAGGGTGATCGCGTCATCATCTACATGCCGATGATTGCCGAGGCGGTGTTTTCCATGCTGGCCTGCGCCCGCATCGGAGCCATTCATTCGGTTGTCTTCGGCGGTTTTGCCGCAAGCGAGCTTGCCACCCGCATCGACGATTGCGGTGCCAAGGTCGTGATCAGCGCGAGCTGCGGCCTTGAGCCGGGGCGCATCATTCCCTACAAGCCGCTGCTCGACCACGCGCTCGACATGGCCAAGGTGAAGCCGGAATACTGCTTCGTGCTGCAGCGTGACGAACTGCATGCTCCGCTGCGTTACGAACATGGCGACGTGGATTTTGCCAAGGCCGTCGAAGTCGAACGGATCAACGGCACGCCTGTCGCCTGTGAGCCGGTTTCGGCTACCGATCCCCTCTACATTCTCTATACCTCCGGTACGACCGGCCAGCCGAAGGGCGTGGTGCGCGACAATGGCGGTCACATGGTGGCGCTCGCCTGGACCATGGAAAACATCTACGGGGTCAAGCCCGGCGACGTCTTCTGGGCGGCCTCCGATATCGGCTGGGTCGTCGGTCATTCCTATATCGTCTACGGACCGCTGCTTGCCGGCAATACGACGGTGATCTTCGAAGGCAAGCCGGTTGGAACGCCCGATGCCGGAACCTTCTGGCGCGTGGTGGCCGAGCATGACGTCAAGGCGCTTTTCACGGCGCCGACCGCATTCCGCGCCATTCGCCGCGACGATCCGGATGGTGAGCTGATCCGCAAATACGACACCTCCGGTCTCAGGGCGCTGTTCCTTGCCGGCGAGCGGGCCGATCCCGAAACCATCAAATGGGCGGAGAAGATGCTCAAGGTGCCGGTAATCGACCATTGGTGGCAGACGGAAACCGGCTGGGCGATTGCTGCAAATCCTGCGGGCCTTGGTCTCCTGCCGGTCAAATATGGCTCTCCCGCCGTACCGATGCCGGGCTACGGGGTCGAGGTGCTGGACGATGCAGGTCACCCGGTGCCGCGTGGCACGCTCGGCAACATCGTCGTGAAACTGCCGTTGCCGCCCGGTTGCCTCGTGACCTTCTGGAATGCCGACGAACGGTTCCGCTCGTCCTGCCTCGAGGAGTTTCCGGGCTATTACAAGACCGCTGACGCCGGCATCGTCGATGACGACGGCTATATCTTCGTCATGGCGCGTACCGACGATATCATCAATTGTGCGGGTCATCGCCTGTCTACCGGCGCCATGGAGGAAGTCTGCGCGATGCATCCGGATGTCGCGGAATGCGCGGTCATCGGTATTGCCGATGAACTCAAGGGCCAGATCCCCTGCGGCTTCCTGGTGCTGAAGCGCGATGTGAACCGCGATTTCAGCGCGATCCAGCGTGAGATCGTGCAGCTCGTCCGCGATGAGATCGGGCCGGTCGCGGCCTTCAAGACGGTGATGAAGGTCGAGCGTCTGCCGAAGACCCGATCCGGCAAGATCCTGCGTGGAACCATGCAGAAGATCGCAGACGGCCTGCCATGGAAGATGCCGGCGACGATCGACGACCCTGTGATCCTTGACGAGATCACGGTCGTTTTGAAGTCGCACGGGCACGGCTGAGAAGGGCCGCACACGTCTGCATGACATGCTTCCGGCGGGCCGCCCTTGGGCAGTTCCGTCGGTCACGGTCAAGAAAAAAGCCCCGGCGTTAAACGCCGGGGCTTTTCAATTAGCCGGATTCGACCACCTCAGAAGCGGTCGTCGTCCTCGTCGTCATTGCGGTCGGATTTCAGCGACTGCAGCTTGGAGAAGACGGCGTTGACGTCGATTTCCTTCTCTTCCTCGCGATCATAGCTGAAGCCGAGGTTTTCGGTCTCGTTGGCTGCCTGCAGGGTCGCGCCGAGTTCGGCGGCGGTCGGCAGCGGACGACCCTTCGATGCCTTTTCCACTTCCAGATCGAGGTCGATCTGGCTGCAGAGGCCGAGCGTCACCGGATCCATCGGCGTCAGGTTGGCCGAGTTCCAGTGGGTGCGGTCACGGATCTGCTCGATCGTGCTCTTGGTGGTGCCGACCAGACGCGAGATCTGGGCGTCCTTGAGTTCGGGATGGTTGCGCACCAGCCAGAGAATGGCGTTCGGGCGATCCTGGCGCTTGGAAACCGGAGTGTAGCGGGGACCACGACGCTTGGAGTCGGGAACCCGTACCTTCGGCTCGGAAATCTTCAGCTTGTAGTTCACGTCGGCTTCCGCACGGGCGATTTCATCGCGGGAAAGCTGGCCGGTGGAGATCGGGTCGAGGCCCTTGATGCCCTGCGCTGCTTCGCCGTCTGCAATTGCCTTGACCTCAAGCGGGTGAAGTTTGCAGAACTGCGCGATCTGATCGAATGACAGCGCGGTGTTGTCGACCAGCCATACGGCAGTGGCCTTCGGCATAAGCAAGGTCTGAGCCATGGATATAATCCTTCTTCGCGTCCGCGCCGGGTGTCGCGGGCC
The DNA here is from genome assembly GCA_002600635.1 of Rhizobium sp. ACO-34A. Lineage (NCBI taxonomy): Bacteria > Pseudomonadati > Pseudomonadota > Alphaproteobacteria > Hyphomicrobiales > Rhizobiaceae > Rhizobium > Rhizobium sp. ACO-34A. The sequence continues at coordinate 4,738,136 of CP021371.1, read as the reverse complement.
GTGGGTCTTAACCACAATTTCCGGGAAATCATCGGTCTTATACGCGGATTGTATCGTAATTGCAATTCTTGAAGGCCCGAATGACCTTTGTCTAATTGCTGGAGGCTTGCGAACTGCTATGAATGAGTCACATGGACCGGGTAGGAGTGGTCCGCGGCCGTCAGGAAACTGGCGCGTCAACGTGAGGAGGAATTCATGTCTGCCAAGATTTATCCGGTGCTCAAATCGGCGAAAACCCGCGCCTTGATCGACAAGGACAAGTACCTGAAATGGTACGAGGAAAGCATCGAGAATCCCGAGAAGTTCTGGGACAAGCACGGCAAGCGCATCGACTGGTTCAAGCCGTATACCAAGATCAAGAACACCAATTTCAAGGGCAAGGTTTCCATCAAGTGGTTTGAAGACGGCCTGACGAACGTCTCCTACAACTGTATCGACCGTCACCTGAAGACCCATGGAGAACGCACCGCGATCATCTGGGAAGGCGACAACCCGTATATCGACAAGAAGATCACCTATAACCAGCTTTACGACGCCGTCTGCCGCCTCGCCAACGTGCTGAAGGAGCAAGGCGTCAAGAAGGGCGACCGCGTCACCATCTATATGCCGATGATCCCCGAGGCGGCCTATGCCATGCTGGCCTGCGCCCGCATCGGCGCGATCCATTCCGTGGTCTTCGGCGGTTTCAGCCCCGAGGCGCTCGCCGGCCGCATCGTCGACTGCGAATCCACCTTCGTCATCACCTGCGACGAAGGCGTGCGCGGCGGCAAGCCGGTGCCGCTCAAGGAAAACACCGATATCGCCATCGATATCGCCGCCAAGCAGTATGTCATCGTCAACAAGGTCATGGTCGTTCGCCGCACCGGCGGCAAGATCGGCTGGGCGCCTGGCCGCGACATCTGGTATCATCAGGAAGTCGCCAAGGCGAAACCGGACTGCCCGCCGGTCAAGATGAAGGCGGAAGATCCGCTGTTTATCCTCTATACCTCGGGTTCGACCGGCAAGCCGAAGGGTGTGCTGCACACCACGGGCGGTTATCTCGTCTACGCCTCGATGACGCATGAATATGTCTTCGACTACAAGGACGGCGAGATCTACTGGTGCACGGCCGATGTGGGCTGGGTCACGGGTCACTCCTATATCGTCTACGGACCGTTGGCGAACTGCGCCACGACGCTGATGTTCGAGGGCGTGCCGAACTTCCCCGACCAGGGCCGTTTCTGGGAAGTGATCGACAAGCACAAGGTCAATGTCTTCTACACCGCGCCGACCGCCATCCGCTCGCTGATGGGTGCTGGCGACGAGTTCGTAAAGCGTTCCTCGCGCTCGTCGCTCCGCCTTCTCGGCTCTGTGGGCGAGCCGATCAACCCGGAAGCATGGGAATGGTATTACAACGTCGTCGGCGACCAGAAGTCACCGATCGTCGATACCTGGTGGCAGACGGAAACCGGCGGTATCCTCATCTCGCCGCTGCCGGGCGCCACGGATCTGAAGCCGGGTTCGGCCACCCTGCCCTTCTTCGGCGTCAAGCCGGAACTGGTCGACAATGAAGGCAAGGTGCTGGAAGGCGCCACCGACGGCAATCTCTGCATCACCGACAGCTGGCCGGGTCAGGCGCGCAGCATCTATGGCGACCATAACCGTTTTGCCCAGACATACTTTTCCACCTACAAGGGCAAGTATTTCACGGGTGACGGCTGCCGGCGCGACGAGGACGGCTATTACTGGATCACCGGCCGTGTCGACGACGTCCTGAATGTCTCCGGTCACCGGCTGGGCACGGCGGAAGTCGAATCGGCACTGGTTTCGCACCATCTGGTGTCGGAAGCCGCCGTCGTCGGCTATCCGCATCCGATCAAGGGACAGGGCATCTATTGCTATGTCACCCTGATGGCCGATCACGACGGCGACGAGGCGCTGCGCCAGGCGCTGATCAAGCATGTCCGTTCGGAAATCGGGCCGATTGCGACGCCGGACAAGATCCAGTTCGCTCCGGGCCTGCCCAAGACCCGTTCCGGCAAGATCATGCGCCGCATCCTGCGCAAGATCGCCGAGGACGATTTCAGCGCGCTCGGCGATACCTCGACGCTTGCCGATCCGGCTGTGGTCGACGATCTGATCGAGAACCGCCAGAACCGCAGCGCCTGAGATTTCACGGCAGTTTGAAAGACAAAGGCCCCTTTCGAGGGGCCTTTTTCATATGGCTCAACAGCCGATGGCGTTGCGGATCTTCTCGACCTGCTCCAGCGAATGGCAGATGTTTTCACAAGGGATGCCATCCTTGTCGGCATCGGCGCGGCGATATCCGTTGCACCAGAGTTCCACGGCTTCCTCACAGCTTGCCACCTGCTTGCAGGTCTGGGCGGCCGCGAGCATGATCGTGCCCTCGGAGTTCCTTGCCGAAGCTGCATCGGCAGCCTGGGCTGCCAGCAAAAAAGTCATCAGTGGTAATTCGATCGGAAACAGGTGCTTGGGCGACATCTTCATCTTCGGTCCCTTGCGGAGGGATAGAAGAGGATCGGGCGGAGCCTGTCCAGCAATCGCTGACAGCTCAGGCGTGCAGGCTCATGTTTCTCAAGGGCAGGAGACGGCTTTCTTCCGCCCACCCTGATAGGGATCCACAAGACCCTCGTCCAGCAGGATGGAGGATGCGTCGCGGCCATCCTCCAGCTCGAGGCTCGCAACGACCCGGCCGAAATATTTGTCGCCGGAAATATTGGAGAGTGAAAGCGTGGCGGAGGAGGCGACGAGTTCCTCCAGAGCCGAATGCGCCCGTTCCGCCGCGTCGCGTATCTCAGGGCAGCGAGACTTCAGTTCCGGCGCATCGATGCCGCGCAGCCGCACATAGGTCGTCACATGCTGGTTCGGCCAGGGCGTCGCATCTACGAGAACTGTATCCCCGTCGATTACCCGGATTGCCGAGGCCTTGACCGGACCGCTGATGCGCTGGCCGGCCACAACCTCTTCCACCGGACCGGCGGCGATCAGGCTGGCAAGGAGAAGGAATGAAACACAGAATCGACGGCTTCGCATGAAAGGAATATATTCCAATGCGAAGCGGCTAACAATAGGTATTTATTCTGCGCTCGATGCGATCAGAAATCTATCGCGCGGCCATTGATTTCCCAGTCGCCGAAACGGGCGGGGTCTGCACCGCCGCGGCCGCCGATTTCGGTTGGCGGCGCTGCCTGTTGCTCGTTGCGCCGGCGTTCCTCGGCTTCGGCAAGGGCGCGCTTTGCCGCTTCGCTCAGAACCTTCACGGGTGCTTCGCTTCCGGCGTTGACGGGATTGTTATCGTTGTCGGCGTTGCTGCTCATGTCCGATTCGTCCAGCGATCATTGAAACTTGACCAAGTCCCTTTACATCTAATGCAGTCTTGCGCACCAACCAAGGCTTGAAGCCCGATTTGCGCCCAACGACGGAGGGAAACGATGAATTTCATGCGAACCGCCATGCTCCTGGCCTTCATGACGGCCTTGTTCATGGGCGTTGGCTATCTGATCGGCGGCCAGAGCGGCATGCTGATCGCGCTCGTCGTCGCTGCGGCCATGAACTTCTTTTCCTACTGGAACTCCGACCGTATGGTGCTCTCCAACTACCACGCCCAGGAAGTGGATGAGCGCAACGCACCGGAATTCTATGCGACGATCCGGCAACTGGCGCACAACGCCAATCTGCCGATGCCGAAGGTCTATATCTTCGACAGCGAGCAGCCGAACGCCTTTGCGACCGGGCGCAATCCCGAGAACGCGGCCGTTGCCGCCTCGACCGGACTTCTTCGCCGGCTTACCCCCCAGGAAGTCGCCGGCGTGATGGCGCATGAACTGGCGCATGTCGAAAACCGCGATACGTTGACCATGACGATCACCGCGACGCTTGCCGGTGCGATCTCGATGCTCTCCAACTTTGCATTCCTGTTCGGCGGCAACCGTGAGGATCGCAACAATCCCTTCGGATTCATCGGTGTCATCGTAGCCATGATCGTCGCGCCGCTTGCCGCCATGCTGGTGCAGATGGCGATCAGCCGTACGCGCGAATATGCGGCGGACCGGCGTGGCGCGCAGATCTGCGGCAGCCCCCGTGCGCTTGCTTCCGCCCTGCGGAAGATCGCCGGCGATGCCGCCCACATCGAGAATGCCGATGCCGAGCGCAATCCCGCAACGGCGCATATGTTTATCATCAATCCGCTTTCCGGCCAGCGCATGGACAACCTGTTCTCCACCCATCCGGACACCGAAAACAGGATCGCGGCGCTCCTGCAGATGGAGGAGAGCGGCTCCGGGGGGTCGACGCGGCAGGCGCCCGCTGATAATGCGACCCGCAAATCGCGCTCCGTTCCGAATACAGGCTGGGGGCGCGGCGGCTCAGAACGCTCCTCCGAACGCCCCCCAGAACGCCCTAAGGGACCATGGTCTTGAACGAACAGAAACGCGGCAAATCAGGCAAATTCTTCCACAAGGCGAAACCGCGTGACGGAGCCAATGGTAAGGACAGGGTGCCGGTGGCTCCGCCCAAGGCGGGGCTCGATGCCCGCATCGCCGCGGCCAAGATCCTTTCTGCCGTCGTCGACCGGAGGACCTCGCTCGATGGCATGCTGGATGCCGAACATGGCAATCCCGCGTTTCTGGCGCTGGGTGATGCCGACCGCGGCCTCGTGCGTGCAATCCTGCAGACGGCCCTGCGTTATCTGCCGCGGATCGAGGCGATCCTCGGCCAGCTGCTGGATTCGCCCCTGCCGGAAGGCGCGCGTTCGTTGCATCATCTTCTGGTGGTCGGTGCCGTGCAGATGCTCTATCTCGACGTTCCCGACCATTCGGCCGTCGATCTCGCCGTCGAACAGGCCAATCGCGACCCGCGCAATCGCCGCTTTGCGAAGCTCGCCAATGCCATCCTGCGCCGCCTCGGCCGGGAAAAGGCCGAACTTCTGGAAAGCGTTGCCGATGTCGTCTGCATGCCCGGCTGGTTCTTCGACCGGCTGGTCGAGACCTATGGGCGCGAAGCAGCGGATGCCATCGCCAAGGCGCAATTGCAGCCGGCGGCAATCGATATCACCGTGAAGGAAGATGCAGCCGGCTGGGCGGCAAAGCTTGGAGGACAGGTGCTGCCGACCGGCAGCGTCCGCCTCGATCCGTTCCGCGGGGCGATCACGACGCTTGAGGGTTTCGAGGAAGGCGCATGGTGGGTGCAGGATGCGGCAGCGGCCGTGCCCGCCCGCCTGATGGGGGATGTCCGCGGCAAGCGGGCCGTCGATCTCTGCGCGGCACCGGGCGGCAAGACCGCGCAACTCGTCGCAGCGGGAGCGGACGTGACAGCGGTCGAACAGTCGGAATCCCGGCTGAAGCGGCTGAAGGGCAATCTCGAGCGGCTTGGCTTCTCGGTGGATTGCGTCCGATCCAACCTTCTCGATTTTTCGGCCGAACAGCCTTTCGATGCCGTCCTCCTCGATGCGCCGTGTTCCTCGACGGGAACCACACGGCGTCATCCGGATGTGCTCTGGACCAAGGGGCCGGAGGATATCGTCAAGCTGGCAGGCGTTCAGGAAAAACTGTTGCGGCACGCGCTGACCCTTGTCGGGTCGGGCGGTCGGGTGGTCTTTTCCAACTGCTCGCTCGATCCTCTTGAGGGTGAAGAGCTGATCGAGCGCGTTCTCGCCGACAATCCCGCCTTCAGCCGCGTCCCGATCGGTCCTTCGGACTGGCCGGGCATGCAAGCCGCGATATCCCCGAAGGGGGATTTCCGCGCCACTCCCGCCGTTCTGGCGGAACTCGGTGGCATGGATGGTTTCTATGCTTGCGTTCTTGCTAAAATTTAACGGAAACTTCACTAAAATTGTTGGAATTTGAAGAGGCTCGGCATCGCCTGCCCGTTGGCGGCGGCAGATGGCGTTATGTGGACGAGTCGTTTCCGGAAACCCGGATCACCGGACGGAGCGGAACGATGGCTGCCTGCGTGCGGGAGACCGGCTATCCGGTCGGTTCCGTTCGCGGGATCTTGCGCGCCCGATCTCTTCGGGGCGGCATGGAAAGACAATGCAGATTACAGAACGCCAGAGGCTGATCTCTCTCTATCTCGGCGAAGCCTGGCGACGGGCGACGCGCGGGCTGGCGATCGGTCGGTCGATGCGCCTCAAATGGACACCTGCCAATAACGCCAGGCTGATCGCCGCGCCGACCGATCTTCGGGTGGTCGATCCGTTCGTGGCCGAGGAAATCCTGCAGGGGCGTTTCCCGCTCGCGGGCCGGGTCCTCGATGCGGGGGATCGTTCGCCATTCGATTTCGAACCGCCCTCGCCGGCATTTTCCACGCGGCTCCACAGCTTCGCATGGCTTCGGCATATCCGCTCGGACAAGAGTGCGAACGCCTGCGCCAATGCCCGCGCCATCGTCGATTCCTGGATCGGTCTGTATGGCGCGCGCACCGGCGGTGCCGCCTGGGATCACGATGTGGTTGCCCAGCGCATTATCGCCTGGCTTTCCCATTCGCCCATCGTCCTGCAGGATACCGATAGCGGTTTTTACCGACGTTTCCTTGCCAGCCTTGTGTTTCAGGTGCGTTTCCTGCGCCGCGAGGCGGATTTCCTGCCGATCGGCCTGAAGCGGCTGCGTGTCCGGATCGCGCTTGCCATGGCCTCCATCGCCATGGAGTCCCGTTCCTCGACGATCCGTCGCGCTGCGCGCGATCTCAACCGCGAAATCGACCAGCAGATCCTTCCCGATGGCGGGCATGTCTCGCGCAATCCTCAGGCGGCGGTCGAGCTTCTGTTCGACCTTCTGCCGCTTCGCCAGACCTATATCAATCTCGGCCATGAGGTTCCCGCGCGGCTCATCCCCGCCATTGACCGCATGTATCCGGCGATCCGCTTCTTCCGCCATCAGGGCGGCGATCTTGCGCTGTTCAACGGAGCGAGCTCGACGCTTGCCAACGAGTTGATGTGCGTCCTGCGCTATGATGAAAGTGCCGGACAGCCGTTCAAGGCCCTGCCCCATTCGCATTTTCACCGGCTTGCGGCAGGCGCGGCTGTGATCATCGTGGATACCGGCCACCCGCTTTGCCCGGAGCTTTCGAAGACGGCCCATGCCGGCTGCCTTTCCTTCGAACTGTCGTCGGGCCGCAACCGTTTCATCGTCAACAGCGGTTCTCCGCGCTTTGCCAATGACAAGCTTCGGCAGCTTGCCCGCACCACGGCGGCCCATTCGACCGTTGCCGTCGGCACCAGCTCGTCGGCGCGTATCTCGTCTTCCGCCTTCCTCGGTCCGCTGATGAGCAGCGGCGTTTCCGACGTCGCCGAGCAGCGGCAGACGGGACCCGATGGCAGCGACCGGCTCTGTGTCAGCCATGACGGCTACCTCGCCCGCTTCGGCCTGTTGCACGAGCGCGAGATCCGGCTCAACGAAGCCGGCAACAAGATCGCCGGACGTGACCGCTTCATGCTGCCTGACGGAACACCGTCTCCGAATGCACCTCCGGAAACCGCGGTGGCGCGTTTCCATATCCACCCGGCGATCAAGATCGAACGGATCGACCAGCGCAAGGTACGTCTCGTTGCGCCGGATGGCGAAAGCTGGGTGTTTTCGTCGCCTGCTAACGATCTGGTGATCGGAGAGGACGTGTTCTTCGCCGATGTCTCGGGTGTGCGTCCCTCACAACAGCTCGAACTGACCTTTGCCGGCCCGGAAATCCGCTGGTTTCTTGCGCATCATGCATAGTTTCTAAGGGAAAAGGTTTCCTCCTGGGACGGGCTGTGGTAGGCGGCGGCATCGCGTCTGCGATCTCCATCGAAGGCGCAATTCAGATCGGAGAAAACCATGGCCGTCGTTTCCAAGAAAATTCCCGTGCCGGACCGCATCCGGATCCGCACCGCACTCCTGTCGGTGTCCGACAAGACCGGCATCGTCGAGCTTGCGCAGGCGCTGAACGCGCTCGGCGTCAAGCTTCTGTCGACCGGCGGCACCCACAAGGCGATTGCGGCGGCGGGCCTGCCGGTCATCGACGTATCCGAGGTCACGGGCTTTCCCGAAATCATGGACGGCCGGGTAAAGACCCTGCATCCACGCGTGCATGGCGGTCTTCTTTCGATCCGTGACGACGAGGAACATCAGGCCGCGATGCGCGAGCACGGCATCGAGGGCATCGACCTCTCGGTCATCAACCTTTACCCGTTCGAAGCCGTTCGCGCGGCCGGCGGCGATTATCCGACCACGGTCGAGAATATCGACATCGGCGGTCCCGCGATGATCCGCGCTTCGGCCAAGAACCACGCCTATGTCACGGTCCTGACGGACCCGTCCGACTACACGGCGCTGCTCGATGCGCTTCAGGCCGATGACGGCCACATCTCCTATTCGATCCGCCAGAAGTTTGCCGCCAAGGCATTCGCCCGCACCGCTGCCTATGATGCGATCATCTCCAACTGGATGGCGGAAGCGCTCGGCATCGACATGCCGGATTACCGCGCCATCGGCGGCGCGCTGAAGGAAAAGATGCGTTACGGCGAAAACCCGCATCAGAGCGCCGGTTTCTACGTCACCGGCGACCAGCGGCCGGGTGTCGCTACGGCAACACTGCTGCAGGGAAAGCAGCTTTCCTACAACAACATCAACGATACCGACGCCGCCTTCGAGCTGGTTGCCGAATTCCGCCCGGAAAACGGTCCGGCCTGTGCGATCATCAAGCATGCCAATCCCTGTGGCGTTGCGACCGGCCCGAGCCTCGTCGAGGCCTACAAGCGTGCGCTTGCCTGCGATTCCGTCTCGGCCTTCGGCGGCATCATCGCACTCAACCAGTTGCTCGATGCGGAAACGGCAACCGAGATCGTCAAGCTCTTCACCGAGGTCATCATTGCTCCAGAGGTGACCGATGAAGCCAGGGCGATCATTGCGGCCAAGCCCAATCTGCGCCTTCTGACCACCGGCGCCCTGCCCGATCCGCGCGCAGCCGGCATCGTTGCCAAGACCGTTTCGGGCGGCCTGCTCGTCCAGTCGCGCGACAACGTGCTTGTCGAGGATCTGGATCTCAAGGTCGTGACGAAGCGTGCGCCGACGGCGACCGAACTCGAAGACATGCGCTTTGCCTTCAAGATCGCCAAGCATGTGAAGTCGAACGCGGTGATCTATGCCAAGAACGGCCAGACGGCCGGCATCGGCGCCGGCCAGATGAGCCGTGTGGATTCGGCCCGCATCGCCGCGCTGAAGGCCGAGGATGCCGCCAAGGCGCTCGGTCTCGCCGAGCCGCTGACCAAGGGTTCCGCCGTCGCTTCGGAAGCCTTCTATCCCTTCGCCGACGGTCTCCTGGCGGCAATCGCCGCGGGTGCTACCGCGGTCATCCAGCCGGGCGGTTCGATGCGCGATGCGGAAGTGATCGCCGCAGCGGACGAGCACAACGTTGCCATGGTCTTCACCGGCATCCGTCATTTCCGGCACTGATTTCTTCTGATGTCAGAATGCTTCAAAGGCCCGGTCGCGAGACCGGGCCTTTTTCATGCTTCCGCCGAAACAGCCGGACGGGCAGCCGGGTAAGGCGTGCGCAGGAGGAGGATGAGGCCGACGAGAAGAAAGACGATCAGGCTCGCCATGCCGACGCGCGCCGATCCGGTCCAGTAGGTCAGGAGCGAAAAGCTGAGCGTCGCCATGAAGCTCGTGGCGCGGCCCGACAGGGCGTAGATGCCGAAATAGCGTCCGGCCTCGGAAGTGCTGACGCTCCGCGCAAGGTATGAGCGCGAGGAAGCCTGCACCGGACCGAAGGCGATGCCGATCAGGGTGCCGTAGAGGATATAGGCCTTCTCCGCCGGAGACGAAAACAGGCCTTCGCCGGCGCTGGCGGGCCATTGAATGAGGCCGAACAGTGTGAAGTCCTTGCCGGTGGAAATGATCCCGACGGTTGCGGCCAAAAGAAAGAGAAGGCTCAGCACCACGACGAATTTCGAGCCGAGCAGGCGGTCGATGGAACTTGCCGCCATGCAGCCGAAGATTGCCACGACATTCAGGATGATGCCGTAGATGCCGATTTCCATGGTCGACCAGCCGAACATGGCAGCGGCGAAGATGCCGCCAAGGGTCAGAAGCCCGTTGACGCCGTCCTGATAGATCATGCGGCCGATCAGGAAACGGAAGATGCCGGGCCTCCCGCGCAGTTCCAGAAGCGTTCTGCCCAGTTCGTTGAAGCCTGAACGTATGGCTGTCGGAAGCGGCTTGCCGCGACCGGCATCGGGGGTGAAGAGGAACATCGGCAGGATGAAGACCAGATACCAGAGCGCCGAGATCGGGCCGGTGACGCGGGCATCCTCGCCGGTTACGGGATCCAGACCGAAGAGCGGCGTGCCGCCGAGCAGCGTTGTGCCCTTCTCCGGGCTTGCGGCGATGAACAGCACGACGCCGATCAGCACGATCATGCCGCCGAGATAGCCGAGGCCCCAGGCGATATTGGAGACGCGTCCGACGTCGCGCGTGTTGACCAGCCGCGGCATCATGGAATCGTTGAAGACGATGGAAAACTCCGCCGAAATCGTTGCGAGGATCATCAACAGCACCGGATAGACGACCGGTGAACCCGGTGCCGCTGTCCACAGCAGGCAGAGGCTGACGATCTTGATGACGGCAAAGAAGGCGATCCACGGCTTTCGTGAGCCGGATTCATCGGCGATCGCGCCGAGAACCGGGGAGAGAACGGCGATGATCACCGAGGAGATCGTCGCCATGTTGCTCCACATCGCCTGCGCGCTGACCGGGTCATTGGTCAGCCGCGAGACGAAGTAGGGACCGAAGATGAAGGTCGTGATGACGGTGAAGAACGGCTGGGCGGCCCAGTCGAAGAACATCCAGCTCACGACCCCGCGGCTGAAGACGGGCTGCCTTGCGGTTTCCACTGTCGCCGTCAATTTCCGTCCCCCTCAGCCAGCGCGAAGATCTTCTTCAAGCATGATCTTGACGATCCTCGCTTCACTCCGGTCGGATCATGCCTATCGCGACCGGCCATGGGCAAGGTCGCTTACGAGACCTGCCGCAACCGCGATCTTCGACAGGCTTGCCTCCGCGCCCTCGCTCAGCGCCAGCAGTTCGGCGCCGAGACGGTTGATGCGCTGGAGGTCGGCGGCATGCCAGGCCTGCACCGGCTGTTTCTCGCCCGCATGGCTTGTCAGCGCCGAGATCACGATCTCGCGGCGCGCCGCACCGATCTGGTCGAGGCTACGGAACAGCGCGAGACTATCATAGTGGTCGTTGGTGGCGACGCGGGCGCCGAGCGCAAGGATGCGGTCGATGCGGAAGATTTCCGATACCGCGAAATAGCCCTCGATGGCGCGGGCAAGCGGGGCTCCCGTGCGTTCCACGATCTGCATGACTTCCGGTACCAGCAGCAGCGCCTGCAGTTTCACGACATCGGCCGCCACGTCTGCCGGCACGCCCGCATCCGTCAGCTCCGCCGTTTCGGCCTCGAACTGCTGCTTGAGCTGGGCCGGAAGGGTCGAGGAGAGCGCCTTCTCGCAGGCCTTCACAGCAGTCTTGAGGCGCGGCAGGGCTTCGCCGAGTGCGATCGTCGAAAGGCCCGTCTCGACGATCAGACGGGTCATTCCTTCGTAGACACGTCCTACAGCCGCATAGAGACGGTTCTGGATTTCACCGGGAATGGTAGCGTCGAGTGCGTCGATGCGGTCCCACAGTGCCGGCAGGTCGAGGCCGTCGCGGGTCAGCAATGCCGCCTTCACCACTTCCGCCGGCAGGGTGCCGGTGGCGTCGCCGACGGCAACCACGAAGCCGGGTCCGCCGCGGTTGATGACATGGTTGGCAAGTACGGTCGCGATGATCTCGCGGTGCAGGCGGTGGCCGGCGATATCCTTCGCATAGGTCTTGCGCATGCGGGCGGGGAAGTAGTTCGTCAAAGCGGCTGCGCAATAGGGATCGTCCGGCAGGCCGGATTCGACGATCTGGTCGAACAGAACGATCTTGGCATAGGAGAGCAGCACGCCGATTTCCGGCCTGGTGAGGCTCTTGCCGCTGGCGTAACGCTCCGTAAGCGCGACGTTATCCGGCAGCGTCTCGACCTTGCGGTTCAACCTTCCGGCCGCCTCGAGATAGTTCATCAGCCGGCTCAGTTCTTCCCTGTTGCCAGACCCCTTGCGTTCGCTGAGCGAGATCGCAAGGCTCTGCAAGTAGTTGTTGCGCAGCACGAGTTCGCCGACTTCCTCGGTCATCTCCGAGAGAAGGCGATTGCGCTTGTCGCGGGTCAGACGGCCGTCGGCCATCGGCGGCGCGAGCGCGATCTTGATGTTGACCTCGACGTCGGAGGAATTCACGCCGGCGGAATTGTCGATCGCGTCGGAATTAATGCGCCCGCCGTTCAGCGCATAGGCGATACGGCCGCGCTGGGTGACGCCGAGATTGGCGCCCTCGCCGATCACCTTGGCCCGAACCTCGGTGCCGGTCACGCGGATCGCGTCGTTGGCGCGGTCACCGACTTCCGTGTCCGTTTCGCTCGCAGCCTTCACATAGGTGCCGATGCCGCCGAACCAGAGGAGGTCGACCGGAGCCTTGAGGATGGCGCTCATGATGTCCAAGGGTGTCGCGACCGTCTTGTCGAGGCCGATGGCGGCGGCCGCTTCCGGCGTGAGCGTCACGGATTTTTCCGCACGCGAAATGATCATCGCACCCTTGGACAAGGTCTTGCGATCATAATCCTGCCAGCTCGAACGCGGCAGTTCGAACATGCGTTTGCGCTCGGCAAAGGAGATCGCGGTATCCGGGTCGGGATCGATGAAGATGTCGCGATGGTCGAAGGCGGCAATCAGGCGGATCTTTTCCGAGAGCAGCATGCCGTTGCCGAAGACGTCGCCGGACATGTCGCCGACACCGACCACGCTGAACGGCGTCGTCTGGATGTCGGTGTTCATCTCCCGGAAGTGGCGCTTGACCGCTTCCCAGGCGCCGCGCGCGGTAATCCCCATCTTCTTGTGGTCGTAGCCGGCGGAACCGCCGGAGGCGAAGGCGTCGTCCAGCCAGAAGCCCGCCGCCTGGGCAAGGCCGTTGGCGGTGTCGGAGAAGGTCGCGGTGCCCTTGTCGGCCGCGACGACGAAATAGGGATCGTCTTCATCGAGCCGAACGGTGTCGGCCGGAGCCACCACCTTGCCGTCGACGATGTTGTCGGTGATCGACAGCAGCGTGCGGATATAGGTCTTGTATGCCGCGGTGCCGGCGGCAAGCCAGGCATTGCGGCTGCCGCCCACCGGCAGCTGCTTGGGATAAAAGCCGCCCTTGGCGCCGACCGGCACGATAACCGCGTTCTTGACCTGCTGCGCCTTGACGAGGCCGAGCACTTCCGTGCGGTAGTCCTGCGCGCGGTCCGACCAGCGCAGGCCGCCGCGGGCGACCTTGCCGAACCGAAGGTGCACACCCTCGACTTCCACGCCGAAGACGAAGATTTCGCGGAAGGGTCTCGGGTCCGGCAGGCCGTCGAGAAGCTGCGGGTCGAACTTGAAGGCCAGCATCGCGGCTGCCGTGTCGTTCTTCTGGAAATAGTTGGTGCGTAGCGTCGAATCGACGGCGTTGATGTAGCGTCGCAGGATGCGGTCTTCATCGAGGCTCGGCACGGCGAGAAGCGCCGTCTCGATTTCTCCGTGGACGTCGGAGAGCTTGCGGATACGCGGCTTCTCGGCGAGCTTCGGGTCGAAGCTTGCATGGAAGAGATCGAAGATCAGCTTTGCGATCGCGGGGTGCCGGTTCAGCGTTTCGGCGATATGGCCCTGCGAGTAGACGAAACCGGCCTGCCGCAGATAGGCGGCATAGGCGCGCAGCACCGTGACTTCCCGCGCGGTGAGGCCGGCGGCCAGAACCAGCCGGTTGAAGGTGTCGTTGTCGACCTTGCCGGAGAAGGCGGCGAGGAAGGCCTCCTCGGTGATCGGTCCCTTTTCGGCGATGCCGAAGCTTTCGCCTTCAGGGACCGTCAGTTCCATGTCGTGCAGCACGACGAGGGTCTCGTCCCCGCCCTCCGGCGACACATGGATGTCGAAGGTGCGCTCGCTGATGACGCGGAAACCGAGATTTTCAAGGAGCGGGACGCGCCGCGACAGCGGCAGGTGGACACCCGCATGGAAGATCTTCAGGTAAAGCTGCCTGCCGGCTTCCGTCGTGGTTTCATGGAAGGCGATCGAGACGGGTTCGCCGGCAAGGCATGCCTGGATATGGGCGAGGTCATGGACCGCCTCTTCCGGCGAGAAGGCCTCCTGATAGGCCTGGCTGACCTCAAGCGCGGGCGCCTTCGGTCCGGCCAGCGCTTCGAAGCGGTCGCTCCAGCGGGCGGTGATTTCGCGGACGGCTTCCTCGAGCGTCGTCTGTGCAATGCGCGGTGTCTTGCCTTCGGAGCGGCCGATGATGATGTGCACGCGCGCCACGCCGCCTTCCGGGAAAGCCGGGTAATAGGCGGAGACGCGGCCCTGATAGACCTGGGTCAGATAGGCGCCGATCTTCTCGCGCACGACGGAATTATAGTCTTCGCGCGGAACGTAGACGATCAGCGAGACGAAGCGGTCGAACTGGTCGATGCGCGGCAGAACGCGCACGCGCGGCCGTTCCGAGAGGTCGTTGATCTGCTCGCAGAATTTCGCCAGTTGATCCGGCTCGATCTGGAAGAGATCATCGCGCGGATAGGCTTCCAGCGTGTTCTGCAGAATGCGCCCCGAATGGCTCTGCGGGTCGAAGCCGAAATGATCGGTCACCTTGCGGGCCTTGGCCCTGAGCAGCGGGATCTGGCTGACCGAGCCGGTATAGGCGGTCGAGGTGAAGAGACCGACGATGCGCAGTTCGCCCACCACCTTGCCGTCCCGGTCGAAGCGCTTGACGCCGACATAATCCATATAGGCGCGGCGATGCACGATGGATTTCACATTCGCCTTGGTGACGATGAGGAAATCCGGTCCCTGCAGGAATTCGAGGATCTCCGGCGTGGTGGTGACGGCATTCCGGCCCTGGCGAAGGACCAGAACGTCGGGATCGGAGAGAATACCGAGACCGGTGCCCTTGTCGCGCTCCAGGGTCGCGGCCTCGCCCTCACCGGAATAGACGTATTCCCGCATGCCGAGGAAGGTGAAATTGTCGTCGCGCAGCCAGTCGAGGAAGGCGAGCGCCTCGTCGCGATCACCCTTCCGGCGGCCGAGGGAGAGTTCGCCGAGTTCCCGCATGGTCGTGTCGAGAAGCGAGAGCATCTGCTTCCAGTCGGCCGAGGCCATGTGGACCTGGGCGAGAACGATTTCCAGACGCGCCTTGAGGGCGGCAGATTGCGTATCGGTCAGCGGTGCGAGGTGAAGCTGGATATAGCTCGTGCGGATCGCACCCTCCGGTTCCTCGTCGGCGCCGGCGAGTGAGACCGGGCCACCGGGTACGATCGACAGGATCGGGTGAACGGCCATGAAGATGTCACGGTAGACGCTGGTGACCTCGCCCATCACCGAATCATAGAGGAAGGGTTTGTTGCGCTCGATGATCGAGAGCACGCTGACCGGCGTGCCGGCAGGGGTGACGTCGGCAATCGGCGCGATGACGATGCGCGGCGCCTTGCCATCCCAGGCGGCAATGTCGCTTGCTGCGCGAAGAGAGGAAAATGCCAGCATTTCGGGAGTATAATTGTCGAGATCGTCACCGCTTGCGCGGCCGAAAAGGATTGCCGGATCGATGAACGGCTCCTGGATCGCCTCCGCGATCTTCGAAGCGGCCTCCAGTTGCGGTTCCCGCTTGAGCTTCCTGTTCGCGACCATTGCTCTCTCCCTTTCAATGTCACTTTTATGTCGTGCGACTGATTCATAAAGCAGTTTGCAGGATGATGTATCCGCATTTGACCGCGATACGGAAATTTCCGCTGTTTGAATATGCGATAAATATGAAGCAAAGAATGCGAAGCGTTGACAGATCCGACATAAAGGAAAGATCAACGACGCGAACAAAGGTGAGTATCCGGTCATGACAGAGAAGTCGCAGGGCGCGGTCATCGTCATTTCGAGCCATGTCGTGCGGGGGTCGGTCGGCAACCGGGCCGCCGTCTTCGCGCTTGAAAGCCTCGGTTTTCCTGTATGGGCATTGCCGACCGTGGTGCTGCCGTGGCATCCGGGCCATGGTCCATCGACGCGGCTGACCTTTCCGGAGGCAGATTTCGACAAGGTGATCGACGATCTCATCCGCGCGCCCTGGCTTTCCGAGGTGTCCGCGGTGCTGACCGGTTATTTCGGCAACGGCGCGCAGCCGCGATCCGTTGCGCGCCTCATTACAGCACTGAAAGAGCGTAATCCCGATCTCATCTATGTCTGCGATCCCGTGATGGGCGATCTCGGCGGGCTCTATGTTCCGGAAGCCACTGCCATCGGTATTCGCGATCATCTCATCCCGCTTGCGACCATCGCCACGCCGAACCGCTACGAACTCGCCTGGCTGGTCGGCAGCCCGCTTGAGACCAACAAGGACATCATGGATGCAGCGCTTTCGCTCGGGCCGCCGCAGATGCTTGTGACGTCCGCCGTGCCGATGATGGCGGGCGGCACGGGCAATCTCTATCTCAGCGGCCGCAATGCGCTTCTTGCCGAGCACAGGCTGATCGACAACCCGCCGAACGGTCTCGGCGACCTGCTCGCGGCGCTGTTCCTTGCGCGGCGGCTCGAGGGGCTGCCCGAAGAACGGGCGCTGCAGCTCGCCACGGCAGGAGTCTATGAAATACTGGCGCGCACGGCAAAGAAGGGCGGAGACGAACTGACGCTCGAAAGCGATGCTTCCAGCCTGTCGTCGCCGATGGCGCTGGTGCAGATGCGTCGGCTGGTCCATCCGGCGCAGCGTCCGAAGCAAAGTTGAAAATGCAAGGCTGCCAAGACGCCGAAGCTTGCGCGAAACTGTTGCCTTGAGCGTCAGCACACGCTAATCGAAGAGACATGAAGCGTTTTCCCTCCTCCCTCATCGCCGGTTATCGCAACTTCATGAGCGGCCGTTACACCGCCGAAAGCGAGCGATATCGACATCTCGCCGACCAGGGACAGAAGCCGCAGACCCTGATGATCGCCTGTTGCGATTCCCGGGCGGCGCCCGAGACGATCTTCGACGCCGGTCCGGGCGAACTGTTCGTGATGCGCAACGTCGCCAACATGGTTCCGCCTTATGAACCTGACGGCAACTACCATGCGACATCGGCAGCACTCGAATTCGCCGTGCAGGCGCTGCGGGTGAAGGACATCATCGTCATGGGCCATGGCCGGTGCGGCGGTATCCGCGCGGCGCTCGATCCCAATGCCGAGCCGCTTTCCCCCGGCGATTTCATCGGCAAGTGGATGGGTCTCGTCAGCTCTGCCGCCGAGCAGATCCAGGGCAATTCCGTCATGACGGATAGCGAGCGCCAGACGGCTCTCGAACGCATCTCGATCCGCAATTCGATCGCCAATCTCAGGACCTTCCCCTGCGTTCGCATTCTCGAGGAACGCGGCAAGCTGCAGCTTCATGGCGCATGGTTCGATATCGCCAATGGTGAGCTCTGGATCATGGATCCCGATTCCCGGGATTTCGTCCGTCTCGACATCTGAGGCCGGCCCAAGGTTGGAACAAGCCTGATTTAGAGGTTGTTATCAACTTCACCTTAGACTGCCCCGAGTTTTGGAGGGGCGGCTCCGTGCGGGGAGATGCCGGCGTGAGAGCGGCGCTTATCCCGACGCTCGCGGTGAGTGGATGAATCTCGAAGGCACGAAGAAGATCGTCATCGCGGCACTCCTGCTGCCCAGCCTGATCATGGCGGCCGAAGCCATTCTTCTTCTCAGAAATTACTATCAGAGCTATCGGGATTTCGCCGCCGGCAAGCATTACGCCTATATCGCTTCCGATGCCGGCAATATCGGTTCATCCATCATCCCCGACGAAGCCCATGCGACGACCCTTTTCCTCGCGGACCGCAGCGACGAAAACCGCAGCGTGCTGGCGGCGCGAAGGTTTGATCTCGATACCCGCTTCGACCACTTTCTGACGCTTCTTGCGGCAACAGCGAAGACAGAGCCTGCGCTCGATGCGCGGATCCGGGAACTCTGGCAGGCTATCGAGCATATCAAAGCCTTCCGTGCCTCGGTCGATCAGGGGATGGCCACGCTTGAACAGGTGATCGGCCAATACAAGCCGGCATCCATGGCATTTCTGGAGCTGGTTGCCTCGCTCCGCTACGAGATTGACGATCCGGCGCTTTCGCGGCAACTCAGTGCGCTGATCGAGCTTCTCGATGCCAACGAGGCGGGACTGGTCGTTGCCTTCTATGGGTCGGAACACTTCCGGGGACTTCGGCTATCGGAGCAGGATCGTGCGACTTTCAGCCAGGCGCTGGCTCTTCTGAATGTCAGGATCGGCAGGCTTTCCGCTTTTCCTGAAACAGCCGCACTCAAGCCCATCGATGATTTCGACCGTTCGCTGGATGGCCGATGGCTGGCACGCACCGCAGGGGAGATCTCCACCGGGGATGCAACACCTTCGCGCCTGATGCTGCGTCGCTGGTCGCGCCTGCAGGACGCGCGCGTCCTGCTGTGGCAGAACAGTATCCGTTCTATTGTCGAAGAGACCCGTGCGAGCGGCGACGAGCTTGCCCTGCGTTCGCGCTTCTTTCTTGAGCTGCTGGTTGGCGCGACGGCAGTCTTTTCCCTTCTGGTCGGCGTTGTCATTCTGCTGGCGGTCAAGGGCGTGGCGTTGGCAGACCGGTTGATACGGGACAGGGAACTGCTTGTCAGCGAGCTTCGCAATGCGGCCCAGACGGATCTTCTGACCGGTCTCTACAATCGACGCGGCTTCGATGCTGCCACGACTTCCCTGCTGCACGGGGAAAGCAGTGCGCGTGCCCTTTCCATGGTGATTTTCGACCTCGATCGCTTCAAGCAGATCAATGACGCGCATGGTCATGATGTCGGAGACATGGTGCTGCAGCGCGTGGCACAGGTTGCCCAGAGCAGTTTCCGCGCGCAGGATCTCCTGTCACGCCATGGCGGAGAGGAATTCGTGGCCCTGCTGCCCGACACGTCTCTCGACGAGGCGGCCGCCATTGCCGAGCGGGTGCGGGAGGCCATCGAGGCAACGGAAATCCATCTCGCCGACGGAACCGCGCTGGCGGTGACGGCTAGCTTCGGCTGTTCGGGAACCGAGGACGAAAACGTTCGTGGTGCAATCAACGTACTGATCAAGAAGGCGGATCTGGCGCTCTATGCGGCGAAGTTTTCCGGCCGCAACCGGGTCGTGGTCGACGGCGCAGCCGATATGCCTGCCGTCGAACGCCGCAATTCACAGAAGGCCTGATGCCTTCCGTCTTTCCCGGGACGTTTTACTGGGCCCGGTGGCTTACTGGCCGTCGATCTGTGCGCCGATATAGGCAATTGCCTGCTGGTAGACGGTGGCGGCATTCCAGCCCTGAATGGCAGCGAAGTTCGGCTGGCCCTGCTGGTAGCCGGCGCCTGCCCGCCAGCCATGGCCCTTCAGGAAGTTTGCGGTGGATGCCAGCGCATCGGCCTTGGAGCGAACGAGATCGATGCGGCCGTCGCCATCGCCGTCCACGCCGTAGCGCACGACATTGCGCGGCAGGAACTGTGTCTGGCCGATTTCGCCATGGGCGGCGCCGACGGCGGTCAGGGAAAGCTCGTTGCTGGCGACCAGTTCAAGCGCTGCATAGAGCTGGTCGGTGAAATATTCCGTGCGGCGGCAATCGAAGGCGAGCGTGGCGACGGCGGAAAGGGTGTGCTCCTTGCCAAGGAACGAACCGAAGCCCGTTTCCATGCCCCAGATCGCGATCAGCGGACCAGCCGGAACGCCATAGCGCTGCTCGATCCTGGCGAAAAGAGCGGCATTGTTCTTCTTCATGCCCTTGCCGCGCGAGATGATCGCGGCTCCGCCACGCTTCTGCATGAACTGGTCGAAGGACAGCTTGAAGCTCTTCATGCCGCGATCGGCGCGAATGGTGGCGGTGTTGTAGGATACGTTCGAAAACACCTTGTTCAGCACGGACGGGCTGACGCCCTGGCTGCTGGCTTCCTGCTTGAATTCATCGATCCACTGGTCGAAACCGGCCGACGTGCTGCTGCATTTTGCGGCAGCGGCGCTGCCGGCCGTCATGGAAAATACTGCCGCTGTCAAAAGAGCTGCTGCCGAGATTCTGGACAGACGCATCGATGCCTCGTTGTTCGCTTATTTAGTCTTTGTCGCAACATGCCAGCGGGCGCTGATTCTGTCACGTCTCATTCAACTATTCCGGAAGTATTTCCGACTGGTTACCACTCACAAAAAGATGAAGCGGCCCGCCTCTGTCGTGATCGGCGGGCCAGACTATCATTTTTCAGGCAGCAGCCTTCTTCGGCTTGATCAGGCCGCGATTGACGAGAAGCTCGGCAATCTGGACGGCGTTGAGTGCGGCACCCTTGCGCAGGTTGTCGGAGACGACCCAGATGTTGAGGCCGTTCTCGACGGTTGCGTCTTCGCGGATACGCGAGATGTAGGTCGCGTCTTCGCCGGCGCATTCGAGCGGAGTTACGTAGCCGCCGTTCTCGCGCTTGTCGACGACGAGGCAACCCGGGGCTTCGCGCAGGATGTCACGGGCCTGATCGGCGGTGATTTCGTTTTCGAACTCGATGTTGACCGCTTCCGAATGGCCGATGAAAACCGGCACGCGCACTGCCGTGCAGGTAACCTTGATCTTCGGGTCGAGCATCTTCTTGGTCTCGGCGAGAACCTTCCACTCTTCCTTGGTGTAGCCGTCTTCCATGAAGACGTCGATGTGCGGAATGACGTTGAAGGCGATGCGCTTGGTGAACTTCTTCGCTTCGATCGGGTCGGCGACGAAGACGGCGCGGGTCTGGGTGAACAGCTCGTCCATGCCTTCCTTGCCGGCACCGGAAACCGACTGGTAGGTCGAGACAACGACGCGCTTGATCTTGGCGGCGTCATGAAGCGGCTTCAGCGCGACGACGAGCTGGGCCGTGGAGCAATTCGGGTTGGCGATGATGTTGCGCTTCTTGAAGTCCGCGATTGCGTCCGGGTTGACTTCCGGAACGATCAGCGGAACGTCGGCGTCGTAGCGCCAGGCAGACGAGTTGTCGATGACGACGCAACCCTGCTGGCCGATCTTCGGCGACCACTTCTGGGAAACGGTGCCGCCGGCAGACATCAGGCAAATGTCGGTATCGGAGAAATCGTAGTTTTCGAGGTTCTGGACCTTCAGCGTTTTGTCGCCGAAGGAGACCTCGGTGCCCTGCGAGCGGGCGGAGGCCAGCGCTACCACTTCATCGGCAGGGAAGCCCCGTTCGGAGAGGATGCCCAGCATTTCGCGCCCGACATTGCCGGTAGCGCCCGCGACTGCAATCTTGAAACCCATTTAAAAGCTCTCTTTCTGTCTCTCCGCGGGTGGTGAGGGAGGAAGGAAGCCGAGCACGGACCTTCCATGTCCCCGGCCGTGCCGGGGAGAGAGCGGTGGCCAGAGACGTCAGACGGTTTTCGTCGTCGTTTTGGCCTTGGTCGTGGATGAAAGGGCGACATGCAAAATCGCCCCGGCGGCGAGCGCCAGGTCGGACACCCCAATAACGGATGAGCCGAAGAATTGCATGGTTTGGTCCCTTGTCGCGCCGAGCTAATAAGGCGTTTTTGCCCGGAGTCAAGCAAAAGCACGCATTCGGGCTCATTGTCGTGATTTCCGGCCCGAGCCACCCCTGCCGCTCGCAATGTCGGAGCGGTCACTCCTCCGGGCAACCTCCGATTTTGTCGTTAAAAAGATATTAATTGCGTGACTTGTTTCAGTTACGACATATCAGGGCGGGGAAATTAGACTTAAGTCATACGTCCAAAGCATCTCTCCGCTTTTTCCGGATTTCTGCCAGTCTGTTAACAACCTGTACCGCGACAAAACGACCCGGAGGAGCATTGGGTCGGTCGTTGTGAAGGGGGACCTTATCTTAGTGGAGGAATTACAATGGCAAATGTCGCAGCCGTTAGCGGCTCGCCGCGTGGCATGACCGCCGAGGAACGCAAGGTTATCTTTGCGTCGTCGCTCGGCACGGTCTTCGAGTGGTATGATTTCTATCTTTACGGTTCACTGGCGCTTTATATCGGCGCGACCTTCTTCTCGCAGTATCCGGAAGCGACCCGTAACATCTTCACCCTTCTCGCCTTTGCGGCGGGCTTCCTTGTCCGTCCCTTCGGCGCGCTGGTGTTCGGCCGGCTCGGCGATATGGTTGGTCGCAAGTATACCTTCCTCGTCACCATCCTGATCATGGGCGCATCGACCTTCCTGGTCGGTCTTCTGCCCGGTTCCGCCACCATCGGCATTGCCGCTCCGATCATCCTGATCGTGCTGCGCATGCTGCAGGGCCTGGCGCTCGGCGGTGAATACGGCGGTGCCGCGACCTACGTCGCCGAACATGCCCCGCATGGCCGTCGCGGCTTCTACACCTCGTGGATCCAGACAACCGCAACGCTCGGTCTCTTCCTCTCGCTGCTGATCATTCTCGGCATCCAGACGCTCATGGGCCGCGAGGCTTTCGCCGAATGGGGCTGGCGCATTCCGTTCCTGCTCTCGGCGCTTCTTCTGGGCGTCTCGGTCTGGATCCGCATGAAGATGAACGAGTCCCCGGCCTTCAAGAAGATGAAGGAAGAGGGCACCCATTCGAAGGCGCCGATCTCCGAGGCCTTCGGCCAGTGGAAGAACGCCAAGGTTGCCATTCTCGCCCTGCTCGGCGCTGTCGCCGGTCAGGCCGTGGTCTGGTATTCCGGCCAGTTCTACGCGCTGTTCTTCCTGCAGAACGTCCTGAAGGTCGATGCCCAGAACGCCAACATCATGGTCGCCATCGCGCTTGCCATCGGCACCATGTTCTTCGTCGTGTTCGGCTGGCTGTCGGACAAGATCGGCCGCAAGCCGATCATCATGGCAGGCCTGCTGCTCGCCGTGCTGACCTACTTCCCGCTGTTCAAGGCCATGACCGAGTTCGGTAATCCGGCGCTTGCCGCTGCCCAGGCCAATATCCGCGCAACCGTCACCGCCGATCCGAAGGATTGCAACTTCCAGTTCAACCCGACCGGCACGGCGAAGTTCACCACCTCCTGCGATATCGCAACCTCGACGCTTACCAAGAACTCGGTTCCGTATGACGTCGTCGCAGGTCCCGCCGGTTCCGCGGCAACGATCAAGATCGGCGATGCGACCGTTGAAAGCTATGACGCGATCAAGTCGGCAGATCAGGCCAAGGCGCACGATGCGGCGATGCAGAAGAGCATCAACGTTGCCCTGCAGGCCAACGGTTACCCGCTGGTTCGCGGTTCCGTGAAGGTTCCGGACTCCAAGCTCGACGCCTTCGTCGCCGCCAACCCCGAACTCGCGCTCGACGCTGCGGCCGTCCGCGCCGGTGAAAAGGAAACGGTCGCCACCAGCCAGCTCGTCACCGAAAAGCTGCTGACTGCCGAAGAAGCCGCCGGCGCCACCGAAATGCCTGTCTACACCATCGCCAACGGCGGTGCGTTCAAGATGGTGGCCGATCCGGCCAGCGTGAACTGGGTCGGCGTCATCGCTGTCCTGACCGTGCTGATGATCTATGTCACCATGGTTTACGGCCCGATCGCCGCCATGCTCGTCGAGATGTTCCCGACGCGCATCCGCTACACCGGCATGTCCCTGCCCTACCACATCGGCAACGGCTGGTTCGGTGGTCTGCTTCCGGCGACGGCGTTCGCAATGAGTGCCGCCAAGGGCGACATCTACTACGGTCTCTGGTACCCGATCGTGATCGCTGCCTTCTCCTTCGTGGTCGGCATGATCTTCCTTCGCGAGACCAAGGACAACGACATCAACGCCTGATAACGCACATCAGGCCGACTACTCGAAAACCCGGTGCAAAGCGCCGGGTTTTCTCTTTTCTGACGTCAGATCCCGCCAGAATCCAGGCCAGAAGCATGTGCTCAAGGGTGCCGCCGTCATCCACCTTGCATGGGCGGGATGAGTGTGAAACAGAAAACATACCTTTTCCATATCGGCTGCTTTTCCATGATCCCTGCCCTTCGCGACGCGACGTCGAACGACCTTCCCGCCATTGCCTCCATCTATGAGGAAGCCGTGCTCAACGGCACGGCGAGCTACGAGATTACCCCGCCGGATCTGGCGGAGATGCAGCGGCGTTTTCAGGCGATCACGGGTCAGGGCTATCCCTACATCGTGGCTGTCGATGAAGACGGAGAGGTGGCGGGCTATGCCTATGCCTCGGCATTCCGCACGAGACCTGCCTATCGCTGGCTGGTGGAGGATTCGATCTACATTGCCCGGAAAGGTCGCGGCAAGGGGATCGGCCGCCTGTTGCTGCAGGAACTGGTCTTGCGCTGTACCGCGCTCGGTTTTCGTCAGATGGTGGCGGTCATCGGCGGCGCCAGCCCGGCCTCGGTCGCGGTTCACCGGTCCTGCGGCTTCCGTATGGTCGGCACGCTGAACGGTACCGGCTTCAAGCATGAACAATGGCTGGATACCATCTTCATGCAGATCGCGCTCGGTGACGGGGATACGAGCGATCCGGACCCGCGGAGTTATCCGGGAACGTTGTTTGCCGGCTGAGGTTCCGGTGGGCGATCCGGAAGCCATGGAAGCGCATCGCGATCACCGGTTGGACCTATTTCGCGGACGTGTCGCCTGCTCTTACCGCAAAAGCATTCAGCTCTCCGGCTGGCATGACTTCACTCGACGAGCTTGAGAGCCTTGTCGAACACCTTCAGCACCTGTTTCAGGTCATGGCCGCGCTTCAGGATGCGGCCATCGGTGCCGACCACGGAAAACGCGCCCTGCTTTGCTGCGAGCTTGGGGTTCTTCTCGATCCTGTAGAGGGGATATTCGCCGGATCGCTTGAAGACGGAAAAGACGGCCTTTTCCTTCAGGTGGTCGATCGCGTAATCGCGCCATTCGCCTTCGCCGACCATGCGGCCGTAGATCCAGAGGATCGCGTCGAGTTCCCGGCGGTGAAAGGTGACCGGCAGCGGGTCCCGACTCTGTCGATATTCCTGCAGGTCAACGATGGCTGAGGGGCCTCCGTCCTGTCTGTGCGACGGCTGTCCCTGCAAATCCGGCTCATCGGTCATCAAGACTCCTCGACGTCTCCATCGTGACGGATGCATGACAGTTTGCCTGACCGGATCGAAATTGCAAGTCTTCGCTGGCCTTTCGTGGTTGGTCGCCGCGCCGGAAAACGGTCAGATCCATATCCTGTGGCGGCTCTCGAATTCGGCCAGCAGCAAGTCGCGCAGCCTGAGCGCCACGGGTGACATGCGTTTGCCGGCCATGCTGATCAGGTGATAGGGCGCCACGCTGATCGGCGCCCTTATGTCGAGCTGACAGAGCCCCGCGCCGGTGGTCTGGCGACAGAGGAGGTCGGAGACTTCACGCGACATCGGCGCGATCGCATTCGAGGATGCGAGCATGGCGATCATGACGAGAAGCGAGGTGGTGTTGACGATGTTGAAGGGGATCGGCGCACCCTGTTCCAGAAATGCCTCCTCCACGGCCTGACGCACCGGCGCACCGGGGGCCTGCATCGCCCAGGGAAAGTGCACGAGGTCGGCAAAGGTCAGGTGCTCGGCATTGGCCAGCGGATGGCGCTGGTGCACCAGGAGATCGACCTCCTCTGACAGCGACGCCTGTATGGAGAACTGGCGGGCATCGATGCCGGCGGGAATGCGCCCGAGGACGAAATCGAGATGGCCGGCCATGAGATCGGCGATCAGCGGGCCGCTCGGTGCCACATCGACATGGATGTCCGCCGTCTCGGCTTCCGCCTTCAGCACGTCGATTGCCGGAACGACGTAGCCGACCGCGCCGCCCGTCACCGCGCCGATCCGCACGGTGCCGGAAAGGCCGCGCTTGATCGCCTCGACCTCGCGGGCCGCCTCGCGGATCTCCATCAGTAGGTTCTGCGCTCTCAGCGCCAGCGCGCGGCCCACCGCGGTCGGCTCCATGCCCTTCGGCGTGCGGCTGAAGAGCGGGCTGCCGACGATATGCTCGATTTCCGAGAGCATGCGCGATGCGGCGGGCTGGGTGAGCGCAAGCGAATTGGCGGCAAGGCTCAGCTGTCCGAGGTCGACGATGGCCCGGACGAGATTGAAGTGTTTGGGGAGCAGTCGGTTGGCGATGATATCGGACATGGTCGACATATCAATTATGGTATGAAGAAAGTCAAATAATTCATTTGATCGATATATCCGAGCCGTTAAGACTCGCCACAGATCGGGGGCCGCTTGTGCGAGCGCCGGTTCTAGCAATGGACGGTTGCCAGAAGGAGCTGGGGCCGGACGATCAGCCAAGGGAGGAATCCATGAAGAAAATCAGCAGTCTTATTGCGTCTGTCGCTATCGGCGTTGCCGTATTCGCGTCGTCGGCATTCGCAGAAACGAAGGGCGTAGTCGGTATCTCGATGCCGACGAAGACTTCGACGCGCTGGATCTCGGACGGCGAGACCATGGAAAAGCTGTTCAAAGAAGCCGGCTTCACGCCGGACCTGCAATTTGCCGATGACGACATTCCCAATCAGCTCGCTCAGATCGAAAACATGGTCACCAAGGGTGCCAAGGTTCTCGTCATCGGTGCGATCGATGGTACGACGCTGTCGGATATCCTTCAGAAGGCCGGCGAATCCGGCGTGAAGGTCATTGCCTATGACCGCCTCATTCGTGAGAGCGCCAATGTCGACTATTACGCAACCTTCGACAACTTCCAGGTCGGCGTTCTTCAGGCTACCAGCCTGGTCGATGGTCTGAAGGCAAAGTTCGCCGACACCAAGCCGTGGAACGTCGAACTGTTCGGCGGTTCGCCGGATGATAACAACGCCTTCTTCTTCTACGACGGCGCAATGTCCGTGCTGCAGCCCCTGATCGACAGCGGTGACGTCGTCATCAAGTCGGGCCAGACCGGCATGGAGCAGGTCGGCACGCTGCGTTGGGACGGTACCGTCGCCCAGGCCCGCATGGAAAACCTGCTGTCCTCGACCTATACCGACGCCAAGGTCAACGGCGTTCTGTCTCCCTATGACGGTCTCTCGATCGGTATCCTGTCCGCTCTCAAGGGCGTCGGCTACGGTTCGGGCGACATGGTCATGCCGGTTGTAACCGGTCAGGACGCCGAACTGCCGTCGGTCAAGTCGATCCTCGCAGACGAGCAGTACTCGACCGTGTTCAAGGACACCCGCGAACTGGCCAAGGTTGCCGTGCACATGGTTGAGTCCATCATGGACGGCAAGGAGCCGGAAGTGAACGACACGAAGACCTACAACAACGGTGTCAAGGTCGTTCCGTCCTACCTGCTGAAGCCGGTTGCAGTCGACAAGAGCAACGTCAAGGACGTCATGATCTCTTCCGGCTACTACACGGCCGACCAGATCGGCAACTGATCCTTTAGGACATGCCGGGTCCGCGATCAGTCGCGGACCCCTTCCCGTCGCATTGAGGGAGCTTGCGCTTTTGGCCGGCTTTAGCCCGCCGCACCCGCGCTGGAATTCTGCACATGAATAATATCATTCTCGAGATGCGTGGCATCACCAAGACGTTTCCGGGCGTGAAGGCCCTGAACAACGTCAATCTCAAGGTTCGCGAAGGCGAAATCCACGCTCTGGTCGGCGAAAACGGTGCCGGCAAGTCTACCCTCATGAAGGTGCTCAGCGGTGTTTATCCGGCCGGCACCTATGAAGGCGAAATTCATTTCGACGGCACGGTCCGTCATTTCTCCACGATTTCCGATAGCGAAGAACTCGGCATCATCATCATTCACCAGGAGCTGGCGCTCGTGCCGCTGCTGTCGATTGCCGAAAACATCTTCCTCGGAAACGAAGTCGCGACCAATGGCGTCATCCGCTGGGCCGAGACCTTCTCCCGCACCCAGGAACTGCTTTCCAAGGTCGGCCTGAAGGATTCGCCGACGACGCTGATCACCGATATCGGCGTCGGCAAGCAGCAGCTGGTGGAAATCGCCAAGGCACTTTCCAAGAAGGTGCGCCTGCTGATTCTCGACGAGCCGACCGCATCGCTCAACGAGACCGATTCCGACGCCCTGCTCAACCTCTTGATGGAATTCCGCAAGCAGGGCATGACGTCGATCATCATCTCCCACAAGCTGAACGAGATCCGCAAGGTCGCCGACCAGATCACCATCCTGCGCGATGGCGGGACGGTCGAGACGCTCGACTGTCACACCGGCGACGTCAGCGAAGACCGCATCATCAACGGCATGGTCGGCCGTGCGATGGAGGACCGGTATCCGCCGCGTGAACCGAAGATCGGCGAAACGCTGCTCGAGGTGAAGAACTGGAACGTCTACCACCAGAACCACCGGGACCGGAAATTCCTGCACGACGTCAATTTCACCGTGCGGGCCGGCGAGGTCGTCGGCATTGCCGGCCTGATGGGCGCGGGCCGCACCGAAACCGCCATGAGCATCTTCGGCCGTTCCTGGGGTCACAAGATCACCGGTGACGTCTACATGAACGGCAAGGCGGTCGATGTCAGCACGATCCCGCGGGCGATCGACGCCGGCCTCGCCTACGTGACCGAGGACCGGAAGCATCTCGGCCTCGTGCTGAACAGCAACATCAAGGAAAACACCACGCTTGCGAACCTGCAGGCGGTTTCCGCGAATGGCGTGATCGACGACCGCAAGGAAGCCTCGATCGCGTCCGACTACCGCACCAAGCTGCGCATCCGCTCGCACTCGATCTATCAGGAAACCGTCAATCTTTCCGGCGGCAACCAGCAGAAGGTCGTGCTGTCCAAGTGGCTCTTCACCAATCCCGAGGTTCTTATCCTCGACGAGCCGACCCGCGGTATCGACATCGGTGCGAAATACGAAATCTACACCATCATCAACCAGCTGGCCGCAGAAGGCAAAGGCATCCTGATGATCTCGTCGGAGATGCCGGAGCTTCTGGGAACCTGTGACCGCATCTACGTAATGAACGAAGGCCGGATCGTTGCCGAGCTTTCGAAGGACGAGGCGAGCCAGGAATCCATCATGCGTGCCATCATGCGCTCGGGGGAGAAACACTAATGGCAATCGACACAAGAACCGAAACCCCGAAAGTTTCCGTCAGCGATTACCTCAGGAAGAACATCCGCGAATACGGCCTGCTTCTGGCCCTCGTTGTCATCATGCTGTTCTTCCAGTACATGACGGCCGGCGTGCTGTTCCGCCCAGTCAACATCACCAACCTGGTTCTGCAGAACTCCTTCATCGTCATCATGGCGCTGGGCATGCTGCTGATCATCGTGGCCGGGCATATCGACCTGTCGGTCGGCTCGATCGTTGCCTTCATCGGCGGCATATCGGCGATCATGCTGGTGAAGTGGGGCTGGCATTTCTCGCTGGTCGTGCCGCTCTGCCTGATCATCGGCGCCGCTATGGGCGCCGCCCAGGGCTACTGGGTCGCTTACCAGAAGATCCCGTCCTTCATCGTGACGCTGGCGGGCATGCTGGTCTTCCGCGGCCTGACTTACGTCGTGCTGGAAGGCCGCCCGATCGGGCCGTTTCCGAAGGAATTCCAGCTCCTTTCGACCGGTTTCATTCCTGATTTTCTGTCGTTCACCGATCCGGCGACCAGCGATATCAAGAACTATGTCGCGCTCATCGTCGTTCTCGTTCTCGTCGCGCTCGCCATCTATTCCGGCATGCGTGAGCGTCAGGTCAACGATCGTCACGGCACGCCGAACGAGCCTTTCGTGTTCTTCGCTGCCCAGATGCTGATCATCAGCGTCGTAGCCGTGTTCCTCGGCTACCAGCTCGCGACCTATCGCGGCCTGCCGAACGTTCTGGTGGTCATGGGCGTGCTGATCGCGGTCTATTCCTTCGTTACGTCCCGTACGACCATCGGCCGTCGCATCTACGCGATGGGCGGCAACGAGAAGGCTGCCAAGCTTTCGGGCATCAATACCGAGCGGCTGACTTTCTACACCTTCGTCAACATGGGCGTGCTTGCGGCTCTTGCCGGCATGATCATCGCGGCTCGCCTGAACTCGGCGACCCCGAAGGCCGGCGTCGGCTTCGAACTCGACGTCATCGCGGCCTGCTTCATCGGCGGCGCTTCGGCTTCGGGCGGCGTTGGCAAGATTACGGGTGCCGTCATCGGCGCCTTCATCATGGGCGTCATGAACAACGGCATGTCGATCATGGGCATCGGTATCGACTACCAGCAGCTCATCAAGGGCCTGGTCCTGCTCGCCGCCGTGTTCTTCGACGTCTACAACAAGAACAAAGCAGTCTGAGGTAAAGGCCATGTATCTGTCGCAATTGAAGGGTGGCGGGGTTGTCTGCCGCCAGGGAGACGCTGCGCGCCTCGTTCCGGGCTTCGCATCCACCTACGAGCTGGCGAAAGCCGCCATCGCGTCGGGGATCTCGATTGCAGCCCTCGTCGAGCGTCAGGATGCCGGCGATGCCGTCGATCTCGCGGCACTTGCTGCGGGCGGCAAGCTCGATTGTCCTGTCCGTCATCCGGATCCGGCTCATATGTTCCTCACCGGAACGGGTCTGACCCACACGGGTTCGGCTTCGGCCCGCGACAGCATGCATGCCGACACCACCGGCATGAGCGACTCGATGAAGATGTTCCGCATGGGCATCGAGGGCGGCAAGCCGAAGGCAGGCGAAACCGGCGTTCAGCCGGAATGGTTCTACAAGGGAACCGGGGTCAACGCGATCGCGCCGGGCGAACCCCTGGTATCGCCCTCCTTCGCGCTCGATGGCGGCGAAGAGCCTGAAATCGCCGGCTTCTACCTGATGGGCGAGGACGGCACGGCGTTCCGCATCGGCTTCTCGCTGGCGAACGAGTTTTCCGACCACGTCACGGAAAAGATCAACTACCTCTATCTCGCCCATTCCAAGCTGCGTCCGGCCTCCTTTGGTCCGGAACTGCTGGTGGGTGAACTGCCGGAGCACGTGACGGGTGCCTCGCGCATCCTGCGCGACGGCAAGGTGATCTGGGAAAAGCCCTTCCTCTCGGGTGAAGGCAACATGTCCCACACCATCGCCAACCTCGAATACCACCACTTCAAATACGACCTCTTCCGTCAGCCGGGCGACCTGCACGTGCACATGTTCGGCACGGCGACGCTTTCCTTCGCCGACGGCATCAAGACGCAGGACGGCGACGTGTTCGAAGTCAGCGCGACCCAGTTCGGGCTTGCGCTCAGCAATCCCCTGAAGACCGCGGCCGAGCAGATGCCGGCGGTCAAGGCCCTCTGAGAGCGGCCTCCTGACAAAATCGGGCGGCATGAGCCGCCCGCCCTTCGACCAAACAGAATCGAGACAAGCCATGAGCGCTTTCAAACCGGCAGCTTGGCCACGCAAACTGAGATCCCAGGAATGGTACGGTGGCAACTCGCGTGACAATATCTATCACCGCGGCTGGCTGAAGAACCAGGGTTACCCGCACGACCTGTTCGACGGGCGCCCGGTGATCGGCATCCTCAACACGTGGTCGGACCTCACGCCCTGCAACGGCCACCTTCGCGAACTGGCGGAGAAGGTCAAGGCGGGTGTCTGGGAAGCCGGCGGTTTCCCGCTCGAAGTGCCTGTCTTCTCGGCTTCGGAAAACACCTATCGCCCGACCGCGATGATGTATCGCAACCTTGCGGCTCTGGCGGTTGAGGAAACCATCCGCGGCCAGCCGCTCGATGGCGTCGTGCTTCTCGTCGGCTGTGACAAGACCACGCCGTCGCTGCTGATGGGTGCCGCATCCGTCGATCTGCCGGCGATCATGGTTTCCGGCGGTCCAATGCTCAACGGTTACTTCCGCGGCGAGCGCGTCGGTTCCGGCACGCATCTGTGGAAGTTCTCCGAAGCCGTGAAGGCTGGCGAGATGACCCAGGAGGAATTCCTGGAAGCCGAAGCCTCGATGTCGCGCTCCACCGGTACCTGCAACACCATGGGCACCGCCTCGACCATGGCGTCGATGATGGAATCGCTCGGCATGACGCTTTCGGGCAACGCCGCTATTCCCGCCGTCGACAGCCGTCGTCGCGTGATGGCGCAGCTTTCCGGCCGTCGCATCGTACAGATGGTGAAGGACGACCTGAAGCCTTCCGATATCCTGACCAAGCCAGCCTTCGAGAACGCGATCCGCACCAACGGCGCCATCGGCGGTTCGACCAATGCGGTCGTGCACCTTCTCGCCATCGCCGGCCGTACTGGCATCGATCTCTCGCTCGACGACTGGGATCGCCTCGGCCGCGAAATCCCGACCATCGTCAACCTGATGCCGTCGGGCGAGTACCTGATGGAGGAGTTCTTCTATGCCGGCGGCCTGCCGGTCGTCCTGAAGATGCTCGGCGATTCCGGCAAGCTCAACAAGGACGCGCTGACCGTTTCCGGCGGCCCGATCTGGGATGAGGTCAAGGACGTTCGCAACTGGAACGAGGACGTCATCCGCCCGGTCGAAAGGGCGCTCACCCAGCATGGCGGCATCGCCGTGCTCAAGGGCAACCTCGCGCCGAAGGGCTGCGTATTGAAGCCATCGGCTGCTTCCGAGCATCTGATGCAGCATCGCGGTCGCGCCGTCGTGTTCGAGGACATCGACGACTACAAGGCGAAGATCAACGACGAAGCGCTCGACATCGACGAAAACTGCGTCATGGTCATGAAGTACTGTGGTCCGCGTGGCTATCCCGGCATGGCCGAGGTCGGTAACATGGGCCTGCCGCCCAAGGTCCTGCGCAAGGGCATCACCGACATGGTGCGCATCTCGGATGCCCGCATGTCCGGTACGGCCTACGGCACCGTCCTCCTGCACACCTCGCCGGAAGCCGCTGTCGGCGGTCCGCTCGCTGTGGTTCGCAATGGCGACATGATCGAGATCGACGTTGCCAATCGCCGCGTCCATCTCGACATTCCGGATGACGAGCTGCAGCGCCGGCTTGCCGCATGGCGTCCGGCCTCGGAAGCCCCGAACGGCGGTTACGAGCGCCTCTTCCACGATCACGTCGAAGGTGCCGATACCGGCGCGGACTTCGACTTCCTGAAGGGTTGTCGCGGCAGCGCCGTCGGCAAGGATTCGCACTGAGGAGAAACCCATGACCAAGCGTATTCCGCTGGCGCTCGTGGGCGTCGGCAAGATTGCCCGCGACCAGCACATTCCCTCGATTGCCGGGGGTCCGGATTTTGAGCTCGCCGCCGCCGTCAGCCGGCACGGCAAGGTCGATGGTGTCGAGAACTTCGAAAACTTCGATGCCTTTCTCGTCGCCCGTCCGGATGTGAAGGTCGTATCGCTCTGCACGCCGCCGGAAGCCCGCTTCGACATGGCGAAGAAGGCGATTGCCGCCGGCCGCGATGTCCTGATGGAAAAGCCGCCGGCAACCACGCTCGGTGAAGCGGAGGCGCTGAGTGCGCTTGCTGCCGAAGCCGGTGTGACGCTGTTTGCCACCTGGCATTCGCGCTTTGCGCTCGGCGTCGAGCCGGCGCGGCTCTGGCTTTCGGACAAGACCGTCAAGACCGTGTCGATCGTGTGGAAGGAAGATGTCCGCCGCTGGCATCCCGGTCAGGCGTGGATCTGGGAGCCGGGCGGTTTCGGCGTGTTCGATCCGGGCATCAACGCGCTGTCGATCCTGACCGCCGTGGTGCCGGGTCCGATCCTTGTTGAGCGCTCGACACTGGAGTTCCCGGAAAACAGGAAGCAGCCGATTGCCGCCTCGATTGCCATGCGCACCGTCGATGGCGCTCTCGTCAGCGCCGAATTCGACTGGCGCCAGGAAGGTCCGCAGACCTGGGACATCACGATCGAGACCGATCAGGGGACGTTGCGCCTTTCAAAGGGCGGTTCGGAACTCTATATCGGGGATGCGCTCCATACGGCAGGTCCCGACCGGGAATATGCTGGCATCTACGAGCGCTTCGGCGCACTCATCCGCGCACGTGAAAGCGATACCGACTACCAACCGTTGAGACTCGTGGCGGATTCCTTCCTCTGCGGCGAACGGAAGGTTGTCGCTTCCTTCGAAGATTGATCAAAACGAGGAGGCCCTGTCTTGGCCTATACACTGACCGGAAAGCACCTGATCGCAGGCAACTGGATTGCAGGTAGCGAAACCTTCGACTCTTCGCCGGCTACCGGCCCCGTCCATACCTTTTCCGTTGGCTCGTCCGCCCTGGTCGACCAGGCGGTAAAGGCTGCCGAGGAAGCCTTCGAAACCTACGGCTATTCCAGCCGCGAATCGCGCGCAGCCTTTCTCGAGGCGATTGCCGAGGAAATCGATGCGCGCGGCGATGCGATCACCGAGATCGGCTCGCAGGAAAGCGGCCTGCCGGAAGGCCGCCTGATCGGCGAACGCGGCCGTACCGTCGGCCAGCTCCGGCTGTTCGCCGCCCATATCCGCAAGGGCGATTATCTCGACCTTCGCCATGACGAGGCGCTGCCGGATCGCAAGCCGCTGCCGCGCCCTGACCTGAAAATGGTCCAGCGCCCGATCGGTCCGGTCGGCGTGTTCGGCGCGTCCAACTTCCCGCTCGCTTTCTCGACTGCCGGTGGCGACACCGCGTCGGCGCTTGCCGCCGGCTGCCCGGTTGTCGTCAAGGGTCATGAAGCCCATCCCGGCACCGCCGAGATCGTCGGTCAGGCCATCGACGCGGCGATCAAGCGCACCGGTGTACATCCGGGTGTCTTCTCGCTCGTCCAGGGCGGCAGCCGCGAAGTCGGTACCGCACTCGTCCAGCATCCGCTGATCAAGGCCGTCGGCTTCACCGGTTCGCTCGGCGCCGGCCGTGCGCTCTTCGATCTCTGCGCCCGTCGCCCCGAGCCGATCCCGTTCTTCGGCGAGCTTGGTTCGGTCAACCCGATGTTCCTGCTTCCCGAGGCTGTTGCTGCCCGTGGCGAAGCTATCGCCAAGGGTTGGGTCGCGTCTCTTACCAACGGCGCCGGCCAGTTCTGCACCAATCCCGGCATCGTCGTGGTGACCGAGGGCGGTAACGCTGACGCCTTCACTGCGACTGCCGAGGAGGCCCTTGCCCAGGTTGGCGCACAGACCATGCTGACGGACGGCATTGCCGATGCCTATCGCAAGGGTGCCGCCCGCATCGCGGCTGTCGAGAACGTCCGCTCGGTGCTGACCTCGACCTGCGACCTGCGCAATGCCAAGCCTTACCTGTTCCAGACGACGGCCGAAAACTGGCTGGCGAACCACGAACTCGGCGAGGAAGTCTTCGGCCCGCTCGGCATCATCGTGACTGCCAGGGATGCCGACGAGATGGTCAAGATCGCCCGCAGCCTTGAGGGACAGCTCACTGCGACGCTGCAGCTCGATGCCGGCGACGAACCGGTCGCGAGCCGCCTGCTTCCCGTCCTCGAACGCAAGGCTGGCCGCATCCTGGCGAACGGCTTCCCGACGGGTGTCGAAGTTGCCGATGCCATGGTGCATGGCGGTCCCTACCCCGCTTCCACCAACTTCGGCGCGACCTCGGTCGGCACGATGGCAATCCGCCGGTTCCTCCGTCCGGTCTGCTATCAGGATATCCCGGCCGCCCTTCTTCCCGAAGACCTGCGTTAAGAAGAAGGCCCTGCATCCATGACCGGCTCGCCGTTTGCCGCCCTCGTCGACTGGGGAACCAGCAATTTTCGCCTCTGGCTCGTGGATGCCGGGGGCGTGGTTCTGGCGGAACGCCAATCGGATGACGGCATGGGTCGCCTCGAACGGGACCGCTTCGGTTCCGTTCTGGAAGGACATTTACAGGCGCTTTCCGCGCCTGCGGACCTGCCTGTGGTGATTGCCGGCATGGCGGGAGCCCGCAGCGGCTGGCTGGAAGCAGCCTATGTCGAAACGCCGGCATCGCTCGATGGTCTTTTCCGTCATGCCGTGACGCCGGAGCATTCCGGACGCCGCGTGTTCATTCTTCCCGGCGTATGCCAGCGCACAGCCGGCGCCGAGGATGTCATGCGCGGCGAGGAAACCCAGCTTGCCGGCGCCATCGAAGCCGGCATTTCAAGCGGTCTCTTCTGCTTGCCGGGCACCCATTCCAAATGGGCGGAACTTGATGCCGCAACGGTTCGTGGTTTCACCACGGCGATGACGGGCGAGCTCTTCCAGCTCCTGAGCCGACAGTCGATCCTGCGCCTTTCGGTGCCCGAAGATACGCGCGCCGAAGCCGATCATCCGGCCTTCGCAGCAGGCGTTTCGGAGGCTGCCGAACCGCATTTCTCGCTGACGACCCGTCTCTTCTCGATCCGCGCCGAAGGCCTGCTCGGTGCCGCCGATGGCACTGCCGCTGCTGCCCGTCTTTCCGGTCTCCTGATCGGTGCCGAGGTGGCTGCCATGCGCCGCCGCTACGCGCCGGCCGGCGATGTCCACATCATCGGCACCGGAGCGCTCGCCAGCCTCTATACCAGGGCGTTGGCGCTTTCCGGCATCCGCGCCGTGGCGCTCGATGGCGGCGAACTCGTCCGCAAGGGCCTGTTTGCAGCCGCCCGCTCTCTCGTTTCCGCCTCCTGAAGGAGTAACCCGTCATGACATCTTCCGCAGTCGGCTGGCCTCAGCTCAAGCGCAATCTGGTCGCGATCCTGCGCGGCGTCAGGCCGGATGAGATCGAACCGATCGTCGATGTGCTGCTTGAAGCCGGATTCGAGGCGATCGAGGTGCCGCTGAATTCGCCCGATCCCTTCGTGTCGATCGAAAAGGCACGCAAGCGCGCGCCGGCGTCCTGCCTGATCGGTGCCGGAACGGTGCTCGATGTTGCCAATGTCGACCGGCTCGCCGATGCCGGCGGCAATCTGCTCGTCACGCCCAATGTCGAGCCGGATGTCATTCGTCGCGCGGTCGGTCATGGCATGGTCACCATGCCGGGCGTCTTCACGCCGACCGAGGCTCTTCTCGCTGCGAAGTCCGGTGCTGCGGCGCTCAAGTTCTTCCCGGCCAGCGTGCTCGGCGCGCAGGGCATCAACGCCATCCGCGCGATCCTGCCGGCCGGTCTGCCGATCGGTGCCGTCGGCGGTGTTTCGGAAACGGATTTCGCTGCCTATCTCAAGGTCGGCGTGACCTGCTTCGGGCTCGGTTCCAGCCTCTACAAGCCGGGATACGATGCTGCCACCGTCGCGGAACGGGCGGCCAGGACCATTGTCGCCTATGATGAGGCGGTTGCAGCCGCCTGAAGCCGCTGCGAAGGAAGAGGTGTTAATCTCTTCCTTTTTTATCAAGTTTAAAGTTGACTCCTTTTGTTCACTTTGTAGTGTTCACAGGTTCGTGATGCGGTGGGGGACACCCGCAGCCGAACTTTGGACGGATATGAACAGGAGAGGTCTATGAAGCGGCGGAATGATCAACCGACGGTCGGGGCGAGGTTAGCCGGAACAACGTCGGGCGTGAGGCACAAGGCGCTTCTTGCGGGAGCGGCGACCCTTTCGCTGCTGGCTGCAGCAGGTGGTGCGGTCGCGCAAGACGCGACGCAAGACACAACCACCGAGCTGAAGCCCATCGTCGTCACCGGAAAGCAGGAACGGCCCATCGGTCCGGATGCGACGGTGGTCGCCACCGAGTCGGCGACGGGCACGAAAACCGGCACTGCCATCATCGACACGTCGGCTTCCGTTTCGGTCGTGACGCAGAAGGAAATGGAGACCCGCGGCGTCGATAGCATTCAGCAGGCGGTTTCCTATACCGCCGGCGTCCTCGTCGATGAATTCGGCTCGGACGATCGCTACGATTATCTTCGCATTCGCGGCTTCGACCAGACGGCGCTCGGCAGCTATCGTGATGGCCTTCCAGCCCGTATTCCGGCATGGTTTACCGCAAGCCGACTTGAGCCTTATGGCCTGCAGCGCGTCGAGGTGCTCAAGGGCTCGACATCGACGCTGTTCGGCCTCAATGGCCCCGGCGGTCTGGTCAATTCCATCACCAAGCGCCCGCAGGATGAGTTCCATGCGGAGGTCTACACCACCTTCGGCGACGAGCACATCGAGACCGGCACAGATTTCGGCGGCCCGATCGGTGACAGCGACGTCTGGAGCTACCGCTTCACCGGCAAGTGGCAGGATGCGGCGTCCAATTACGACTATTCCAACGACGACCGGCTCTATATCGCGCCGGCCCTGACCATCAAGCCCGAGGAAGGCACCTCGCTCACCATCCTCACGGATTATTCGAAGCGTGACAGCAGCCTGTCCTACGGCTTCTTCGATGGCGTCGACATAGACCTCGACACTTTCCTCGGTGAGCCAGAATACAACAAGTTCAATACGACCCAGACGGATCTCGGCTATCAGTTCGAGCATGAGTTCGACAATGGCCTGACCTTCCGGCAGAACGCCCGCTACAGCCATATCGATCTCGATTACGAGCAGGTCTATGGCGGCACAACGGACCCGGCCGACGATCGCACGGCGTTTCAGGTCTACAGCAGCGGCTATCGCTTTACGATCGACAATCAGCTCCAGTACGATGCGAGCTGGCAGGCGTTCGACAGCAAGACGCTGGTCGGTCTCGACTACACCTATGACAACACCCGGGAAGATATCGATATCGGCACGGCGCCGGGCATCGACATCTATGATCCCGTCTATTGCGGCCGAAGCTGCATCACGCTTGGACCGTATGTCGACTGGCGCGTGAAGCAGAAGGCGCTCGGCATCTACGCACAGGAACAGCTGACCTTCGACGATCGCTGGATCCTGACGCTCGGCGGCCGCTACGACTACGTCAACACGGTGGCCGATTACCTGGATACCGGCCTGCAGGACGATGACACCGAGAAGGCCTTCACCTCGCGCGTCGGCCTCACCTACAAGATCAATCCGGAACTGGCTGTCTACGCCAACTACTCCGAATCCTTCCAGCCGCTGGTTGCCCCGAGCGCCAATGGCTATGCGCTGGACGGTTCGCTGAAGGCGCAGGAAGGCACCCAGTATGAAGTCGGCATCAAGTATCGCCCCGAGAGCTTCGACGCGCTCTTCACGCTCGCCTTCTTCGACCTGAAGCAGAGCAACGTACCCACTTACATCTCGCCCGTCGAGCAGCGGCAGATCGGCGAGGTCCGGGTGCGCGGCATCGAGCTTGAGGGCAAGATGGCGCTGAATGATCGCCTCAACCTCACGCTCGCCTATTCCTACTGGGATGGGGAAATCCTCGAGGATGGCATCAGCGGCAATGCCGGCAACCGGCCGGACCGTGTGCCGGAGCATATTGCCTCCGCATGGCTCGACTACACTATCCCCGGTGACGGTATCCGCGGCGACCTGACGCTTGGCGGCGGCGTGCGGTACGTCGGCCAGACCTTCGGCGATGCGGAAAACACCGTATCGATCGACGCCTACACCGTGGTCGATGCCTCGGTTAAGTACAAGGTGACGGACAACCTCAGCCTTGCCGTCAACGCGACCAACCTGTTCGACCGCGAGTATCAGACGACCTGCTACTACGGTACCTGCTATTATGGCGATCGCCGCAAGGTCGTCGGCACGCTGAAATACACCTGGTGAGGCCGTGACCCCGGGCGTTGCCAGCGAAAGACCGGTGATCGATCATCCGGCCGCGTCGAAGGACGTGGCCGGTATTATCGATTTCGCCGATGTGCTGGCGCGGAAGACCGGGGCGAAATACGTCTATTGCACCGGTAAGTTCGTCTCGCGCGCACCTGATGATACCGAAGTCCTGAGCTGTCTGGCGCTGACAGGCGAGGAAACATTCTCCCGTCTCATCGACCGCTACGCCCTTCGTTACGGGGATGGCGACCGGCGGGCCGTGGTCTCCATGTGGACCATGTATTACTTCAGCACCCTGATGATCGGGGCTGCCGTTTCCTGGCTGGAACTGCGGCGCGTCCTGCCGCTCTGTCTCGATCGCCTGAGCCTTGCCGTCGACGCCAGGAGCGGCGAACCGCGAGCCTTTGTGCTTTCCGACTGGGGGCGAGAGGACGAAGGAGCCAGCGTGCATGACGCCTTTTCCGATGTCGTCCGCGAGCATGCGGAGCCCTTGATCGACGCCATCGCTGCGCAGGCCGGCGTCAGCCGCAAGCTCATCTGGGCGAATGCAGCCGGGTATCTCGGCTGGATCGTCGGGGAAGTCGGGCGGCTCACCGATCCGGCGCTTGCCGTCGAGGGCAGGGCGCTGCTCGATGATCCGTTCTGGCCGGATGGCTGGAAGAACCCGATGCATGGCATGATCCGGCAGGAATGCGGGCAGGGTGGCGAAACCATCGACCGTCGCCGGGTCTGCTGCCTGCGCTATGCGCTGCCGGGCATTGCCGGATGCGGCATGGTCTGCCCCCTGCCACAGGGCCGCAACTGATTTCTCAGGCTTTCCGTCTCAGCATCAGCATCAGGAAGGGTGCGCCGACCAGTGCCGAAACCAGCCCTGCCGGTATGGCGTAAGGGAAGACCACGGTGCGTCCCACCCAGTCCGCCAGCACCATCAGCCCGCCGCCGATCGCAGCCGCGCCCGCCATCTGGGGCAATGCGCGGACAAGGCCCGCTTCGCGCGCCAGATGCGGGGCCATCAGGCCGATGAAGCTCAAGGGGCCGACGCTCAGCGTTGCCGCGGCGCTCAGCAGTCCGGCAAGGCCGAACAGCGCCAGCCTCGACGACGTAAGCGGCAGGCCGACGGCGGTTGCCGCCTGCGGTCCGAGCGGCAGGATATCCAGCCAGCGCCGCGTCGAGAATGCCGTTGCGATAAGGATCACCGCGGCGACCGAAGCGGTGATCGCGGTGATGCCGTCGATGGTGTAGGTCGAGCCGCTCATCCAGCGCATCAGGAAAAAGGAGCGGGGGTCGCCGCTCGCCGTCAGGATGCCGACGACGGCATCGACCATGGCGCTGAGCGCGATGCCGGCGAGCAGAACTCTTTCCGGGGCGAGGCCCGAGCGGACGGAGAAGGCGAAGATCACCGCGAGGACGACCAGGGCTCCGAAAGCGGCAAAGCCGAGCTGGCTGGCGAGGCCCGGAGCGGCGATCGCAAAGACGGCAATGGTGACGCCGAAGGTGGCTCCGGCGCTGATGCCGAGAACCTCCGGGCTTGCCATCTCGTTGCCGGTGAGGCGCTGCAGGATGACGCCTGCAACGGCGAGCATGGCGCCGGACGCGAGTGCTGCGAAGACCCTTGGCGTTCTCAGCCCCAGGATCTCGCTTGCGATGGAGGCGTCGGGCAAGGCC
Organism: Rhizobium sp. ACO-34A; assembly: GCA_002600635.1. Taxonomy (NCBI): domain Bacteria; kingdom Pseudomonadati; phylum Pseudomonadota; class Alphaproteobacteria; order Hyphomicrobiales; family Rhizobiaceae; genus Rhizobium; species Rhizobium sp. ACO-34A. The sequence continues at coordinate 4,697,053 of CP021371.1, read as the reverse complement.
CAGGTCCCGTCGATCGCGCGACCGATGAAGAGGGCGACCAGCACGGCCAGAATGACGGTGACCAGCGCCAGGGGAAGCGCCTTGGGGCCGATGGCCAGCCTGCCGGCTTGCCGCGTTCGTCCCTGCAGGATCCGGTGGCGGGTCTTCAGCCGCGGCAAGAGCAGGAGAAGGAGCGGTGAGCCGAACACCGCGGTCACGGCTCCCGTCGGCAGGAAGTCGGCCATGGCGCCTGCCAGATACTGTACTCCGCTATCGGCAAACCACAGGAGCGATGCGCCCATCAATGTCGACCAGACGAGAATTTCGACCGGGCGTCTTGCGCCCGAAAGTCTGGCGATGGTCGGTGCGACCAGACCGATGAAACCGATGACGCCGACGGCGCTGGTGACGAAGGCCGCAAGCGTGACGGCTGCGGCCACGGCGATGAAACGCAGCTGTGCGATGCGCAGGCCAAGTGCGGATGCGCCGGCCTCGCCAAGCTCCAGCAGGGAAAGCGGCCGGATGATCAGCGCCGAAAGGATCGCGATGGCGCCGATTTTCGGCAGCAGCGAAAGAGGGATGGACCAGCTCTGCTGGGAGAGCGATCCGGAACCCCAGATGAACAGGCTGATGAGATAGCGCTCGTTGAGCAGCATCAGGATCGCCGAGAGCGCGCCGCACCACAGGCTGATGACGAGGCCGGAGAGCACCAGCGAGAAGGGGGAAAAGCCCCGGCGCGCGCCGAGCATGAAGACGAGCGCTGCTGCGATCCCGCTGCCGGTGATGGCAACGAGATCGCGGCCGAAACCGAGCAGGGCAGGGGCAAACAGGGTTGCGATGGCAAGCGCCAGGTTCGCGCCGGCCGAAATGCCGAGCGTCGTCGGCGAAGCCAGCGGATTGCGCAGCACCTGCTGGAAGAGCGCGCCGGAAAGCGCAAGTGCCGCACCGGCCAGCAGTGCGGTCGCCATGCGGGGCAGGGTGGAATAGAGGAGCACCATGCGCGGCACGTCATAACCGGCTGCGGGTGCGGCTTCGAGGGCGGGCGCGACCTGCAGCCAGGCGATGGCTGCTGCCAGCAGCGCCATCGCAAGCGTCACGATCGCCGGCCCGAGGGAAAGTCTCGTGGATGTCCCGGTCATGAGCCGGATTCCAGTTCACGCGTTATGATCGAGGCGAAGCGGGTGGCCTCGTTGACCATGCCGAACATCAGGGCAGGGGGCACGACCGAGAAATGTCCGGGCCGGGCAAAGGGCAGGGCCTGCCAGAGCGGGCTCTGGTCGAGCTTCGGCAAAACATCTCCGGGAAGCGGTTCGAAGGCGATCAGCCGGGCCCGCGGATCGGTTATCCGCGACAGTTCCTCGATGCCGATGGTCTGGTAACCCCAGAAGTTCGACTCTTCCTTCCAGGCGTTCTCGACGCCGATCTTGCGCAGCACGTTGTCGAACAGGCCCGGTGCTCCATAGATGCGGGCGTGGCGGGCATCCATGAAGCTGACCAGAGCAAGAGGTGGTGGCGACAGTGGTTCAAGTCTGCGGCGGCAATCGGCGAACAGGGCTTCCGCCCCGGCCAGAAAGCGCTCGCCTTCGTCCGCCCGACCGATGGCGGCGGCAAGCTTGCGAGTGGCAGCGATTGCAGCCGGCAGGATCTCCCCGGTTTCAGGCGTGAAGATTTCCAGCCGCAGCACCGGTGCCGTCGCCTCCAGCCTGGGCAGGAGTGTGTCGAGATAGGGCGTGGTCAGGATCAGGTCGGGTTTCAGCGCGGCGAGGATCTCGAAGTTGACTTCCCACGAGTTGCCGAGGTCGATGACGCTTGCCGGCATTTCCGGTTCGACCATCCACCTGCCCCAATCGGCGAGCGAGGCGACCGCAGCCGGTGTGACGCCGAGCGACAGCATGGTCGAGGCGAGGCCGTAATCGAGGCTGACGATCTTCGTCGGCACGCCTTCTGCCCGGGCAGGCAGTGCAGCCATCTGGGCGGGCAGGGCTGCCGCACCCGCCATCATCTTCAGCAGCGCCCGGCGCCGCACCCCCGGCCGGCCGTGATGTTCAGGAGACATAGGCGAGCGGGATGCTGAGTGCCGGATGAGGCATCACGTCCATGGCGATGCCGTAGATGTTTTCCAGCGCGTCGCGCTGCAGGATCTCGGCGGGCGTGCCGCTTGCGGCGACGATGCCGCCCTTGAGCGCATGGATGCGGTCGCAGAAACGGGCGGCCATGTTGATGTCGTGCAGCACGATCACCACGCTCAGGCCCTTTTCGCGCGAAAGCCGGCGAACGAGCGAGAGCACCTCCATCTGATGGGCGATGTCCAGCGCCGAGGTCGGCTCATCCAAAAGCAGGCATTCGCTGTCCTGGGCCACCAGCATGGCGATCCAGGCGCGCTGCCGTTCACCGCCGGACAGCGTCTCGACCAGCCGGTCGGCAAAGGGGTCGAGATGGGTGAGCGCCAGCGCTTCCTCGACCTTCTGGCGGTCGCGATCGGTAAAGCGGCCCAGCGCGCCGTGCCAGGGGTAACGTCCGCAGGCCACCAGTTCGCGCACGGTCATGCCGGCGCCGGCGCCGACATCCTGCGGCAGATAGGCGACGGAGCGGGAAAAGGCGCGCGCGTCGAAGGACGAGGTTGGCTGCCCGCCGTAATAGACCGTGCCGGAATTCTGGCCCTGCTGGCGCGCCATGATCTTCAGGAGCGTCGACTTGCCGGAGCCGTTGTGACCCACGAGAGCGGTGATCTCGTCCGCGGCGAAATCCAGCGATACATCCTTCAGGATGGCGCGTCCTTCGAGGGTGAGCCCGACGCCCTCGACACGGAAGGCCTGGCTGGATCGGTCCACGCCGTCGACCGGCCTCTGGTTCTTCGTCATGCCCGCTCCTTCGCACCTGCGCAACATCGGTTGTCACTGCGTTACTAAATATGATATTTCTGATCAAGTATATCTTTCCAACAACGCCATCGGCCCGCGGGGCTATCTTGCCCGGGGCCTGCCTTACGAGGAGCGGAATGAGTTATCTGCCCCGCATGAACAATCGCATCGATGGCTTCTCGGTCATTCAGGGATTTCACCGCCGCTACTGGGATGGCATGGTTGCCGATCTCTGGAATGTCGACTGCGCGCCGGAAGCCGGCGGTTATTATGTCGGGCATGATCCGCGGCTCTTCGCCGTTCTCGATGCCCAGTTCGGCGCAGACGGCGATTTCAGCATGGCGGAACTCGGAACGGTTCCGCTGACCGCGTGCCAGCGACGTGCCATATCCTTCATTCCAGCCGGCATGGAGATGCGCACCGAAATGCGCGGCATCCGCTTCCTGCGCCATCTGGACCTGCATTTCGATGTCGACGGGCTGACCCGCCGTTTCGGCGAAGACCTGCCTCCGCATACGCTGGAGGAGCCGCGTTTCCTTTGCGACGAGGCGCGTCTGCTGTCGCTCGCGGACCTGATCGCCGCCGAATGCGCCGCGCCCGATCCCCTGCATGGTCTCTACGGCGACGGATTGACGCTCGCCCTGCTGATCGACGTCCTGAAGATCGGCGCCGCCGTCGAGCGCCAGCGCTCCAAGCTCGCCGCCTGGCAATTGCGCAAGGCGACGGAGTTCATCGAGGAGCATTGCCTGCGCGCCATCCGTCTGGACGAGCTTGCGGCGCTTACCGGACTGTCGCCCTCCCATTTCAGCCATGCCTTCAAGGCGTCCACCGGACTGCCGCCCCATCGCTGGCAGATGAAGGTGCGCATGGTGCGGGTCAAGGAATTCCTGCGCCGGCGTGACATGTCGCTGACCACGGTCGCGGCCGAGACGGGCTTTGCCGATCCGGCGCATTTTGCCCGCGTCTTCCGTCGTCAGGTCGGCGTGTCGCCGTCCATCTGGCGCAAGGCGAACCTCGATTGAGGATGAGCACCGGTCCCTTCGCCGAAGTTTGACCAAATACGGTCAAGTGCGAGCAGGAACGGACAAGCAGGATATTTAATCCTGATATAAATACTCATCTTATTTTCGACACTATTCGATCCGGACGGTTGCAGGACCAGCCGGTGACGCGGGGTATATCATGCACAGAAACAGGGGATATCGCTCGATGAGCAAGGCCTGGCGCGCGGGGGCGGCGCTGGCGATACTGTTCTCACCGGCGGCAGCCGCAGCCCAGGATGCGGACACGACACTTCAGACCATCGTGGTTCAGGGCAAGAATGAGACCTCGACCGGTCCGGTGGATGGTTATGCCGCAAGCCGCTCTTCGACGGGCTCCAAGGCCGATACGCCGATTTCGGAGATCCCGCAGTCGGTGTCCGTCGTCGGTCGCGAGGAACTGGACGACCGCGGCGTCACCAACAAGGTCGATGAAGCCCTTCGCTATACCGCCGGCGTCTTCGCCGAACCATTCGGCGTCGATCCGGATACCGACTGGATCTATATCCGTGGCTTCGATGCGACGCAGACGGGTGTGTTTCTCGATGGCCTCAGCCTCTATGCCTATGGCTTCGGCGGGTTCCAGATGGACCCGTTCTTCCTGGAGCGCGTCGAGGTGCTGAAGGGACCGGCCTCCGTCCTGTACGGTGCGTCGAACCCCGGTGGTCTCGTCAATATGGTCGGCAAGCGGGCGCTGGACGAAAAACTGCTCTACACCGAAACCGGCATCAACAGCGACGGCAATGCCTTCTTCGGCTTCGATGCGGGCGATGTGCTGCAGGACGGCGCGTTCAGCTATCGCCTGACCGGCAAGATCGCCGGTGGCGATCAGTATACCGATTATTCCGAGGACTTCCGCGGCGGGATCATGCCGCAATTTACCTGGAAGCCGGATGAATCCACCAAGCTCAACGTCTACGGTTTCTACTCCGCACTCGATCAGGTGCATGTCGGCAACGGCTTCTATCCCTATGTCGGTACGGTGGTCGATGCTCCCTTCGGCAAGATCGACCCGAAGTCCTTCTATGGCGAGCCGGATATCGACCATGGCGAATACCAGCAGACCATGATCGGCTACGAGGTCGAGCATGAGCTGGACAGCGGCTGGAAGCTCTCCCAGAATGCCCGCTACGCGCATCTGAACAAGTACGAGAACGCGCCTTATACCTACGGCTATTACGATTCCTCGACCGGTACAGGTTATCTCGAAAACCCTGTTGGCCCGGACTACCAGTTCTATCGCATCGGTTTCGAGGGCAAGTCCAAGGTCGACAGCTTCGCCATCGACAACCGGATCAATGGCGAATTCGCAACCGGCGGATTGGACCATGACCTGACCGTTGGCCTCGACTACAAGTATTACCGTCTCGATCATGAGCAGGCCTGCTGCGGCTCGACGCCGATCAGCGTGACGGACCCGGTCTATGGCGCAGCGCAGGGCACCAACTTTGTCTATCTCGACCAGGTGCTGACCCAGCAGCAGATCGGCATCTATGCACAGGACCAGATCAAGTTCGGCGGCGGCTTCATCGCCACGCTCAACGGCCGCTACGACTTCGTGAAGACGGAATCGGATGCCACCGTCGGTTACTCCTATGATGCCGACGACAAGGCGGCGAGCGGCCGTGTCGGTCTTGCCTACGAGTTCGCCAACGGCTTCACGCCCTATGCCAGCGCCTCGACCTTCTTCAATCCCGTGATCGGTTCCAGCGCCACCGCGCCGATCAAGCCGGAAGAGGGCTATCAGGTCGAGGGCGGCTTCAAGTATGAGCCGACCGCATTCGAAGGCCTGTTCACGGCGTCGGTCTTCCATCTGGTCAAGCAGAACTGGACCGTTACCGATCCGGCCACCTTCCTGCAGTCGCAGATCGGCGAAGTCACCTCCACCGGCATCGAACTCGAAGCCAAGGTGCAGATTGCCGACGACTGGAAGGCGACGGCGGCCTTTACCTGGCAGGATCTGGAAATGACCGAGCATGCCGATCCGACCCTGGTCGGCAACAGCCCCTACCTCATTCCGGCCGTCATCGCTTCGGCCTGGCTCGACTACACGGTGCCGACGGGCGTTCTCGAGGGCCTGAGTGTTGGTGCCGGCCTGCGTTACCAGGGCGAATCCTGGGCCGATTACGCCAATACTCTCAAGGTGCCGGACGCGCTGCTCGCCGATGCCGCCATCCGCTACGAGAAGGACGGCTGGGGTCTGTCGCTCAATGTCGCCAACCTGTTCGACAAGGAATACGTCAAGGGTTGCCAGGGCACGCTGACCTGCGGCTATGGCGAGGGACGCACCTTCACGCTGAAGCTCAGCAAGACCTGGTAATACGGGTCTGCCGACTGAACGGCTCAAGAAAGCCGCCGGGACCGATCGGTTCCGGCGGTTTTCCTTTTTGCGGGTATTGCGGTTGAGAGTTCAGCGCCACATGCCGCGCATGCGGGCACCGACGTCGATCCGCTTCTGCCGCTCGCCCTGTCCGCCATGCCCTTCGCCGGCGGTGGCCAGCGGCCAGCTCACCTTCTCGAAATATTGCAGCAGCATGGCGGGGATGAAGCGCGAGCGGGCGGCGTAGACATGGCGGTCGCCCTGCGCATTCTGGCCATGGGTGAAGAAGCGCTGCGGCGTGATGATATGCAGGCTGTCCTTGGCGCGTGTCATCGCGACATAGAGCAGGCGGCGCTCCTCGTCGATTTCGTCGGTGGTGCCGACGCCGAGATCCGAGGGAATACAGCCATCGACGCAGTTCAGCACGAAGACTGACGTCCATTCCTGTCCCTTGGCGGAGTGAATGGTTGAAAGGATCAGGTAATCCTCGTCGCGCAGCGGCACCCCGGCCTGATCGCTGGTCGCATCCGGTGGATCGAGTGTGAGTTCGGTCAGGAAACGTTCCCGCGAGGGGTAGCCGCCGGCGATCTGTTCGAGCTGCAGGAGGTCGGCCATACGGGTCTCGGCATCCTCGTGGATGCGACCGAGATGCGGCTCGTACCATTCGCGTGCCCGGGCGATTTCGCCCGGCCAGCCGAGGCCCATGCTTCTCAACTCCATGAGCATCCTGGTGAATGCGCCCCATTCCTCGCCGCAGCGGGGCGGAGGTGGCATTTCGGCAAGCGAAACCAGCGGTTCCGGATCGGCGGCCGAGGTGTCGAGGATCTTGCCGGCCGTTTGCGGGCCGATACCCGGAAGGAGCTGCAGCAGGCGGAAGCCCGCCACCTTGTCGCGCGGGTTCTGGGCGAACCTGAGCGTTGCCAGAAGATCCTTCACATGGGCGGCGTCGAGGAATTTCAGTCCGCCGAACTTCACGAAGGGGATGTTTCGCCGCGTCAGCTCGATTTCCAGCGGGCCGCTATGGTTGGAGGCGCGGAAGAGCACGGCCTGTTGCTTGAGCGTCGTGCCGGTCTCGCGGGCCGCGAGCACCTGTTCGGCGATATAGCGGGCCTGGTCGGCCTCGTCACGCACGCCGACCAGCATCGGGCGTGCCTCGCTTGCCCGCTCGCTCCAGAGGTTCTTGGTGAAGCGTTCGCGGGCAAGGCCGATGACTCCGTTTGCCGCCGTCAGGATCGGCTGGGTGGAGCGATAGTTGCGGTCGAGCGTCACGACATCGGCCGGCGGATCGAACTGCCTCGGAAAATCGAGAATGTTGCGGATCGTCGCGGCGCGGAAGGAATAGATCGACTGGGCGTCGTCGCCGACCACGGTGAGCCCGATGCCCTCCGGCTTCATTGCGGTCAGGATGGTCGACTGCAACCGGTTGGTGTCCTGATATTCGTCGACCAGAACATGGTCGAAGCGGCCGCCGATCGCACCGGCGAGATGCGGATCGGTAACGGCATGCGCCCAGTAAAGCAGGAGATCGTCGTAATCGAGCACGTTCTGCGCCTGCTTGGCCTCGACATAGCCGGCAAACAGCTCCTTCAACTGGCTTTCCCAGTTGCTGCACCAGGGGAAGGAGGATTGCAGCGCCTCTTTCAGAGGGCATTCCGCATTCACGACGCGGGAATAGATCGCAAGACAGGTCGCCTTGGTGGGAAAGCGGCTTTCCAGCTTCGAAAGGCCGAGCTGGTGACGGACCAGATTCATCAGGTCGGCCGAATCCTCCCGGTCATGAATGGTGAAATCCGGGTCGAGGCCGATCTCGTAGGCGTATTCGCGCAGGATGCGGGCGCCGATGCCGTGAAAGGTTCCGGCCCATGTCAGGGCGTCCGTCAGGGTGGACGCCTCGTTGCCCAGCACCTTGCGGCAGATGCGTTCCACACGGATGGCCATCTCGCTTGCGGCGCGCCGGGAAAAGGTCATCAGCAGGATGCGGCGGGGGTCGGCTCCGTTGACCAGCAGATGCGCGACACGGTGGGCCAGCGTGTTGGTCTTGCCCGATCCGGCGCCCGCGATGATCAGAAGAGGCCCGGCGCCACCCTCGGGGGCCGGAATGCCATGGGCGACGGCCGACCTCTGCTGCTCGTTCAGAGCATCCAGATAGGTGGATTGCACCGGCAGTGTCGGGCTGGAGGTCATGCCCATCATGTGCCTGACTATGGGCGATTCGGCAAGAACATAGAGCGAACTTTCATCGCCCTTCGATTCGGGTGCCGTCATGGGGCTGCGGAAAGCATTCGTCCGCACTAATATGCTTTTTTTAGCTCCGCCGTATTTTGGACAAAACACCGCCCAAATTTAAAATGAGACTGCCCGCACTTGGTTGGCGCGGTGCGCCAAAACGGTCCGGTCTGGCGCATTGACCCCTTACCCCCAGCCCCCCAATGCACCCGGGCCGGACCGGCCAAGGCAAACTCCCGAAAAACTCAGGATTTCGTCGGATCGGTCATCATGGTCGCGCCGAGAATGCCCGCGGGCTCGCCCTGCGGTCCGGTCGACTGCAGGAGAATGGCGCAGCCGCTGTTGCCGTCCTTGTCGATCAGCTTGGCCGGTAGCACGAGATCGAGCGCGGAACCGTCCCACATGCCGACGGTCTGGACGTCGGTGACGCTGTTCCAGTAGACCATCTTCTTCCCGATGTTCTCGCCCTTCAGGAGCTCCACCGTTTCCTTGCGGCGGAAATAGACCACGACCACGTCGGCCTTGCCGACGCCTGCGCCGACCTTCACCACCAGCTCGTCGCCCTTGCGTTCGGCGGCAACGGGAATGGTCAGGCCGCCGCCGGCATTTTCGAGCGCGCCGAGCTTCTGGTTGATGGCGCCGGTATCGGTGCCCTTCATGTGGTCGCGGCCGTTGAGGATCGCCTGGGGGGTATAGACGCCACTGCGGCCGAGGCTGCGGGCATAGCCATACTGGCGCTTGGTGTTTTCCTTCGAGGCGAGCGTGTCGGCCCAGCCCATGTAGTTCCAGTAATCGACGTGATAGGCGAGCGCCACGACATCGCCCTGGCGCACCAGTGTTTCGAAGGCGCGGTCGGCCGGCGGGCAGGAGCCGCAGCCCTGTGAGGTGAACAGTTCCACGACGCCCCTCAGAGGCGTGCCGTCGCCGGCAAGCGCCGGGGCGCCCAGCGCCAGCGTCAGCAAGAATGCCAGACCTTTGAACATGCTCCTGCTCATGGAGTGCCCCGTCCTGCGATCCGGCGGTTCGTGGATGCGCCGCCGTTGATCTTCCTTTGTGCGTGCCGACACATAGCTCTTCCGGCGTTCAAGGCAAAGTCACGATGGGGTGAAACCGGAGCAAATCCAGCAAAAGTGGGAACCGGTTTTGCGTCCGGAATTGCGGGTAGAGAAAGAGACAGAGCATCAGAGGCGCTCCTTTCTCGCCGGAAACGCTCTATGCGAGACGAGGCTTGAGCGGAACCGTAATGCCAAGGAAAACCGCCGGCCGACAGAGTCGACCGGCGGTTCGTGTCTATTAAGGCAAGCCCGATCAGGCTGCGAGGTCGCGCAGAACGGTCTGCAGGATGCCGCCATTCTCCATGTAGGTGACCTCGTCGAGCGTATCGATGCGGCAAAGCAGCGGAACTTCCTTCACCGAACCATCGGCATAGGTGATTTTCGCGATCTTGGTTTCGCGCGGCTTGATGTCGCCTTCGAGGCCCTCGATGGTGACGGTTTCGTCGCCCTTGAGGTTGAGCGAAGCCCAGGTGGTGCCGTCCTCGAAGGTGAAGGGAACAACGCCCATGCCGACCAGGTTCGAGCGGTGGATACGCTCGAAGGACTGGGCGATCACGGCCTTCACGCCGAGCAGGTTGGTGCCCTTCGCCGCCCAGTCGCGGGACGAGCCGTTGCCGTATTCGACACCGGCGAAGATGACGAGCGGAACGCCCTCTTCCTTGTACTTCATGGCCGCGTCGTAGATCGACATCTCTTCCTTCGACGGATAGTGGATGGTGTAGCCACCTTCCTTGCCGTTCGGGCCGAGCATGTGGTTGCGGATGCGGATGTTGGCGAAGGTGCCGCGCATCATGACTTCATGATTGCCGCGGCGCGTGCCGTACTGGTTGAAGTCGGCGACCTGAACGCCATTGGCGATCAGGTATGCGCCTGCCGGCGAAGCCGCCTTGATCGAACCGGCCGGGGAGATGTGGTCGGTGGTGATCTTGTCGCCGAAGAGACCGAGGACGCGGGCGCCCTTGATGTCGTGCAGGCCTTCGCCCTGCTTCTTCATGCCCACGAAATACGGCGGGTTCTGCACGTAGGTCGACTTGTCGTCCCAGGCATAGGTCTGACCTGCCGGAACCTGAACGGCCTGCCAGTTGGCATCGCCCTTGAACACATCGGCGTACTTCGTTTCGTAAAGTTCGCGGGTGACGTATTTCTGGATGAAGGACTGGACTTCCTGCGAGGTCGGCCAGATGTCCTTGAGGTAGACCGGCTTGCCGTCCCTGTCCTCGCCGATCGGCTCCTTCGTCAGGTCCTTCTGCACCGTGCCGGCGAGCGCATAGGCAACGACGAGCGGCGGCGAGGCGAGGTAGTTCGCCTGCACGTCCGGCGAGATACGGCCTTCGAAGTTGCGGTTGCCCGAGAGCACGCCCGCGGTGATCAGGCCCTTGTCGTTGATCGTCTTCGAGATCGGCGGCGGCAGCGGGCCGGAGTTGCCGATGCAGGTGGTGCAGCCGAAGCCGACCAGATTGAAGCCGAGCGCGTCGAGATCCGTCTGGAGGCCCGACTTCTCGAGATATTCGCCGACGACCTGCGATCCCGGAGCAAGCGAGGTCTTGACCCACGGCTTGGTCTTCAGGCCCCTTGCCACGGCATTGCGGGCGAGAAGGCCGGCGGCGATCAGCACGCTCGGGTTCGAGGTGTTGGTGCAGGACGTGATGGCGGCGATGCAGACGTCACCGTGGCCGAGATCGAAGTTTGCACCTTCGACCGGATAGCGCGTCGAAAGCTGGCCCGGCTTCTTGTAGTCGGTTTCGAGAGCCGTTGCGAAGTTCGGTGCGATGGTTTCGAGCGGCAGGCGGCCTTCCGGACGCTTCGGACCGGCCATCGAGGGAACAACGTCGCCGAGGTCGAGTTCGAGCGTGTCGGTGAAGACGAGGTCGGAGCCGTCGCCGTCACGCCACATGCCCTGTGCCTTCGAATAGGCCTCGACGAGGGCGATCCGGTCCTTGGAGCGGCCGGACATGGTCAGGTAGTTGACGGTTTCGCCATCGACCGGGAAGAAGCCGCAGGTCGCGCCGTATTCCGGACCCATGTTGCCGATGGTGGCGCGGTCGGCGAGCGGCATGTTGTCCATGCCCGGGCCGAAGAATTCCACGAACTTGGAAACCACGCCCTTCTTGCGCAGCATCTGCACGACGGTCAGCACGAGGTCGGTCGCGGTGACGCCTTCCTTCAGCTTGCCGGTCAGCTTGAAGCCGATCACCTCGGGCAGCAGCATGGAGACCGGCTGGCCGAGCATGGCCGCTTCGGCTTCGATACCGCCCACGCCCCAGCCGAGAACGCCGAGGCCGTTGATCATGGTGGTGTGGCTGTCGGTGCCGACGCAGGTGTCGGGATAGGCGATGGTTTCGCCGTCTTCTTCCTTCGTCCAGACCGTCTGGCCGAGATATTCGAGGTTCACCTGATGACAGATGCCGGTGCCGGGCGGAACCACGCGGAAGTTCTTGAACGCCTGCTGGCCCCACTTCAGGAAGCGGTAGCGCTCGCCGTTGCGCTGGTATTCCAGCTCCACGTTGCGGGCAAACGCCTGGGGCGTGCCGAATTCATCGACGATGACCGAGTGGTCGATGACGAGATCGACGGGGACCAGCGGGTTGATCTTTTCCGGGTCGCCACCAAGCGTCTTGATGCCGTCACGCATGGCGGCGAGGTCGACCACCGCCGGAACGCCGGTGAAGTCCTGCATCAGCACGCGGGCCGGACGATAGGCGATTTCGGCTTCCTTCAGGCCCTTGTTCACCAGCCATTCGGCGACGGCTTCGATGTCGGCCTTGGTGACCGAGCGGCCATCCTCGTTGCGCAGCAGGTTCTCGAGCAGAACCTTCATCGAATAGGGAAGCTTCGAAACGCCGGCAAGACCGGCGGCCTCCGCCTTCGGCAGGCTGTAATAGACGTAATCCTTGCCGTTGACGGTCAGCGTCGAACGACATTGAAAGCTGTCGATGGATTTGGACACGGATTTAAACCCCGCAAATTCTGATAGCCTACACGTACGTGCGGACTCCTATGCACTCATGCACATCAGGATGCGGGTGCGACCATTTCCGCTGCCCGCCCGTGAAAATTGCTCTTAGCAATCATCAAGTTCGGCACAAGGATGAAGTTCACGCCGATCGCTGGCGTGGTTGAAACTCATATAGATAATTTCTAAGAAAGCTGCCAGACCAAGCAATGGCGAAACGAGACAATTTTTTTCGACAGGCGGCCAATATGGTTGCCGGAAAGCGAACGGGGATGCGGCTCACTGCCGAAAAGCTCGCCGCCAGGCGGGGCGAAGACCTGATCTTTTTTGATATTTCATTTGAGTTGCGCGCCGGCGAGGCGATGGTGCTGACAGGCCGCAACGGTTCCGGCAAATCGACGCTGCTCAGGGTGGTCGCAGGGTTTCTGAGGCCTGACCGGGGCAGGGTGGAATTCCGGTTCCGCGATGGCGAAGAACCGCGGCCGGCGCGGGAGGCGAGCCACTATCTCGGCCATCGCAACGCCATGAAGCAGGAGCTTACCGTTCGCGAAAACCTCGTCTTCTGGCGGGATTTTCTCGGCGATGCCGAAGGCGGAACGGGCCTTTCCGTCGAAGAGGCGGCGGAAGTCGTCGGCCTCGGCAGCATCACGCATCTTCCCTATGGTTATCTCTCCGCCGGCCAGCAGCGGCGCTTCGCCATGGCCAAGCTCATCGTCGCCTACCGCCCGGTCTGGATCCTGGACGAGCCGACGGCCGCGCTCGACGCCAGTGCCGACGAGATGTTCGCAGGCCTCGTCCACGCCCATCTCGCCAGGGGCGGCATCGCGATCGCCGCCACCCACCAGCCGCTCGGCCTCAAGGACGCGAAGACGCTGGTGATGAAGGGGTTCGAGTATCACGAGGCGGAGGAGGTGCTGTGATGTGGCTTCCTTGCGGTCCGTCGCTCGGCCCTTTTTTGCCAATGCCCCTCATCCGCCTGCCAGCACCTTCTCCCCGCGAGCGGGGAGAAGGACGTTTGCTGCAACGTCTCCGCTTCCCTCTCCTCGCTTGCGGGGAGAGGGTCAGGCTGAGGGGCAATTTGCAAGGTGTTTCCGCATGATCGCCCTCTTCTTCCGCGACCTCAAACTCTCGGTGCGGGCGGGGGGCGGCGCGCTGATCGGTGTCCTGTTCTTCATGACGGTGGTTGCCGTCATCCCGTTCGGGGTCGGTCCCGATCTCAACCTCCTGTCGCGCATCGGGCCGGCCATCGTCTGGATCGGCGCACTGCTTGCAGCCCTCCTCGGGCTCGACAGGCTGTTTCAGGCAGACCGCGACGATGGGTCGCTCGACCTGATCCTGATGCAGGAGACGCCACTGGTCCTGACCGTCTTCGTCAAATGCCTGGCGCACTGGACCGCCACCAGCCTGCCGCTGGTCATCGCCTCGCCGCTGCTGGGCCTGTTCATGAACATGGACGAGGTGGCGATCGGCGCGGTGATGCTGACGCTTCTGGTCGGATCACCGGCGATCACTTTCATTGGAGCGGCCGGCGCCGCGGTTGCCGTCGCATTGCCCCGCGGCGGACTTCTGGTATCCATTCTGGTGCTGCCGCTGGCCATTCCGGTGCTGATCTTCGGGGTCAGCGCCTCCTATGCGGCGGTGCAGGAGCCGGCTCCATTCATGCCGCCCTTCCTGTTTCTGATTGCGATCACGCTGTTCTTCGCGGTGATCGGTCCGCTTGCCGCCGCTCTGGCACTGCGCAACGCGTCCGATTGACCCGGATCAATTGCAGACGACCCTGTCTCAGGTTAGAAGCATTCCATGAACGATACGAGCCTTGCCATTTCGAAGTTCAGCGATCTCGCCAATCCGACCCGGTTCCTGGCGCTGGTTGCCCGCGTCCTGCCGTGGTTCGTCTGTCTGACCGCCACGCTCTTCGCCGTGGGGCTCTATCTGAGCTTCACGACCGAGGGCGACTACCAGCAGGGCGAGACGGTGCGCATCATGTATGTGCATGTTCCGGCGGCCTGGCTTTCGATGATGTGCTATTCGGTCATGGCGCTTTCGGCCATCGGCACGCTCGTCTGGCGTCATCCGCTGGCCGATGTCAGCCACAAGGCCGCAGCACCCCTCGGCGCTGCCTTCACCCTGATCGCGCTGATTACCGGTTCGCTGTGGGGCAAGCCGATGTGGGGCACTTGGTGGGTCTGGGATGCGCGGCTCACTTCGGTCTTCGTGCTGTTCCTGATGTATCTCGGGCTGATTGCGCTCAACCGGGCGATGGACGATGCCTCGAAGGCCGCGCGCGTCAGCGCCGTGCTGATCCTTGTCGGCTTCGTCAACATTCCGATCATCAAGTTCTCGGTCGAGTGGTGGAACACGCTGCATCAGCCGGCGTCCGTCATCCGGCTCGACGGGCCGACCATCGATCCGGAATTCCTCTGGCCCCTGCTGATCATGGCCGTCGCTTTCACCATGCTGTTCTTCACGCTGCATCTGATGGCCATGCGCAACGAGATCTGGCGCCGCCGCATCGCGACGCAGCGCCGCATGGCAGCCCGCATGGCGGGCCGGGAGGCTGCTCCATGAACCATGCCTTTTACGTTTACCTGTCCTACGGGATAGCCGGCCTGATCGTCCTGGCGCTGATCGGCTGGGTCTGGCTGGACGGCCGTGCCCGTCAGGCCGAACTCAAGGTGCTGGAAGCCTCCGGCATGCGCCGCCGCAGTGCCGCCGCCAGGGCCGAGGGTGTCGGCCAATGAGCAAGCCCGTCGTCGAGGATGAAAAGGCCCGCAAGGGCATTGCCCGCTATGCGCTGGCGCTGGTGCCGCTCGCGGTGTTTGCCATCATTGCCGGTACGGCCGGCAAGATGCTCTACGAGCAGGACGTCAACGGCAAGAATGTCGCCGACATTCCCTCGGCGCTGATCGGCACGCGTGCGCCGGTGCTGGACATGCCGGCACTCGAAGGCTCGAACACCGTGCCGCTGACCACGGCCGCAATTTCCGGCAAGCTGACGCTGGTCAACGTTTTCGCGTCGTGGTGCGTGCCCTGCCGGCAGGAACACCCGATCCTCAAGGAACTGTCCAGGGATCCCCGGCTGAACGTGGTGGGCATCAACTACAAGGACAGACAAGAGAACGCCCTGCGTTTCCTCGGCGAACTCGGCAATCCCTACAAGGCGATCGGCGTCGATCCGAACGGCAAGGCGGCGATCGACTGGGGTGTCTACGGCATTCCGGAAAGCTATCTCGTCGCGGCCGACGGCACGATCATCTACAAGAAGGTCGGCCCCTTCGATCCGCAATCGCTGGAGACCGGGCTTTTCCCGGCCATCGAGAAGGCGCTCGGCGCGCCTCAGGTCACGACGACGAAATGACGCGCAGGGCCGGCGCTTCGCCGGTCGGCCGTCCTTCCATGACGACCCTGTTGCGTCCGGTGCGCTTTGCTTCGTAAAGGCAGGCGTCGGCGCGGGCGATTGCGGCATGAACCGAGTAGTCGCTCTTGGCCTGTGCGGCGATGCCGAAGCTTGCGGTGATCCTGAGGTCGAACCCGTCCCGTTCCCATACCCGGGAGGCAAAGCCCAGCCGCAGTTTTTCTGCTGCCTCATAGGCGGTCGCGGGCGTATCGCCGGGCAGGAAGGCGACGAATTCCTCCCCGCCGAACCGGGCGAGGATCGCGCCACGTGGCATGAACTGGGTGAAGAGACTGGCGAAGCCTGCAATTACCGTATCGCCGGCGGCATGGCCCAGGCGGTCGTTCACCTGCTTGAAAAAATCGATGTCGCCGATGACGATGGTTCCCGCTGCCCGGCCGGCCGGTATGGCGTCCATCGCCTGCTCGAAACCGCGACGGTTGAGCAGGCCCGTCAGGGGATCGCGATGGGCGGCATATTGATAGCGCTGGATGAGATCGTCGACCAGCGTGCCGAGAACGGTCAGCGCCAGCAGGAAGGCGATCACGCTGGCGCCGAGCTGCATGTAGAAGGCGTAGGTCGAATTGAAGAAGGCGTCGAGGGATGCGCTGTCGTCGGGCGATGTCACCAGCGCCAGCACGCTCACCCTGACGAGGGTCTCGGCCACGACCAGCCCCGCCATGAACACCAGCAGCCGATCCATGGGGCGTCGTGGCGCGCGCAGGACCTGGGCCACGGGGACCAGCAACAGGAGCGCTATCGAGGTATCGCCGAGGATCAGTTCGTTGCGCAGGCTCCCGGTCAGTAATATGACGCCGGAGATGGCCGCGAGCGCCATGCCTGCGAAGGCGTAGCGCGTCGGACGGTAGGGCTTCATCCCGAAGCGGGAGGCCAGCGCATCGCCATAGAGACAGAAGGCGGTGATGAAGAGGGCGTTTGACAGGATGGCCTGCGCCTTGAGCGGCAGCACGTCAGGGGGTAGCAGCGGTACGGAGAAGCCGGCTGCCGCCGACAGATAGCCAAGGCCCCAGAAGGTCGCGGAACTTCCCGCCCACAGCCGCGCGGACAGGAAGATTGCCGCGAAGACCGTCATGAAGAACGGCAGGAGAAAGGCGAAATTGTCCGTCATGTCCATTCGCATCCCCAACCGGGTCGATGGCCGGGCGGCTTGTATGCCTGGCTGTCGAAGACCGGTTCGGCGAGAGAAACTCACGTTGCGGTTCCGGGTTCAAATCCGGGATCAGTGCGGGAACTTCATGCTCCTGCGCCGCTCGTCAAACCGATCCTAGCAACCATTTCTTAAAAAATCTGGATTTGACGTTCGTCAAAAAACTAGCCGGCCTGCCACTCGCGCACCGCATCCACCGGCCAGACGAGCATTAGCACGTTGAGGGTGAGGTTGTCGCGGATCAGCCAGCCGGTGAAGAGTTCGAAGGCGATGGCGATCACGACCGTCAGCCAGACGGGCGCTCGGGCGGCGAAGAAGAAGCCGAGTATCATCGCAACAGTGTCCATCGCCGAATTCAGCACACTGTCGCCGCTATAGCCGACAGCCATGGTCGCGCTGCGGTAGCGGTCGATGATGATCGGGGAGTTTTCCAGGATCTCCCAGGCTGCCTCGATGATCACGGCCAGCGTCAGGCGGGCGCCGAAGGAACTGCGGCGAAGCACCGCCCAGCCGAGCAGGTAGAACAGGAAGCCATGGATGATGTGGGAGGGCGTGTACCAGTCGGCGATGTGCTGGGAATTGCCGGATGTGTTGACGCCGGGTTCGAACAGCTTGATGTAGCCGCATTCGCAGATCGGCACCCGGCCCATGGCAAGGAGCGTGACGATCTGCGCCAGAAGCAGCAGGCCGACGACGATCAGCCAGAAGCGGGTGGAGCTTTTGCGTATTTCGAGATTGTCGGCGCCCGTCGTCATTTCGTCTTTCCTTCCGCGTCCTGCTCGACGCTGTGGCGCATGATCAGCGGCATCTGGGCGAGGGTGAAGAGAATGGTGATCGGCATGGTGCCCCAGACCTTGAAGTTCACCCAGACGTCGTCGGAGAAGTTGCGCCAGACGGCTTCGTTGATGACGGCGAGGAACAGGAAGAAGACGCCCCAGCGCAGGGTGAGCTTCTTCCAGCCTTCCTCATCGAGCTGGAAGGCGGCGTTGAAGACGTAGCCGAGCAGCGACTTGCCGAAGAACAGGCCGCCGAGCAGCACCACGCCGAACAGCGTGTTGACGATGGTCGGCTTCATCTTGATGAAGGTCTCGTCCTGCAGCCAGATCGACAGCGAGCCGAAGACCATGACCACCACGCCCGAGACGAAGGGCATGACCGGCAGATGCTTGAAGACGATCTTGGAAACGATCAGCGAAGCAATCGTCGCGGCCATGAAAAGGGCGGTCGCGATCAACAGCGGCCCGCCGACCGCGGTCAGCGCCGGGAAGGTTTTCGCCAGCCATTCGCCGCGCAGGTTGCCGAAGAAGAAGACAAGCAGCGGCCCGAGTTCGAGCGCCATCTTGAGAAGCGGATGATGGCGCTCCTCGGATGTCGGCTTGGTATCGCTTTCGAAATTGTTCATGGAAGATATCCGTTTGAAATCCCTTGGGTCCGGCACGCGAGCGCGCCGTCAGCGGGCGATGCCGGCGATGGCGCTGGCGAAATCCTCGGCCTCGAAGGGCTCGAGATCATCGACGCCTTCGCCGACCCCGATGAAGTAGACCGGCAGCTTGTGCTTGGCCGCGATGGCGACGAGGATGCCGCCGCGGGCCGTGCCGTCGAGCTTGGTCATGATGAGGCCGTTGACGCCCGCCACGTTGCGGAAGATCTCCACCTGGTTCATGGCGTTCTGGCCGGTGGTGGCGTCGAGCGTCTGGAGAACGGTGTGCGGCGCTTCCGGGTCGAGCTTGCCGAGAACGCGCACGATCTTTTCGAGCTCGGCCATCAGCTCGGCCTTGTTCTGCAGCCGGCCGGCGGTGTCGATGATCAGCACGTCGCTCTTCTCGGCCTTCGCCTTTTCGAAGGCGTCGTAGGCGAGGCCTGCGGCATCGGCACCGAGCCTGGTGCCGATGAAGGTCGAGCCGGTGCGGTCGGCCCAGATCTTCAGCTGTTCGATCGCGGCGGCGCGGAAGGTATCGCCGGCGGCGAGCATGACTTTGAGGCCGGAGCCGGAGAGCTTGGCGGCGAGCTTGCCGATGGTGGTGGTCTTGCCGGTGCCGTTTACGCCGACCACGAGGATGACATGCGGCTTGTGGCTGAGATCGAGCGCCAGCGGCTTTGCTACCGGCTTCAGCACCTTGGTGATTTCGGACGCCATGATGCGGGCGACATCCTCGCCGCTCACATCCTTGCCATAGCGTTCGGACGACAGCGCACCGGTGATGCGCATGGCGGTTTCGACGCCGAGGTCCGCCTGGATCAGCAGGTCCTCAAGTTCGTCGAGCGTATCCTCGTCCAGCTTGCGCTTGGTGAAGAGGGCGGCGATCTGGCCGGTCAGCTGCGAGGAGGTGCGGAAGAGGCCCGCCTTCAGGCGCTGGAACCAGGTGAGCTTTTCCTTCGGCGCTTCCGCTTCCGGCTCAGGCGTCGGTTCCACCGCGGCGAAGCCCCTGGGGAGCGCCACCGGCCCTTCCTGTTCCGGAGCGATGTCCTCCTGCGATGCGATTTCCCCATGGAGAACGTCGGCAGGCTGTTCGGGCTGCAAGTGGAAGACGGCTTCTGCTTCGGGCTGAGCGCGCCCGTTGTCCCCCCCTGCCCTGCCGGGCATCCCGCCCACAGGTGGGGGGACCGCTGGGGCAGCGTTCTGCCCTACGTTCATCGAAGGCGTATCATTTTGATTACCGGACAAGGCTTCAGCAGATGCAGCCTGTGTCAGGGAGGCGGACGTTGACGCGATGCCCGTCCCCCCATCTGTGGGGCGGATGCCCGGCAGGGCAGGGGGGGCGTCAAGTGCATCCGTTTCGTCCGGCGATGGGCCGCCGGCGGTTTCGATCACTTCGGGCAGCACCGGTTCGGCGGCGATGACGGCTTCGTCCGGCGTTGCGTCGGTTTCGGCCTTTTCGGCGGCTTCGATCAGGCTTGCGAAATCCTCGCCCTCCGGCGGCTTTTCGCTTGCCGGCTTCTCCTTGCCGAAGGTGAAGACTTTCTTGATGAAGCCGAGCGCCATGAAGCTTTCCGTTCTGTCTTTCCGTTCGATCAGCCCGTTTGACCGGTTTTCCCGATCAGGCGGCCGAGGCTGAGGCCGGTTGAATATCGAGGTGGCGGCCATTGTGGCCGGTGATCGTGACCGTCACAAGGTCGCGCGGCTGGAAGCCGGGCGTGGCAACGAGCGCGAAGTTTTCCGTATGGGCCATGCCGCTCATTTCCACAAGCACCGTCTGTCGTGTGCCGACCATTGCGGCGAGGTGGCGGGCCTGAAGCTTCTCCGCCGTTTCGCGCAGCCGGGCGGCGCGCTCCTTGACGAGACGGCGGTCGAGCTGCGGCATGCGGGCGGCAGGCGTGCCCGGACGCGGGCTATAGGGAAAGACGTGAAGCTGGGAAATACCGATCTCTTCCGCGAGACGGGCGGAATTTGCAGCCATTTCCTCGGTTTCGGTCGGGAAGCCGGCGATCATATCGGCTCCGAAACTCATGCCGGGGCGTAATTGTTTCACGTGCGACACGAATTTCAGCGCGTCGGCGCGGCTGTGACGCCGTTTCATCCGCTTGAGGATCAGGTCGTCGCCATGCTGCAGCGAGAGGTGCAGGTGCGGCATGAAGCGCGGTTCCCCGGCGATCAGGTCGAGGAGGTGCCGGTCGACCTCGATGCTGTCGATGGAGGAGAGCCTGAGTCGCAGGATTTCCGGAACCTGCTTCAAAATCGTCCTGGCGAGCAGGCCGAGCGTCGGTTCTCCCGGCAGATCGGCGCCGTAGGAGGTGGCGTCGACGCCGGTCAGCACCACTTCGCGGTAGCCATTTTCGGCAAGCTTGCGGGCCTGTTCGACCACCGCGCCCATCGGCACGGACCGCGAATTGCCGCGGCCGAAGGGGATGATGCAGAAGGTGCAGCGATGGTCGCAGCCATTCTGCACCTGAATGAAGCCGCGGACGTGGCCGTCGAGATGGCCGACCATCTGCGGGGCTGTCTCGGTCACGCTCATGATGTCGTTGACGCGAACCTTCTCCTCGGCCGAAATGCCGAAATCGGGCAGCGACCGGTAGCTTTCGGAACGCAGCTTCTCCTCGTTGCCGAGCACGGCGTCGACTTCCGGCATGGCGGCAAAGCCCGCCGCATCGGTCTGGGCGGCGCAGCCGGTGACGATGATGCGGATTTCCGGATTTTCGCGCCGTGCCTTGCGGATCGCCTGACGGGCCTGACGCACCGCCTCGCCGGTGACGGCGCAGGTGTTGAACAGGATTGCGCCGTTCAGCCCCGCCTTGGCGGCCTCCGCCTTCATCACCTCGGATTCATAGGTGTTGAGCCGACAGCCGAAGGTGACGACGTCAATGCCGCCCTGTCCGCCTGCGCTCGAAGCGTCGCGGCTCACCTTGCCGAGGCCCCGGCTTCCGCGTCGCGTTCGAAGGAGCCGGTCACCGGATCGAGATGGCCGGACCATTCCCATTCGGCAGGACCCGTCATGACGACGTGATCGTCGCGCTCGCGCCACTCGATGACGAGCGGCTGGCGGCTGGGGCTGGAAGCAACGTCGATGGTCACCTTGCGGCCGGTCCGTCCGGTGCGCGCGGCCGAGACGCCGGTGGCGCAGGCGGCGGAACCGCAGGCGAGCGTGAGGCCCGCGCCGCGCTCCCATGTGCGGGTGCGCAGGCGATCCTTGCCGGTGACCTGGGCGAGCGTGATGTTCGCCTTTTCGGGAAACATTGGATGGTTTTCAAGCAGCGGTCCGAAGCGGGCGAGATCGAAGGACATGGGATCGCGGTCGACCCAGAAGATCGCGTGCGGATTGCCCATGGAGGCGACGGAGGGCGAATGCAGGACCGGATCGTCGATCGGGCCGATCTGCAACTCGATGCGGCTGGTGTCGTGGAATTCCTCGGACAAGGGAATGCGGTTCCATTCGAACACCGGCTTGCCCATGTCGACGGAGATCATTCCGTCCTCATGTTCCACGGCGTTGAGGATGCCGGCGACGGTCTGGAAGGTGAAGGTCTTGCGGCCGGTTTCGGCGGCAAGCGCCTGCACGACGCAGCGCGTGCCGTTGCCGCAGGCCTGCGCCTTGGAACCGTCGCAGTTGATGATGTCGATATAGGCGTCGGTGCCGTCGATCTTCGGATCGTGGATCGCCATGATCTGGTCGAAGCCGGTTTCCGCCTCGCCGGCAAGGGCGACGGCCGCCTCCGGAGTTACCCGGTCGCCACGGCCGCGCATGTCGACGACGAGGATCTTGTTGCCAAGCCCGTTCATCTTCGCGAATTCGACCGTTGCTGCCATCGTGTCTTTCCTGAAAGTCATTCCTTGCGCTAGAGCGCTGTTCGATCTGATTGAATCAGATCGGCACTCTAAGCCCTTTTTGTTTGAAGCATAATCTTATCGATCCTCGTTTCACTCCGGTCGGATTATGCTCTATTGCCGTCTATATGGCGGAAAAGGCCGGAAATTACCAGTGCACCTACCATTACACGAGCGAATGCGCCGCGCGGACCTTCCGGTCGCGTGGTTCGGGTCATTTCGGTTTCCCTTTTCGGCCTTTCGGCCAAGGGTGCGGACGGGGCGCTGGAAGCTGCCTCGTAAAGTAAAAGTATATGACACCTTCCGGCGCCCCGTTCGGTGTGTTTTTCCGGACGAACTCGGTCTCTCTGCGCGGATGACGGCACCTTTCCCAGGGTTGCGCTCGCGAACATTCCCGTCCGTGGCGCCACGAAAGGCCGTGTATGCGGCCAGTCGCCGGTCCAATCATGTGTGCCCTGCAGGCACGCCCCGCCCTGTTTCAGGCGAGAGGGAGACCATTCTCATCCAGCCTCCGGCGCCTGCTCCGCGTTTCGAACAGGCCACCGGATCACCGGCCCCGCCTCGCCGGCAACGCAAGCCGGTGTAACCGCGACGGGACGGGGCCATTCTAGGCATGGAGACGGAGGGCGGGGATTTGGTGGGAAAACGGGGAAGGGGGCAGGGCATCTGCTCCGGCGGGCAAAGGCTGAAGCTGCCCCTCATCCCCCTGCCGGGACCTTCTCCCCGCAAGCGGGGAGAAGGGGTCTGGGGCACGGCGCAGAACAGACGCGGGACGAGCCGCAACGCTTCCGTTCCCTCTCCCCGCCTGCGGGGAGAGGGGCAGGGTGAGGGGCAATGTCGGCTGACGAGGCGAACGGTTTATGCCTTTGGCATGTAGAGATCGCCGCCGTCGCGATATTTCGCGGCCATGGCGTCCATGCCCTCCTTCTGAGCCTCCGCGCGGATGTCGTGGGAAATCCGCATGGAGCAGAATTTCGGGCCGCACATGGAGCAGAAATGGGCGACCTTGTGGGCCTCCTTCGGCAGGGTCTCGTCATGCATCGAGCGGGCGGTATCGGGATCGAGCGACAGGTTGAACTGGTCTTCCCAGCGGAACTCGAAGCGGGCGCGCGACAGCGCGTCGTCGCGGATCCTTGCCGACGGATGGCCCTTGGCGAGATCGGCGGCGTGGGCGGCGATCTTGTAGGTGATGACGCCCACCTTCACGTCGTTTCGGTCGGGAAGGCCGAGGTGCTCCTTCGGCGTGACGTAGCAGAGCATGGCCGTGCCGAACCAGCCGATCATCGCCGCGCCGATGCCCGACGTGATGTGGTCGTAGCCCGGCGCGATGTCGGTGGTCAGCGGCCCGAGCGTGTAGAACGGAGCCTCGCCGCAGACTTCCAGCTGCTTGTCCATGTTCTCCCTGATCTTGTGCATGGGTACATGGCCCGGACCCTCGATCATCACCTGGCAATCCTTCGCCCAGGCGATCTTCGTCAGTTCGCCGAGCGTTTCGAGTTCGGCAAACTGTGCGCGGTCGTTAGCGTCGGCGATCGAGCCGGGGCGCAGGCCGTCGCCCAGCGAGAAGGACACGTCATAGGCGCGGGCAATGTCGCAGATCTCCTCGAAATGCTCGTAGAGGAAGCTTTCCCGATGGTGATGCAGACACCACTTGGCCATGATGGAGCCGCCACGCGAGACGATGCCGGTGACGCGGTCGACGGTGAGCGGGATATAGGCGAGGCGCACGCCGGCATGGATGGTGAAATAATCGACGCCCTGTTCCGCCTGCTCGATGAGCGTATCGCGATAGACCTCCCAGCTCAGGTTCTCGGCGATGCCGCCGACCTTTTCCAGCGCCTGATAGAGCGGCACCGTGCCGATCGGTACAGGGGCGTTTCTCACGATCCAGTCGCGGATGTTGTGGATGTTGCGGCCGGTGGAGAGATCCATCACCGTGTCGGCGCCCCAGCGGATCGCCCAGACCATCTTCTCCACCTCCTCGGCCATCGACGAGGTGACGGCGGAATTGCCGATATTGGCGTTGATCTTCACGAGGAAATTGCGGCCGATCGCCATCGGCTCGCTTTCGGGATGGTTGATGTTGGCGGGGATGATGGCGCGGCCGGCGGCCACTTCCTGACGCACGAATTCGGGGGTGACGAAGTCGGGAATATGCGCGCCGAAGCTTTCGCCGTCGCGGGGCGTGGGGAGGGAAGCATCCCGCATCGCCTTGCGGCCGAGATTTTCGCGGATGGCGACGAACTCCATCTCCGGCGTGACGATGCCGGCGCGGGCATAGGCGAGCTGGGTGACGGCCTTGCCGTTTCTGGCGCGCAGCGGCGCATGGCGGAGCGGAAATTCGGGTGTCAGTTTTTCAGGCGAGACGAAGCCGTTGTCCTCCGGCTTCACGATGCGTCCCTCATAGGTCTCGACGTCGCCGCGTGCCGCGATCCATTCGGCCCTGAGACGCGCGAGGCCTCGGTCGATGGCGATGTCGCAGGCGGGATCGGTGTAGGGACCGGAGGTATCGTAGACGGTAACCGGCGGCTCGCCGGCGGTCGGATGGACGGCGATCCGGCGCATGGGGACGCGGATCGCCGGGTGGATCTCGCCCGGAATGTAGATCCGGGTCGAGGCGGGAAGAGGGTCCGTGGTGATTTCGGGTTTTACGATCTGCGGGGCGATGTTCATCGTGGAGCTCCAAGGTTTGATGTTGGAGACCCAGTCATGTCAGCCGGAATGATGGAATGCGCCTTGCGGATCCCGTTCCGGATCCCAGGTTTGCCCTCGCCATTCCGGAGGAACCCAAGGGTCCCTGGCCCGGAATCGATCTGGCAGCGCTCGCACCGTCCCTACGCCAGTATGAACTGGATCAGGTTCAACGGGTCACCGCGCTGCCATCGGTCATTCCGGATGGCCCAGCGGAATCTCAGCCCCTTGTCGGGACACCCCTGGTGAATTCAATGATTTTCGAAAATTCCGGCGCGCCTGTCAACGGCCGGAAGAGAGGGTTCACGCCACGGGCGGCACGTCGAAGGCTTCGCCGGCACGCAAGGGACGGAAGCGCTCCGGCTCCATGCCCTCAGCGGCAAGGGCTTGCGACAGGTGTTCCACCGGCGCTTCGATGGCCTCGTCGGTGAGCTGGAAGGTGCCGAAATGGTGGCCGACGGCATAGGCCGCGTTGCAGAGCCGCATGCCGGCGACGGCTTCCTCGGGGTTCTGGTGCTGCCCCTTCATGAACCAGCGCGGCTCGTAGGCGCCGATCGGCAGCACGGCGAGGCGGAAGGCACCGTGCTTTGCCGCGGCGGCCTTGTAGTTGATGCCGTCGTGAAAGCCTGTGTCGCCGATGTGGTAGACCTTGCCGGCCGGTGTCGAGATGACGAAGGCGGCCCAGAGCGCCATGCGGCGGTCGTTCATGCCGCGCGCCGACCAGTGATGGCAGGGTTCCGCATCGATGGAAACGCCATCGGAAAGCCCGATGCGGTCGCCCCAGTCCATGACCGAAATCAGGGCCTCGGGCATGGCCTTGCGGATCAGCGGATCGTTGCCGAGGGGGGTGACGACCTGCGGCGCATGACGTTTGCCGAGCCGGGAAAGTGTTTGAAGATCGAGATGGTCGTAGTGATTGTGGGTGACGATCACCAGATCGATCGGCGGCAGGGCCTCGAAGGGGATGCCCGGCTCGATGACGCGTTTCGGCCCGGCGAAGGAAAAGGGGCTGGCGCGTTCGGACCAGACGGGATCGGTGAGGATGTTGAGGCCGGCGACCTGGATCAGCAGGCTGGCATGGCCGATCATGGTGACGCGCAGGCCGTCGCCGCCGATGCGCTCGGCAGGCGCTGCCGGCTGTGACGGGCGTTCGATCCGCTTCGGCCAGCGGGCGCGCTCGCCGTTGGTTCGCCATTTCCAGAGATCGCGGAGATTGCCGGGTTCCACGCCTTCAGGGTTGAAGAAGCGGATGCCGTCGAAATGATCGGTGACGGGGCCTGAATAATAGGGATTGGCCGGTTTTCTCGCCATGGTGCCTTGCCGTTGTCGATGAAGACATGCATCTGGGAACGGGTCGGCCGGTTTGGAAGAGGCATTGCGCAAAATGCCCGCTTTTGCGTCCATTTCCCGGCAAGCCTTGACTTTCCCGGACTTTTCCTGTTTATCGCGGCGAAATCTGCGACGAGACAAGAACTCCGAGCCGCCGACCGGGACCCTGACAGGTATAAAGAGATCCCGGAGGTCAACACCCGACAGCGCGATGCGCCCTCGGGTGCTTTTTGGCTTTGCGTCTTGTTTTCGGCGGGAAAAAGACCAACGTTCCGGGGCAAGCGACGAAACCGGAACGATAAGGAAGAGCCGATGTTTGAAAACCTCCAGGACCGCCTTGGATCCATTCTGAATGGACTGACCGGCCGTGGCGCATTGTCCGAGGCGGATGTCTCCGCCGCGCTGCGCGAGGTGCGTCGTGCGCTTCTGGAAGCCGACGTGGCGCTGGAAGTGGTGCGCTCCTTCACCGACAAGGTGCGGGAAAAGGCTGTCGGCGCCGCGGTCCTGAAATCGATCAAGCCCGGCCAGATGGTCGTCAAGATCGTCCATGACGAACTCGTCGAGATGCTGGGCTCCGAGGGCGTCGGCATCGACCTCAATGCGGCGGCTCCCGTCGTCATCATGATGGTCGGCCTGCAGGGCTCGGGCAAGACCACCACCACCGGCAAGATCGCCAAGCGGCTGACCGAGCGCGAGAAGAAGAAGGTGCTGATGGCGTCGCTCGATACGCGACGCCCGGCCGCCCAGGAACAGCTTCGCCAGCTCGGCGCACAGACCGGGATCGACACGCTTCCGGTGATCGCCGGCCAGTCGCCGACCGACATCGCATCGCGCGCCGTGCAGGCGGCGAAGCTCGGCGGCCACGACATCGTCATCCTCGACACCGCCGGCCGTACCCATATCGACGAGCCGCTGATGGTCGAGATGGCCGAGATCAAGGCCAAGTCGAAGCCGCATGAAATCCTGCTCGTCGCCGACAGCCTGACCGGTCAGGACGCCGTCAATCTCGCCCGCAATTTCGACGAGCGCGTCGGCATTACCGGTCTCGTCTTGACCCGCATGGACGGCGATGGCCGTGGCGGCGCCGCGCTTTCGATGCGCGCCGTCACCGGCAAGCCGATCAAGCTGATCGGCGTCGGCGAAAAGATGACGGAGCTCGAGGAGTTCCATCCCCGGCGTATCGCCGACCGCATCCTCGGCATGGGCGACATCGTTTCGCTGGTCGAAAAGGCGGCCGAGACGATCGACGCCGAGAAGGCGGCCGCCATGGCCGCCAAGATGGCCAAGGGCAAGTTCGACCTCGACGACCTGTCCGAACAGCTCAAGCAGATGAAGAAGATGGGCGGCATGGGCGGCATCATGGGCCTGATGCCCGGCATGTCCGGCATGAAGGACAAGATGGCGTCGGCCGGTCTGAACGACAAGCTGTTCGACCGCCAGATCGCCATCATCTCCTCGATGACCCGGGCCGAGCGCGCCAACCCGGATATTCTCAAGCATTCCCGCAAGAAGCGTATCGCGGCAGGCTCCGGCACGGACGCCGCCGAGATCAACAAGCTTCTGAAAATGCACCGCCAGATGGCCGACATGATGAAGATGATGGGCGGCAAGGGCAAAGGCGGGATGATGAAGCAGATGATGGGCGGCCTTGCCTCCAAGATGGGTCTTGGCGGCGGTATGGGCGGCATGCCCGACCTCTCCAGCATGGACCCGAAGCAGCTCGAGGCGCTGGCCAAGCAGGCGGAAGCCGCTGGCCTCAAGCCGCCGCCGGGTCTCGGTGGCATGGGCGGACTTCCGGGTCTCGGCGGCGGAGGGCTGCCAGGTCTCGGTGGAGCGAAGCTTCCCGGTCTCGGCGGTCTGCCGGGCCTGCCGAAGAAGAAGTGAGGGGGAGGAGAGATGGTCGATCAAGCCGTCAAGGAACAGCTTTCCAGCTATCGCCAGTCGATCGACAACATCGATGCCGCACTGGTGCACATTCTGGCCGAACGCTTCCGCTGCACCAAGGCAGTGGGCATGCTGAAGGCCAAATACGATCTGCCGCCGGCCGACCCGGCGCGCGAGGAATACCAGATCGCTCGCCTGCGCCGGCTGGCACAGGACGCGCATCTGGATCCGGATTTCGCCGAGAAGTTCCTGAACTTCATCATCACGGAAGTCATCCGGCATCATGAAGCCATTGCCGCCGAACATGGCGGTGCAACCGAAAAGACCGCCTGACGGCGGCCTCAACAAGAACCGGACCGCCGGAAGGCGGCCCAAGGAAAACTCAAGGAGTACATCATGTCCCTCAAGATTCGTCTCGCCCGCGGCGGTTCCAAGAAGCGCCCCTACTACCAGATCGTCATCGCCGACGCCCGTTCGCCGCGCGACGGCCGTTTCCTGGAAAAGGTCGGTTCCTGGAACCCGATGCTCGGCAAGGACAACGAAAAGCGCGTCGAACTGAACGTCGACCGCGTCAAGGAATGGCTCGCCAAGGGCGCACAGCCGACCGACCGCGTCCTGCGCTTCCTCGCTGAAGCCGGCGTTGCCACCCGCGACGCCCGCAACAACCCGGAAAAGGCGAAGCCGGGCAAGAAGGCTGTCGAGCGCGTCAAGGAAAAGGAAGCAAAGGCTGCTGAGATCGCTGCCGCCGCCGCTGAAGCTGCCGCCGAGTAATCTTTGCACCGGATTTGTCCGGTTTGAACGGGCGGCAGGTCTCCTGCCGCCCGTTTTAGCGTTTTCTTTCGGCAGCTTTCGCACTACAAGGCAGGTATCCGACAATTGCCCGAAAATGCGACAGAACCCATGACCAAGCTAGAAAATCCCGTTCTGATGGCCGTGATCGGCGCTGCCCAGGGGCTGCGCGGCGAAGTCAGGGTGAGGGCCTATACCGGCGATCCGATGTCGCTCGGCGAATATGGCAACCTGCACAGCCTCGACGGTCGCGTCTTCGAAATCCTCGAGATCCGGGAAGGCAAGAACGTCGCCATCGTACGGTTCCGCGGGGTGAACGACCGCAATGCGGCGGAAGCGCTGAACGGGCTCGAGCTTTACATCGATCGCGATGCGCTTCCCGACGAGGAACTCGATGAGGACGAATTCTACTATGCCGACCTCGAAGGTCTTGAGGTGCATGATGCCGAGGGCAATCACTACGGCGCGGTGACCGGCATCTACGATTTCGGCGCTGGCGATCTTCTCGAGCTGAAAGGTCCCGGCAAGCGTCCGGTCCTCATTCCCTTCTCCGAGGCGGCCGTTCTGGAAATCGACCTCGAAGGCGGCAAGATCCTCGTCGATCCCATCGCCGCCGGCCTGAAGGATGACGGCGAAAAGCCCTATGGCGGCGGGAAGGCGCGTCCGACGAAGGACGGGTGAGACGTTGATGGCTTTCAAGGCGACGGTTCTGACCCTCTATCCGGAGATGTTTCCCGGCCATCTCGGCGCTGCCCTTGCGGGCCGGGCGCTGGAGCGCGGCGACTGGTCGGTCGAGGCGGTGCAGATCCGCGATTTCGCCCTCGACAAGCATCGCAGCGTCGACGACACGCCATCCGGCGGCGGGGCCGGCATGGTGCTGAAGCCCGATGTGCTTGCCCGCGCCATCGATTCAGTCGGCGCCGATACCCGTCCACGCCTGCTGATGAGCCCGCGCGGACGGCCGCTGACCCAGGAGCGCGTGCGCGAGATCGCCGGCGGCGAAGGCGTGGTGATCGTCTGCGGACGATTCGAGGGGGTCGATCAGCGGGTGATCGATGCCCGTGATCTCGAAGAGGTTTCCATCGGCGACTACATTCTCTCCGGTGGCGAGCCCGCGGCGCTGACGCTTCTCGATGCGGTCGTACGTATCCTGCCCGGCGTGATGGGCAACCAGCTTTCCGGCGTGCATGAGAGCTTCGAGGCGGGGCTGCTGGAGCATCCGCATTACACCCGGCCGCAGGTGTTCGAGGGGCGCGAGATCCCGGCGGTGCTGACGTCCGGGGATCATGCGGCGGTCGAGAAATGGCGGCTGGCGGAGGCGGTCAGGCTGACGGCCGAGCGGCGGCCGGACCTGCTGATCGACGACGGGGACGAGCCCGTCAGGAAATGACGGCCTGCGGGCGGCATTCGACGCGTATGACCGCCTCTTCATAAAAGAGTGTTTCATAAAAGAGTCATGGCCGGGGGTGACAACCGGGGACGTTTGGTGTATTTGCGCCCACGGAAATGGGCTTTTGCCCGTCTGCCGCAACAAAGAGCATGCGTATCCGCTCCCGCCCACAAGGCAAATCCGGAGGCTTCGACCGAAGGATCATCCGTTGAGCGCTCTGGCTGTTCCAGAAGAACCGAAGGTTAGACAAATGAACATCATTGAACAGCTGGAAGCCGAACAGGCCGCCAAGATCGCCGCCAAGCGCACGCTTCCCGAGTTTTCCCCGGGCGACACCGTCCGCGTCAACGTGAAGGTCACGGAAGGCAACCGTACCCGCGTGCAGGCCTATGAAGGCGTCTGCATCGCCCGTTCCGGCGGCGGCCTCAACGAGAGCTTCACCGTTCGCAAGATCTCCTACGGCGAAGGCGTCGAGCGCGTATTCCCGGTCTACTCGCCGATGGTCGAAGGCGTTGAAGTCGTTCGCCGCGGTAAGGTCCGTCGCGCCAAGCTCTACTACCTGCGCGACCGTCGCGGCAAGTCGGCTCGTATCGTCGAGAACACCGGCACCCGCGCCCGCAAGCTGAACGACGCCGAGCGCGCCGCAATTGCCGAGGAAAAGGCACGTCTGGAAGCTGAAAAGGTTGCAGCAGCACAGGCTCTGGCCGCCGAAAAGGCAGCAGCAGAAGCCGCTGAAGCAAAGGCTGCTGCCGAAGCAGCTGCAGCAGCAGAAGCCACCGCAGAATAAGAATTCCCGATTTCGGGTTTCGGAAGGCGGCCTTCGGGCCGCCTTTTTTCGTTTGTGCACACGCGATGGAATTTCGCGCCGAACGGAATATTCCATTGGATATATCGCTATGCCATAGTGCCGCTCGTATTTTGAGCGGGGAGAGCCATGCGCATCGCAAAGACCTTGTTTTATTGCCTTTTCCTTCTGTTGCCGGCTGTCGTGCAGGCCCGCAGCATTACCGATGCGGCAGGCCGTCAGGTCGAAATTCCTGACAATGTCACCCGCGTCATGGTGGCCGGGCCGCCGGCGGCGGTGCTCGTCTATGTGCTGGCGCCGGAAAAGCTGGCCGGCTGGGTGCGCGAGCCGGGCGATGCGGAGAAGGTCTACCTGTTGCCGGCGACCCGCGACCTGCCCGTCTATGGCCAGCTCACCGGCAAGGGTGGCACGGCGAATATCGAGGCGGTGATTGCCGCCAAGCCCGACCTCATCATCGATGTCGGCACGGTGAACCCCACCTATGCCTCGCTTGCCGACAAGGTGCAGGAACAGACCGGGATTCCCTATGTGCTGATCGACGGCCGTTTCGACCGCAGTGCCGAGACTCTGAAGGAAGTCGGCGACATTCTCGGGGTCCCGGCGCGGGCGGGGGAACTCGCGGCCTATGCGGACGAAAAGCTCACCGACCTGAAATCGAAGCTTTCGGGCATCGAGGACGCGAAGCGCCCGAAGGTCTATTACGGCCGCGGACCGGAGGGGCTCGAAACGGGGCTGCAGGGCTCGATCAATGTCGAGCTGATCGAGGCGGTCGGCGGCAGGAACGTCGCGGCGGAGGCCGGCAAGGGCGGGCTGACCCAGGTCTCGCCGGAGCAGATCCTGAGCTGGAAGCCCGACGTCATTCTCGCCGCATCCGGCAAGTTCGCCTCCTCGCTCAAGACCAGCGACACGCTGTCGAAGCTCGATGCGGTGACGGCGGGCAGGGTTCATGTAACGCCGAACCTGCCGTTCGGCTGGACCGATTCGCCACCCGGCGTGAACCGTCTGATCGGGCTGGTCTGGCTGGAAAACCTGCTTCACCCCGAGGTGTTCAAGGTGGATCTTCCCGCGGAGACCCGGCGTTTCTACCAGCTGTTCTATCAGGTCGACCTTTCGGACGAGCAATTGGCGAAGCTCGTCGGTCAGGGCCATTGATGGGAGGCTGGTGAGGCATGCGGCCGGCCGGCGTCGTTCAGCAGGAAATTCGGGGAAGAATGCCGGGCAGATTGCTGATCGTTGCCGCCGGTCTCGTTGCGTGTCTGGCGCTGTTGTCGATGACGGTCGGGCGCTATGCCGGGGGAGCGACGCCGGTGCTGTCGGCGATGGCGGATCTTCTCACGGGGTCGCCGCCGGCCGATCCGTTGTTTTCGACGGTGCTGTGGAACGTGCGGCTGCCGCGCGTCGTGGCCGGCATGGTGGCAGGAGCGGCGCTTGCAGCGTCGGGCGCGACCTTTCAGGGGCTGTTCCGCAATCCGCTGGTGTCGCCGGATCTTCTCGGCGTTTCCGTGGGCGCAAGCCTCGGGGCGGCGCTCGGCATCTTTCTCTCCCTGCATGTGCTTGCCATTCAGGGGCTGGCCTTTGCCGGCGGCCTCATGGCGGTGGGTGCCGCCTATGGCGTTGCGGCGGCGGTGCGCCATCGTGATCCGGTGCTGACGCTGGTTCTGACCGGGATCGCCATCCAGGCGCTCGTCGGCGCGGGCATCTCTCTCATCAAGATCCTTGCCGATCCCTATGACCAGCTGCCGGCCATCACCTTCTGGCTGCTCGGCAGCATGACGGCGGTCACCCGTTTCGACGTCCTGTCGATCCTGCCCGCGGTGGCGCTGGGCCTTGCGCCGCTCATTCTTCTGCGCTGGCGGATCAACCTGATGACGCTCGGCGACGAAGAAGCGCAGTCGCTCGGCGTCGATACCCGCGCCGTGCGTCTCGTCACCATTGCCGGCGCGACGCTGGTGACGGCGGCAACCGTTTCCGTCACCGGGGTGATCGGCTGGATCGGCCTGATCGTGCCGCATGCCGCGCGGATGATCTTCGGCCCGGATTTCCGGGTCATGCTGCCGGGGTCCATGCTGCTCGGAGCGGGGCTTCTTCTGATCATCGACATGCTGGCGCGCAGCATTGCGACCATCGAGGTGCCGCTCGGCATCCTGACGGCGGTCGTCGGCGCGCCTTTCCTGCTGTGGCTGATGGCGAGTGGACGGAGGAGTTGGCAATGACGCTCAGGCTGGACGCGCTCTCCTTCGGTCACCGCGGCAAGGTCGTCGGGCGCGAGGTGACGCTTCACGTGGTTCCGGGCGAGGTGCTGGCGCTGTTCGGGCCGAACGGCGTGGGCAAGACGACGCTGTTCAAGACCATGCTCGGTCTGATGCCGGCGCTTGGCGGGACCGTCGCCCTCGACGAATGCGCCCTGCCTCAGTGGTCTCGGGCGGAACGGGCGCGCCGCATCGCCTATGTGCCGCAGGCCCATGCCGCGCTCTTTCCGTTTGTCGCGCGCGATGTGGTGCTGATGGGCCGCGCTGCCCACGTTTCCCTTTTCGCCATGCCGGGGCGTGCCGACAGGGAGATTGCCGAACATTCCCTGTCCGAACTCGGCATCGCCCATCTCGCCGGCCGGCCCTATACCGAACTCAGCGGCGGCGAGCGTCAGCTGGTGCTGATCGCCCGGGCGCTGGCGCAGCAGGCCGGCATCATCGTGATGGACGAGCCGACGGCAAGCCTCGACTACGGCAACCAGATGCGGGTTCTCGACTGCATTCGCGGGCTTGCCCGTGACGGCCGGTCTATCGTGCTTTCGACCCATGATCCGGGGCATGTGTTTCTCGTGGCCGACCGCGTCGTCCTTCTGAAGGACGGTGTGGTCAGGGCGGAGGGAGCACCGGGCGAGGTGCTGACGGCCGCGGCGATCCGGGAAGTCTATGGTGTCGATGTGGTCGTCGGGACGCTCGAAGGCGGCCGCGCGGCGAGCTGCGTTCCGCGGCTGGATGATAATTGATGAAGTGGGGACATGACGATGGTGCGTGAGAACGAAGTCCGGGAAAACGAAGTGCAGATCGAAGCGCCGGAGGCCATCGATGCCGGGCTGGTCTTCATCGGCCGCATCCATACTCCGTGGACCTCGCGGATGGAGACGCCGCGGCAGGGGCGCCATGACGGTCCGCTCTGCGAGATCGAGATCTTCGAGCCCTGGGTGCCGGCGCTGAAAGGCGTCGAGAAGTTCGAGAAGCTGGAAATTCTCTACTGGCTCGACCGTTCCAGACGCGATCTCGTGCTGCAGAGCCCGGGCAACAATGGCGAGGTGCACGGCACCTTCTCCATCCGCTCGCCGGTCAGGCCCAATCCGATCGGCACCTCCATCGTCGTCCTGGAGAAGGTCGAGGGTGGCAGGCTGTTCGTCCGGGGCCTCGATTGCCTCGACGGAACACCGCTCATCGACCTCAAGCCCGACCGCAATCTGTTCAAGCCGATCGCCCCGCCGCAGAAGGGCGATTTCGAGGTCGGTGACGGCGTTCAGGCGAGCCATTGCCAGAAAGCGTGAGCTTTTCGGCCAGCGGATGGCTTTTCGGCGGGATGTACGGGATTGAGAAGGCCGTTTCTCCCCCGGTGCTGTGGACGCAACGCCGCCCGCTTGCAAGGCGCGATTGAACTGTGACACTGTCGGCCTGCCACAATCAGGGAGACAATGATGCTTCTTCGCCGCGCCGTGCTCGCCGGTCTGTCCGTTCTTTCGCTGCTGCCGTTCACCGCCGCTGCCGCCGACCTGCCGGATCTCGGCGGCAAGACGGTCGTGGTGGTGACGGAAAACGCCTATCCGCCGCTGCAGTTCGTCGATCCGAAGTCGGGCGAGGCCATCGGCTGGGAATACGACGCGATGAACGAGATCGCCAAGCGGCTGAACTTCAAGGTCGAATACCAGAACACCTCGTGGGACGCGATGATCCAGGCGGTGTCGGACGGCCAGTACCAGATCGGCATGACCGGCATCACCATCAAGGACGACCGCAAGGAGAAGGTCGACTTCTCCGACCCCTACATGCGTTCCGAACAGTTCATGCTGGTGCGGGGCGACGAGAGCCGTTTTTCGGACGCCAAGAGCTTCGGCGAATTCAAGGATGGCCTGATCGGCGCGCAGCCGGGCACCTCGCCCTTCTACACCGCCGTCTATGAAATCCTCGACGGCAACGAGCAGAACCCGCGCATCAAGCTGTTCGAAACCTTCGGCGCCACCGTTCAGGCGCTGAAAGCCGGCGACGTCGATCTGGTGCTGACCGACAGCGTTGCCGCCAAAGGCTATGTCGATGCATCCAATGGCGGCCTGAAGGTCGTCGGCGGTGCGCTGGGCGCCGAGGATTTCGGTTTCATCTTCCCCAAGGGCTCCGACATCGTGGCTCCGGTCAACGCGGCGATTGCGGCGCTGAAGGCCGATGGTACCTTCGATGCGCTGAACAAGAAGTGGTTCCTCGACTACAAGATGGGCGAGTGATTTGCGAAAGCCGGAGGCCATGAGCTGATGGGCTTTCAGACGCTTCCCGGCGCGGGCAGGGAAAAGGGCGAGGGCGACCGGCCATGGTGGCTGGTCGCCCTTGTCGCGATCGGGCTTGCGATCGCCGCCGTCATCGCCGTCAACGACCTCTACGCGCAGGTGTTCACCACCATTTCACGCGGCATCGGCGTCACGGTGTTCGTGACCGTGGTCGGCTTCGTGCTGGCGACGCTGCTCGGCCTGCTGGTGGCGCTCGCCGGCATGTCCGACAGCCAGATCGTCAGGCAGATCGCGCGCTTCTATGTCGAGGTGGTCCGCGGCATCCCGATCCTCGTCCTCCTGTTCTACATCGCCTTCGTCGGTGCTCCGGGCTTCGTCAGCCTCTACAATTTCCTGATCGGTCCGCTGGTCGAGGGCGGCTGGCTGTCGGCCCTTCAGGTGCGCGACGTGTCGCTGATGTGGCGGGCGATCTTCGCGCTGATGATCGGCTATTCGGCCTTCATCGCCGAGATCTTCCGTGCCGGTTTCCAGTCGATCGACAGGGGACAGGTGGAGGCGGCGATGTCGCTTGGCCTCAACCGCTACCAGCGCTTCCGGCTGATCGTCTTTCCGCAGGCAATCCGGGTGATCTTTCCGCCGCTCTCCAACGATTTCGTGGCGATGGTGAAGGATAGTTCGCTGGTCTCGGTGCTCGGGGTCGCCGATATCAGCCAGGCCGGCAAGATCTATGCGTCCGGCTCCTTCCGCTTCTTCGAGACCTATTCCATCGTCGCCTATATCTATCTTATCCTGACGATAGGCCTGTCCATGCTGCTGAGGCGCGTGGAAAAGCGGATGCGCCGGAAAGGGACGCGAGGATGAGCGAAGAACGGAGCGAGGGGTTGTCGAAAGTCTATGCCGCCCGCTCCGATGGAGAACTGGCGGAGGCCTATTCCACCTGGTCGTCGGAATACGACCGGGAGAACCTCTCCTCCGGCTACTGCCTTCCCTTCCTGATTCCGGCCTGGGTCAGCCGATACGTTGCGGTCGATGCCGGGCCGTTGCTCGATGCCGGCTGCGGTACCGGGCTTTCCGGTCCCTGTCTGAGGGCACTGGGATACCGGTCCATCGAAGGGCTCGATTTTTCCGAGGAAATGCTGGCGCTGGCGCGGCAGAGGGGCGCATACGACGAATTGCGACGCGCGACGCTCGGCGAGGAATTGCCCTGGCAGGACGGCCATTTCGCCGCGTTCTTCTCGACGGGGGTGTTTACCGAGGGACATGCGCCGGCGAGCGGACTGTTCGAGCTGTGCCGGATCACGCGGCCCGGCGGCCATGCCATCTTCACGGTGCGGGACAGGGTGTTCGACAGCGGCAATTTCGCCGATGTCTTTGCCGAACTTGAAGCAAGAGGCGTATGGAAGGCGGTGGAGCAAAGCCCCTTCTTCCGGGCCTATGCGATCGATGAGCCCGAAATCCTGCTTCGAACCTATGTTTTCCGTATCCGCTGAAAAGAAGCGCCGATTAGAGCATTTTCGACGATAGAAGATCGTCAAAAATGCTCTATCTCTTTGTTTTTCCTAAATTCTAGAGGCAAAATCGGTTCCCGCTTTTGCTGGAATTGCTTTAGCCCGGCACCGCTTTCGTCAGTGGGATATCCGGCCTCAAAAGACGTCCGGAACGTACATTTCCGGCGGAACCGGGTGACGGATGTAGTCGGAGTTGCGGACGCGATCCGGCAGCACGATATGCTCCTTCGGCACGGTTTCGTAAGGGATCTGCGACAGGAGATGGGCGATCATGTTGAGGCGGGCCTTCTTCTTGTCGACGGCCTGCACGACCCACCACGGCGCTTCCGGGATGTGGGTGTGTTCCAGCATGTCTTCCTTGGCCTTGGTATATTCCTCCCAGTGAATGCGGCTCTGCAGGTCCATGGGCGAGAGTTTCCACTGCTTCAGCGGATCGTGGATGCGCATGCGGAAGCGGAATTCCTGTTCCTCGTCGGTGATCGAGAACCAGTATTTCAGCAGGATGATGCCGGAGCGGACCAGCATGCGCTCGAATTCCGGCACGGAACGGAAGAATTCATCCAGCTCTTCCGGGGTGCAGAAGCCCATGACGCGCTCGACACCGGCGCGGTTGTACCAGGAGCGGTCGAACAGCACCATTTCGCCGGCGCTCGGCAGGTGGTTGACGTAGCGCTGGAAGTACCACTGGCTCTTTTCGCGCTCGGTCGGGGCGGGCAGCGCCACGACGCGGCAGACGCGCGGGTTGAGGCGCTGGGTGACGCGCTTGATCGCGCCGCCCTTGCCGGCGGAATCGCGGCCTTCGAAGAGGACGACGACCTTCAGCTTCTTGTACTGGACCCAGTCCTGCAGGCTGACCAGCTCATGCTGCAGCCGGAAAAGTTCACGGAAATAGATACGGCGGTCGATGGTCGGCTCCGAGAGGCCTTCGGCGACCATCTCTTCCATCCGCTCCTCTTCCATCTGCTGTTCCAGCTCCTCGTCGAAGCTGTCGATGATGTCTTCCTTGATGCGGCTGATTTCGTCGTGAATGGGATCGGACATGCGGTCTACCTCCGTTTGGCCCGACAGATGAAGCATGTTTCCGCGAATACTTTATGACAGACATGTGTCAGGCGGCTGACGAAGCAAATCCGTTGCCGATTTTGTGGAAAACTGTTATTGCCACGCCATGGGATCTAAATTCGGATGTCTCGCGAACCAGTTCATCGTGCTGCAGGACCACAAGCGTCTGCCGGCACGGTTCTTCGCGTGCGTCTCCGGAGCGCTCAACAGCCGCCTAGGCTGAACGTAGCCGACCGCATCGGCGGCGCTTCAGAATATCAAGAAACAATCCCGATTCTTCAACCGGATGGAAACACGCCATGAGCGCACCGCGTACACTTTACGACAAGATCTTCGATGACCACCTGGTCGACCGTCAGGACGACGGCACCTGTCTTCTCTACATCGACCGTCATCTCGTGCACGAGGTGACGAGCCCGCAGGCCTTTGAAGGCCTGCGCATGGCCGGCCGTCCGGTCCACGCGCCGCAGCGGACGCTGGCCGTGGTCGACCACAACGTTCCGACCACCGCCGACCGTCTGGAAGGCATCAAGAACGAGGAAAGCCGCATCCAGGTCGAGGCTCTTGCCCACAACGCGGCCGAATTCGGCGTTGAATACTACTCCGAGCGCGACAAGCGCCAGGGCATCGTGCACATCGTCGGCCCTGAACAGGGCTTCACCCTGCCGGGCATGACCATCGTGTGCGGTGACAGCCACACCTCGACGCATGGCGCTTTCGGTGCGCTGGCGCATGGTATCGGCACCTCCGAAGTGGAACACGTTCTGGCAACCCAGACGCTGATCCAGAAGAAGGCCAAGAACATGCTGGTGCGTGTCGACGGCCAGCTTCCGGAAGGCGTTACCGCCAAGGACATCATCCTCGCCATCATCGGCGAGATCGGCACCGCCGGCGGCACCGGCCATGTCATCGAATTTGCCGGCGAGGCGATCCGTTCGCTGTCGATGGAAGGCCGCATGACCGTCTGCAACATGACGATCGAGGGCGGCGCCCGCGCCGGCCTGATCGCGCCGGATGAAAAGACCTTCGAATACATCAAGGGCAAGCCCAAGGCTCCGACCGGCGAAACCCTCGAGCAGGCCGTCAACTACTGGAAGACGCTGCACACCGACGAAGGCGCACATTTCGACCGCACCGTGGTGCTCGACGCCGCCAACCTTCCGCCGATCGTTTCCTGGGGTTCGTCTCCGGAAGACGTGGTGTCGATCCAGGGCGTCGTGCCGAACCCGGACGAGATCCAGGAAGAGACCAAGCGCGTTTCCAAGTGGCGTGCGCTCGAATACATGGGCCTGACCCCCGGAACGAAGATGACCGACATCGCGATCGATCGCGTGTTCATCGGTTCCTGCACCAACGGCCGTATCGAGGACCTGCGCGCTGCCGCTGCCGTCATCGAAGGCAAGAAGGTCGCATCGACGGTTTCCGCCATGGTCGTGCCGGGCTCCGGTCTCGTCAAGGAACAGGCTGAAGCCGAAGGCCTCGACAAGATCTTCAGGGAAGCCGGATTCGAATGGCGCGAACCGGGCTGCTCCATGTGCCTTGCCATGAACGACGACCGGCTGAAGCCGGGCGAGCGCTGCGCCTCGACCTCGAACCGCAATTTCGAGGGCCGTCAGGGCTACAAGGGCCGCACGCACCTCGTTTCCCCGGCCATGGCTGCCGCTGCCGCCATTTCCGGTCATTTCGTCGATATCCGCGACTGGAAGTAAGATCCAAGGCCCCGCCGGCCTGAAAGTCTTGCTGTCAGGGCCGTCCGCAGAGATGCGGGCGGCCTTGTCGTTTCAGCATGTTGCCCATCCCTCTTGCCGGTCCCGCTTCTCGCCGGATCGCTCCTGCGGTATAATCGCGGCGTCTGGGAGGACGCAGCCATGACCGAGGCCGACAAGGTATTTGCAGGCAGCATTCCCGCGCTTTACGAGCGGCTGATGGTGCCGATGATCTTCATTCCCTATGCAGGCGAGATGGCGTCGCGGGTGGCGGCGCTGAGGCCCGCCACCATTCTGGAACTTGCCGCGGGAACGGGGGTCGTGACCCGCGCCATGGCGGAGAAGCTGCCCGAGACCACGGCGATTACCGCGACCGATCTCAACCAGCCGATGATCGATCTGGCGATGACGCTGCAGGAAACCGGGAACATCCTCTGGCAGCAGGCGGATGCGATGGCGCTGCCCTTTGCCGATCACGCCTTCGATGCGGTGGTCTGCCAGTTCGGGGTGATGTTCTTTCCGGACAAGGTGGCATCCTATCGCGAGGTTCACCGCGTGCTGAAACCGCGCGGCGCCTATCTCCTTGCCGTCTGGGACGGGATCGAGAACAACGCCTTCGTCGGCGTGGTGAGCAAGGCGCTGACCAGGCGTTTCGCCGACAATCCTCCGCAGTTCATGCGGCGCACGCCGCACGGCTATCACGATCTCGGGTTGATCGACGGGCAGCTCAGAGCCGCCGGCTTTTCCGCGGTCGAGACCGAAACGTTGAAACTGACGGGCCGTTCGCCCTCCGCACTCGACGCGGCCACCGGCTACTGTCAAGCCAACCCGATGCGCAACGAGATCGAGGAGCGCGCGCCGGGCGAGCTGCAGGCCGTTA
Organism: Rhizobium sp. ACO-34A; assembly: GCA_002600635.1. Lineage (NCBI taxonomy): Bacteria > Pseudomonadati > Pseudomonadota > Alphaproteobacteria > Hyphomicrobiales > Rhizobiaceae > Rhizobium > Rhizobium sp. ACO-34A. The sequence continues at coordinate 4,656,273 of CP021371.1, read as the reverse complement.
CCGAGCTGGTGGCGGAGGCGCTTGAAAAACGTTTCGGTTCGGGACCGATCGAAGGCGGGTTGAGCGCCCATGTGGTTACCGCGCGAGGCTGAACGTTTCCGCGCATTGATCGATTGCGTGCAACGGATCGACGCTCGATGGTTTTGCGCGAAATCGGCATTGTAAAGCGGCCGAAAGAGGCTAAGGTCCGGGCCTTCACAAAACTGTCATATCGACCTTTGCCGATGCCTCTTCCGCCGATCTCGTTCTTCCTTCTTCGCTGTCTCTGCGGGGTGGCATCGTGAGCACGATTGCCGTCGCGCTGGCTCTCGTCGCGGCCATTCTGCATGCGAGCTGGAATGCGTTTCTCAGAAACGGAGCGGATCGGCTGTGGTCGGTGACCGTGATGAGCCTTGCGGGAACGCTGGTCGCCCTGCCGTTCATCGCGTGGTTCCCGCTGCCGCAGAGCGAGGCATGGTTCTATATCCTGATGTCGGCCTCGCTGCAGGTGGGCTACAGCCTGTTTCTGGTGGCGGCCTACCGGCATGGCGAACTGGGGCAGGTCTATCCCATCGTTCGCGGCACGGTGCCGCTGCTGGTGACGCTGGGCGGCTTCCTGTTCTTCGGTGAAATCCTCGGCACGTTCCAGACCATCGGGGTCATGCTGGTGGCGGCCGGGATCATGAGCCTTTCTCTCGGCAAGACGCGGGCCGCGACCTCGTCGCTGCTCTTTGCGTTTGCGACCGGGCTGATCATCGCCTGTTATTCGACGGTCGATTCCAAGGGTGTGAAGTTCGTGGAGCAGCCGGCGGCCTATGCCATGTGGGTGCTGTTCATCTACGGCATGATGCTCGCGGTGACCTATGCGGTGCTGCGGAAGGGGCTTTCCATCGATGTCCGCTCGTCGGTCACGTGGAAGGCCTTCGGCGGCGGCGTGGTGGCGATGATCGCCTATGGCCTCGTGGTCGTTGCCTATTCCTTTGCGCCCGCCGGCCTCGTGACCGCCGTGCGTGAGACGAGCGTGGTGTTTGCCGTCCTGATCGGAGCGCTCTTCCTCGGTGAGCGGCTGACCGTCAAACGGCTCGCCGCCTGCCTGATTGTTGCGCTGGGCGCGATCTGCGTCAGCCTCTGAACCGGATCGTCCGGCAAAACCCGTGCACGCTTTTGCGTGACATGCTCTATTCCTCTGTTTTTACGCAATCCCGGACGCAAAGCCGCTACACACCTTTGCTGGAATTGCTTTAGTCTGGAAAGCGGGGCGGCTTGCCGGGCTGGACGCAACCTATTGTTAACCATGATTGTCACGCGTGAATCATGGGCGGAGGGGGAGGCCATGTCGGACAGGAACAGGGACATGCCCGTCGGCGGACGGCGGCTCATGCTGCTTCGTCACACCAAATCGGACTGGCCTGAAGGCGTGGACGACAAGAAGCGTCCGCTTGCCGACAGAGGCCGCAAGGCGGCGTCGCTCATGGGAGATTATCTGCAACGGGAGGGGCTTCACCCCGACCTCGTGCTGGTCTCGACCGCCGAACGCACCCGGCAGACATGGGCGCGGGTGAAGAAGGCGTTCTCGGAGGTGCCCGAGGTTCGCGATGTCGATGCGATCTACGAGGCGCCGGCCGAGACGCTGTTGTCCGTTCTCGAAAACGTGGAACCAGCCTTTCGCGTCGTGATGATGATCGGCCACAATCCCGGCATGGAGGATCTTGCAGCCAGGCTGATCGGTGGCGGCGATCCAGAGGCGCGGCGGAGAATTTCAGAGAAATATCCGACGGGCGGACTGGCCGTGATCGATTTTACGGCGGACACATGGCAGGCGACCGGTTCCGGCTCGGGTGTCCTTGAACGCTTCGTCACTCCCCGTTCGCTTGTCTGAATGAGCAGGCTTTGAGCGTCGTTGCGGGCAAGGGCGTGCAGCGCTTCAGGCGGATCTCACGCATTGTTGCAGGGCGAGCCATCGAAACCGCTCACGAGATTTTGCGTTGTCTGTGAAGTTCGGTGTATTCATAGCACTTCGAATATGCGCCGAAGACGCAAGTGACAGCGTCCGTTCCGGCGTGACGGCGTTTCGGGTTCAGGCCGTTGCATGAATGGCGACGGAGAATGCAGGAGAAGCACAGACATGAGCGCGCGCACCATCCTTCTGGTTGATGACGACGACGACCTCAGGGAAACGCTGGTCGAGCAGCTTTCGCTCTATGACGAGTTCACGCTGCTGCAGGAGCCGAATGCCACGAAAGGCATGCAGGCGGCCCGTAGCGGTCAGGTGGACCTGATGATCATGGATGTCGGCCTGCCGGATATGGACGGGCGCGAGGCGGTGAAGCTCCTGCGCAAGGGCGGGTTCAAGGCTCCCGTCATCATGCTGACCGGACACGACACCGATTCGGACACGATCCTCGGCCTTGAGGCCGGCGCCAACGATTACGTGACGAAGCCTTTCCGCTTCGCCGTGCTTCTCGCCCGCATCCGCGCCCAGCTTCGCCAGCACGAACAGAGCGAGGACGCGACCTTCGGCGTCGGTCCCTATCTGTTCAAGCCGAGCCAGAAGCTTTTGACCACCGAGGACGGCAAGAAGATCCGGCTCACCGAGAAGGAAGCGGCGATCATCCGCTATCTCTACCGGGCCGGTCAGAAGGTCGTGACACGCGACGTCTTGCTCGAAGAGGTCTGGGGCTATAATTCGGGTGTGACGACGCATACGCTCGAAACCCATGTCTACCGTCTCAGGCAGAAGATCGAACGCGATCCGTCCAGCGCCGAAATCCTCGTCACGGAAAACGGCGGCTACAAGATCATTCCCTGACCCCGTGACGCCGGAGAACCCGCATGGCGCTTGCCGACGACATTGAACTGCTTTCCGGCGTTCCGTTGTTTTCAGGGCTCGACGGCGACCAATTGAGGCTGATCGCCTTCGGTGCGGAGCACAGGCCGGTCGCCAGCGGGCAGGCGCTTTTCCGCGAGAAATCGCCGGCCGAATGCGCCTATGTGGTGGCGAGGGGTCGTTTCGAGCTTTCCTCGCTCGGACGTGGCGGCAAGCCTCGGGTCGAGGCCGTTGCCGAGCGAGGCACCATGCTGTCCGAACTGGCGCTGGTGACGATGGTCGAGCGCAAGTATACGGCGGTCGCGATGGAGGATGCCGACGTCATCCGCATCACCCGTGCCCTGTTTCACAGGCTGCTCGAGGAATATCCTGAAATGGCGGCGATCATCGAGGCGCGGATCAGGACGTCGATCAGCGGCCTGATCGACGGTGCGGCCGCCATGGCCGACCGCTTCCGCTGATCGCGCGCCGCTCTTAGATATCGAACCAGGCCGTGACCGGCACATGGTCCGACGGCTTCTCCCAGCCGCGGGCTTCCTTGAGGATATCGATCCGCTTCAGATGGCCGGTCAGGTCTGGTGACGACCAGATGTGGTCGAGGCGACGGCCGCGGTCGGCTGCTTGCCAGTCCTTGGCGCGGTAGCTCCACCACGTGTAGATCTTTTCCGGCTCGGGCGTGAATTGCCGCATCAGGTCGACCCAGCCGCCCTGGCGGACGACGTCCAGCAGTCCTTCGGTCTCGACCGGCGTGTGGCTGACGATCTTCAAGAGCTGCTTGTGGGACCAGACGTCGTTTTCGAAGGGAGCGATGTTGAGGTCGCCGACGAGGATCGCCGAAACGCCGGCTTCGGCATCGGCCTTCAGCGCCTTCATCTCCTCGATGAAATCGAGCTTGTGGCCGAACTTGGGATTGATCGTGCGGTCGGGTTCGTCGCCACCGGCGGGAACGTAGAAGTTATGCAGGCGGATGCGCTTGCCCTGCCACTCGAAGATCGCGGAGATGTGACGGGAATCGCCGACGCCGCAATAATCCTGCCGGTGATCCTCCGTCAGCGGAAAGCGCGAGGCGATGGCGACGCCGTGATAGCCCTTCTGGCCGTGCAGGATGATGTTCTCGTAGCCGAGCGCCTTCAGCGCATCGGCCGGGAACTGGTCGTTCTGGCACTTGATTTCCTGCAGGCAGAGAATGTCGGGGCTCACCCGCTTCAGGAAATCCTCGACGATCGGCAGGCGCAGCCGGACCGAATTGATATTCCAAGTGGTGATCGACAGTGACATGCTTCATGCTCCGATTGGGTCGGGCATGGTCTATCGGATCCCGGCGAAATTCAAAACCGTTTTCGACCGTCAGGGCTCACGCAAATCAGCGTTTTTGCGAGTGAACGTCGGCGTAGGGGATTTCGAATATGGCCGTATCGAGATTGATGCCGGTCTGGACGTTGAAGATCATCACGGAGGTGTCCTTGGCCTGGACGTCGGTGATCGTCCACTGGCGCAGATCGAAGGTCTTCGGATCGAACATCAGGGTAATGGTCGAATCGCCGAAGATGGTCTTGTCGCCGAGAATGATGGTGGTGAGATCGGCCTCTTCCTTGACGTCGCGGACCAGCTGGTTGCCAAGGTCGATCTTGTCGGCCAGCAGCAGGCTGAGCGGGGTCTTCGACAGGGGATAGAGGTCCCAGGTCTTCAGCTTCATGTTGCCGATGACGACGTTCTTGCCATCGGAAATCACGCGCATCGGCGAGGGCTTCTCATAGTTGAAGCGGAGCTTGCCCGGACGCTGGATGAAGAACTTGCCGCCGGTCTGTTCGCCGCGCGGACCGAACTGGACGAACTCGCCCATCATCGTCTTTACCGAGGAGAAGTGGTCGGCGATCTTCTGGGCGGCATCGGTTGTGGCCTGGGCGCGGGGCAGCGGCAGGGCGGCGAGCGCAAGGAGCGCGCCTGCACCGAGCACGAACTGTCGACGGGTCGTGGACGTCGGCGCAATCGCCAGACGTTCGGCATTTTCTTCAATCATCCGGAACTCCTTCATGTGGTCATTCCATCGCCGAAAAAGGCGGCGTCTTCATGGCCGAGATATCGTTGCCGGGGCTTAACGCGCGAGCTGCCCCGGGGTTCAACGTTCGATGATGTCGCCTTCGGTCGGCACGAGAATTTCGCGCTTTCCGGCATGGTTTGCGGGGCCGATGATGCCTTCCTGCTCCATGCGCTCGATCAGGGAGGCAGCGCGGTTGTAGCCGATGCCGAGGCGGCGCTGGACATAGGAGGTGGAAGCCTTGCCGTCACGAAGCACGATGGCGACAGCCTGATCGTAGGGATCGTCCGAATCGGCGAGATTGGAGGTGCCGGCCGGGCCGCCGCCGCCTTCATCGTCGTCATCGTCGATGGTGATCGCTTCGAGATACTGGGGCGCGCCTTGAGTCTTCAGGTAGGCCACGATCTCCTCGACTTCGTTGTCGGAGACGAAGGGGCCGTGAACGCGCTGGATGCGGCCGCCGCCGGCCATGTAGAGCATGTCGCCCATGCCCAGCAGCTGTTCCGCGCCCTGTTCGCCAAGGATGGTACGGCTGTCGATCTTCGAGGTCACCTGGAAGGAGATACGCGTCGGGAAGTTGGCCTTGATCGTACCGGTGATGACATCGACCGACGGGCGCTGGGTCGCCATGATGACGTGAATGCCGGCAGCACGCGCCATCTGGGCGAGGCGCTGGACGGCGCCTTCGATGTCCTTGCCGGCGACCATCATCAGGTCGGCCATTTCGTCGATGATGACGACGATATAGGGGATCGGCTTCAGGTCGAACTCTTCGGTTTCGTAGATCGCCTCGCCGGTCTGGCGGTCGAAGCCGGTCTGGACGGTGCGGGTCAGTACCTCGCCCTTCTCCAGCGCCTGCTCGACGCGGCTGTTGAAGCCGTCGATGTTGCGCACGCCGATCTTCGACATCTTCTTGTAGCGCTCTTCCATCTCGCGCACGGTCCATTTCAGCGCGACGACGGCCTTCTTCGGATCGGTGACGACAGGCGAGAGCAGATGCGGGATGCCGTCATAGACGGAGAGTTCCAGCATCTTCGGGTCGATCATGATCAGGCGGCACTTTTCCGGCGGAAGCCGGTAGACCAGCGACAGGATCATGGTGTTGATGGCGACGGATTTACCCGAACCGGTGGTACCGGCGACCAGCAGGTGAGGCATCTTGGCAAGATCGGCAATGACCGGCTCGCCGCCGATGGTCTTGCCGAGCGCCATGGCGAGCTTGGCCTTGTTGGTGTCGAAATCGCGCGAACCGATCAGCTCACGCAGGTAGACGGTTTCACGCGTCTGGTTGGGCAGCTCGATGCCGATCGCGTTGCGGCCGGGAACGACGGCGACACGGGCGGCAATCGCGCTCATCGAGCGGGCGATATCGTCGGCAAGGCCGATGACGCGCGACGACTTGATGCCGGGCGCGGGCTCCAGTTCGTAGAGGGTGACGACCGGGCCGGGCCGGACATGGATGATCTCGCCCTTGACGCCGAAGTCCTCCAGCACGCCTTCCAGCATGCGGGCGTTCTGTTCGAGAGCGTCGGCCGAGAGCGTCGCGTCGCGGGCAATCGTCTTCGGTTCGGCGAGAAGATGGACCGAAGGCAGCTGGAAGCCTTCGGGCCTCAGCAGCGAAGCCTGCGCATCCCGTTCGATGCGCGCGCCCGGCTTCGGACGCGGCGCGGGGGCGGCCACGCGCGGCGAACCGCGATCCGCGCCGCGGGCTGCGGCGGGAGAGGGCGACCAGCCGCTGTTATCGGGCAGGATACCGGCGGGACGCGGCATGTCGTCGAGATCGAACGGCGGATCGTCATCATAGTCGTCGTCCGCGCTGATCGGCGGCGGAGAGACGATATTGCGCTTGGGCGACAGCACGCGCGGGCCGCCATCGAGCGAGGGCTCGAGGCGCTCGTAGGCGCCCGGAGCCTTGGGGCGGACGGGTTCGTTCAGCGTGCCGAATTCGTCATCGTTGAAATCGTAAGGCTGTTCGAAGCGGTGGCTGCGATCCACCGGCTTCATGCCGAGCAGGCGGCGCATGCGGGCGCGCGTCGTGTACCAGTGATGAGTGAAGGCGCCGAGCGCAAGCGCGATCGGTCCTTCCCCGTCGTCCTCGTCTTCTTCCGCGACCGTGCGGGCGACCGGCTTGCGGCGCTCGACGGGGGCCTCGTCTTCATCTTCGTCAGCCACCGGTTCACGTCCGATGAGGCCGGCGGCGAAAAGCAGCAGCCAGGCGGCGGGAAAGGCCAGGACGGCGCCGAGAATCATGGAAACGGTGCCGGTGGGATAGGCGCCGATGAACAGGCTCGGGAAGCGCAGGATCATGTCGCCGAAGACGCCGCCGATGCCGTTCGGGATCGGCCAGGTGGCCGGGGGCGGAAAGCAGCCGATGACGGCGGACGAGACGATCGAGCCGACGAGCCAGGCGGCGATGCGGGCGGGAATGCGATGAAGCGGGCGCCCGGTGATGAGCGCCAGCGACCAGGCGAGCACGGGAAGCAGGGCAAGGAGGCTGGCAAGGCCGAAGAACTGCATCATGACGTCGGCGAAGATCGCGCCGCCATGGCCGAGAATGTTGGTCGGCTCGTTGGCCGTTGCATAGGAAAGGCTGGGATCGGCGACATTCCAGGTGGCAAGTGCGGCTACCGCCAGCACCAGCGCCAGGAAAATAGCGAAACCAAGGAGTGCCAGCACCTGCCGCACGATGAAAGCGCTGAGCGCGAAGCGGCCGGGCTCATCGCCCATCGCTGCCGAATTGCCTCTATTCATCCCCTGCCTGCCCGTTCGTCGAAGTAAGCCTTGCCGGCGAGGCCGCCCGGCGCGAGGCGAGGCGATCCTGTTACGGCTCCATAGGCCACATTACATGGGACAGGGTTAATGGTGCATTAACCATCGACCGCCCGAAACGGCGGGTTTTCGGGCTTTTGAGCATTTTCGCTTTTCCCGGAAACGCGAAAACGCTCCATCTTTTTGGTTTCGGGCAATTCCAACAAAACGGCTGCGCACTTTTGCCGGAATTGCTCCAGTGACAAAAAAAGCCCGGACGCGAGGTCCGGGCCAAGAGCGGCTCGCCGTTCGACGGCCGCGACGGGAGGAAGAGCCGCACCGGCGAGCGGTGCGGCGAAATCCTTATGAGTGGTATGCGGCTTCGCCGTGGGAGGCGAGGTCGAGACCTTCGCGCTCTGCTTCGACCGGAACGCGCAGGCCGACGATGACGTCCGTGATTTTGTAGAGGATCGCGGAGCCGACGCCGCACCATACGAGCGTGACCAGAACGGCCTTCACCTGGGTGAAGAACTGGGCGCCCATGGTGACGCCTTCGGCATAGCCGATACCGCCGAGCGAAGACGAAGCGAAGATGCCGGTTGCAAGAGCGCCGAACAGGCCGCCGATGCCGTGAACGCCGAAGACGTCAGCGGTGTCGTCGTAGCCGAACTTGTTCTTCACCACGGAGACGAAGAAGTAGCAAAGCGGCGAAACAATCAGGCCCATGACGATCGCGCCCATCGGGCCGACGATGCCGGCAGCAGGCGTGATGGCGACGAGGCCGGCGATCATGCCCGAGGCAGCGCCGAGCATCGAGGACTTGCCGCGCGTCAGGCTTTCGACGAAGGCCCAGGAGACGATTGCGGCAGCGGTTGCGACGAAGGTGTTGACGGTTGCGAGCATTGCGCCGCCGGAAGCTTCGAGGTTGGAGCCGGAGTTGAAGCCGAACCAGCCGACCCAGAGCATGGCGGCACCGACCATGGTGAGCGTCATGGAGTGCGGAGCCATCATGTCCTTGCCGTAGCCGGTACGCTTGCCGACCATGATCGCACCGATCAGACCGGCAACACCGGCGTTGATGTGAACGACCGTGCCGCCGGCGAAGTCAAGTGCGCCCCAGCCGAAGATCAGGCCGTTTGCGTCCCAGACCATGTGGGCGATCGGGAAGTAGACGAAGGTGACCCAGAGAATGCAGAACAGGATCGAGGCCGAGAACTTGATGCGTTCGGCGAAGGCGCCGACGATCAGGGCCGGGGTGATGGCGGCGAACGTCATCTGGAACACGATGAAGACGTATTCCGGAATGACGGCATCCGAGAAGGTTGCAGCCGTCGAATCCATCGTCACGCCCGAGAGGAAGAGCTTGGCCGTGCCGCCGAAGAAGGCGTTGGTCGAGCCGCCGAAGGCGAAGGAATAGCCGTAGATGACCCATACGAGCATGATGGAGGCGCCGACGACGGTGCACTGCATCAGCACGGAGAGCATGTTCTTGGCACGAACGAGACCGCCGTAGAACAGGGCAAGGCCCGGAACCAGCATGAAGAGGACGAGGATGGTGCAAAGGAACATGAAGGCGGTATCGCCCTTGTCCGGCACGGGTGCTGCGGCTGCAGCTTCCGCGGCGGCCGGTGCGGCTTCCTGCGCAAAGGCGACAGCCGGCGCCAGCAGCGCGGCCGAAGCGGCGCCGATCCGCGCGAAAGTGGAAGAAAACTTGGTAAACGACATCAGTAACAACTCCCCTAACAGCCGTTCTTACAGAGCTTCAGAATTGGTTTCGCCGGTGCGGATGCGGACCGCCTGGTCGATCGAGTAGACGAAGATCTTGCCGTCGCCGATCTGGCCGGTCTTGGCGGCGGAAGCGATTGCCTCGACGGCCTTGTCCGCGAGCTCGGAAGAGACGGCGATTTCGATCTTCAGTTTCGGCAGAAAGCTTACGGCGTATTCGGTGCCGCGGTAGATTTCCGTGTGCCCCTTCTGGCGGCCGTAACCCTTTACTTCGGTCACGGTCAGGCCCTGGATGCCAACAGCGGTGAGGGCTTCGCGCACCTCATCCAGCTTGAACGGCTTGATGATGGCCATCACAATCTTCATCTGGTTTCCCATCCTTTGCTTGTCCTCGGCTTGGAGCCGACTCTCCTTGCCGCCAGCCCCCAAAGCGTCCAGCGACTGCGGTCAGACATTCAAAGTATGTGCCAGTTTCGTGACGACTAATAAGTTATTGAAATCTAAAGGCTATAAAGAGCAAAGCTAATAAACAGGCATTTGGATGGCGGATGTGCGCACAAATTATGTGCAAAAATATCATTTTGCCTTCCGATTAGTCATCTGCCCTTTTCCGAATCAACCCTTCCTGAGCGACCGAGGCAATCAACACGCCATCGCGGCTGTAAATGCTGCCGCGGGTCATGCCGCGTGCGCCCGACGCGCTCGGGCTGTCCTGAGTATAGAGCAACCAGTCGTCCAGCCGGGTGGGGCGGTGGAACCACATGGCGTGATCGAGGCTTGCGGCCTGCAGCGACGGATCGAAGATGGAAGTTCCGTGGGCGTAGAGCGAGGTATCGAGCAGCGTCATGTCGGAGAGATAGGCGAGAACGGCTGCCTGATAGTGGCGGTCATCCGGCGGCGGGGCGCTGGTGCGCACCCAGATATGGGCCTTCGGCTCCAGTTTCTCGTCGGAAATGTAATGCACGAGCGATACCGGACGGATCTCGATCGGCCGTTCGCGGCCCCAGTAGCGGCGCACGGTTTCAGGCGCCTTGGCGAGGAAGACCTCGCGGAACTCCTTCTCGCCCATCAGGCTTTCCGGCGCTGGCACGTCGGGCATTGCGACCTGGTGATCGAGACCTTCTTCATCGAGCTGGAAGGATGCCGACATGGAGAAGATCGCCTTGCCATGCTGGATGGCCACGACCCGGCGGGTGGTGAAGCTTGCGCCATCGCGGATGCGCTCGACCTGATAGATGATCGGAACGGCGGGATCGCCGGGGCGCATGAAATAGGCGTGCAGCGAATGCACGAAGCGGTCGGCGTCAACACAGCGCTGGGCGGCCATCAGCGCCTGGGCGATGACCTGACCGCCGAAGACGCGCTGCCAGCCGACCTGGGGGCTCTTGCCGCGAAAGAGGTTTTCTTCCAGCTTCTCGAGATCGAGCGTCGCGATCAGCTTTTCCATGATCCGCGTTTTCTCTTCCGCCTGCGACATATTATAATGCTCCCGGTTGTAGGAAGTCGTTCAAGGCTGATCTATATAGCGGCAAATGAGATGCACAAGGGCAAAGACGCTGCCCCGGGTGCCGGGATAAAGGAAGTTCGCCATGCTGGATGTTCTGGTCGTCGGTGGTGGTTATGTCGGTCTGGCGGTCGCGGTCGCGGTCAAGCAGGCGGCCCCGCATCTGGCCGTCGAGGTGATCGAGGCGGCACCGGAAGACACATGGAAAAAGGACCCGCGTGCCTCGGCGATCATTGCGGCGGCGACGAAGATGCTGGAAGTCTTCGGCATCTGGGACCGGATCGAACCCGAGGCGCAGCCGATCACCAGGATGATCGTCACCGATTCGAAGACGTCCGATCCGGTGCGGCCGGTATTCCTGACCTTCGACGGCGCGGTGGAGGAGGGCCGGCCCTTCGCCCACATGATCCCGAACGTCGCGATGGTGGGCGCGCTGCGCGACGCCTGTGCCACGGCCGGCATCCGCATCCGCCATGGCGTGATGGCGACGGGTTTCCACAATACCGGGCCTTCGGCCGATCTTTCGCTTTCCGATGGCAGGGTGGTTTCGGCCCGGCTGGTCGTTGCCTGCGACGGCGTGCGCTCGAAGCTGCGGGACATGGCGGGCATCAAGACCGTGACATGGGACTACGGCCAGTCCGGCATCGTCACCACGGTCGAGCACGAGCGGCCGCATGACGGCTGCGCCGAAGAGCATTTCCTGCCGTCCGGCCCCTTCGCCATCCTGCCGCTCAAGGGCAATCGTTGCTCGCTGGTCTGGACGGAGCGCACCGGCGATGCCGAGCGGCTGGTGGCTTCGGACGAACTGGTTTTCGAGGAAGAGCTGGAGCGCCGTTTCGGTCACAAGCTCGGCGCGATCCGCGCCACTGCCGACCGGCGCGCCTTTCCGCTGGGGCTGACGCTCGCCCGTGAATTCGTGGCGCCCCGGCTGGCGCTGGCGGGTGACGCGGCCCATGGCATCCATCCGATTTCCGGGCAGGGCCTCAATCTCGGCTTCAAGGACGTGGCGGCACTCGCCGAGACCATCGTCGAGGCGGACCGGCTCGGCCTCGATATCGGCGATCTCAATGTTCTGGAGCGCTACCAGACCTGGCGGCGGTTCGACACCTTCCGCATGGGGGTGACCACCGACGTCCTGAACCGGCTGTTCTCCAACGACGTGACGCCGATCCGGGTTCTCAGGGATTTCGGGCTCGGCGTGGTCGACCGGATGCCGTCCCTGAAATCCTTCTTCATCCGCGAAGCGGCCGGCACGACCAATGGCGGCGCGCCGAAGCTTCTGGCGGGCGAGGCGATCTGAAGGGAGCGGTTGCGGGGAGAAGGCCTGTGCCTCAACATTTCATTCCCCCCTCTCCCCGCTTGCGGGGAGAGGGTCGGGGTGAGGGGCAGTGAATCGGGAAACCTGCCGTTCGCTCAGGTTTCCAGCTTACGGGCTTCGGAAACGAGCATGATCGGAATGCCGTCGCGGATGGGGTAGGCAAGGCCTGCGCGCTCCGAGACGAGTTCGCCTTTCTCCCGGTCGAAGGTCAGCCTGCCTTGCGTCAGCGGACAGACCAGAAGCTCCAGAAGCTTCGGGTCGACGGTGCTCATCCGATGATCCGCAGGGCGATTTTCCATGAGCGCTTTTCCGGGAGCTTCTACTGAAGGACGGAGTCCGCATCGCCGAAGGTGCGGGCGAGCACGATCTCGGTGATGGCGACGAGCGTTTCCGCGCGGGTCTTGAGATCGGGTGCTTCGAGCAGCGCCTGTTTCTCGGCCGGACCGAAGGGCGACATCATCGACAGGGAATTGACGAGGGTGAGGTTGCTTGCCCGTTCGACGCTTTCCCAGTCCGCTTCCAGCTTGTTGGCATCGAGATAGGCGCGGAAGGCGGCCAGCAGCGCGGCACGGTCGACCTGCGCCTCCTCATCTCCTCCGCTCGAGAGGTCCGTCATGAAGGGCGCGATATGGAAGTTGCGATAGGGTTTGGAGCCCGGCGCTTCCTCCATCAGGCGGAAGCGGCAGACGCCGCCGAGCGAGACGATATACCGGCCGTCGCCGGTTTCGGTAAACGAGGTGATGCGGCCCATGCAGCCGACCTGGGCAAGCGGAGGACGCTCCGGCAGGATATCTGCCTCCGGCACCTCGCCGAGCGCCGGCTGGATCATGCCGATCAGGCGATTGCCCGCCATCGCATGATCGAACATGGCGAGATAACGCGGCTCGAAGATGTTGAGGGGTAGCTGGCCGCCGGGCAGCAGCAAGACACCGGACACCGGAAAGATCGGTAAAATCCCCGGAACGTCGTTTTCAGTCAGATATCTGGCATTTCCGACATGCATGAAATTGCACCCACTCCGGCCGCTTCCGGCCGCAACCATTTCCATAATGTGGTTGCGGCGCAGGGAATCTCAAGGGCGGCGTCGCATTTACCCGCTCAGGAGAACAGGATCGACGACAGTTTGCGGCGCGCCATGATGGTTGCCGGATCCTTCGGGCCCCAGACCTCGAAGAACTGCAGCAACTGGCGGCGTGCGCCATCGTCGTCGAATTCGCGATCGCGCTTCATGATCAGCAGCAGATGTTCAGCCGCTTCCTCGCGCCGTCCCTCGACATTGCGGATCTTGGCGAGCTTCATCCGGGCTTCGTGATCGTCCGGGTCGAGCGCCAGCGCATGTTCGAGCGCCACCGGGTCGCCCAGCTTTCGGGCTTCGTCGATCTGCTCGAACTTCTTGAGAAGTGCCTGGATTTCGGCAGCCTTCTTCACCTCTTCCGGCAGACCTTCCACCAGCTGCCGGGCGCGATCCTGCTGGCCCGCGGCCAGCATGCATTCCGCCATGCCGGCGATTGCCTTCGTATTTTCGGGGTCGGCCTGCATGACGGCGCCGAAGAGCTGCGCGGCCTCCTGGATATTGCCGGCGGCGAGCAGGGTTGCGGCTTCCTCGAGGGCAGCCTCGATCTCGGCGGCCTCATCGGCCCCGGCGGGGCCCGAGACCTTGTCGATGAACTGGCGGACCTGGCTTTCGGGAAGCGCGCCCATGAAGCCATCGACCGGGCGGCCGTTGACGAAGGCGATGACGGCGGGAATCGACTGGATGCCGAGCTGGCCGGGAATGGCCGGGTGGTCATCGATATTCATCTTGACGAGCTTGACGCGGCCACCGGCCTCGTTGACCACCTTTTCGATCACCGGGGTCAGCTGCTTGCAGGGGCCGCACCAGGGCGCCCAGAAATCGACGAGAACCGGCTGGTTGCGGGATTCCTCGATGACATCCTTGGTGAAGCCCGAGGTGGTGGTGTCCTTGATGGCCGCGCCACCGGTGGTTTGCGCCGGAGCGGCGGATCCGCTGCCGAAATGGGCCTGACCCGTCATCTGGCTGCCGAAACCGCCATAGGGATTGCTGTTGTCGCTCATCGAAATCTCTCCCGCACCTTGGGGCCTCTTCGGGGGCCGAGTTTGTCGCTAAGATCGTATGTCAGGCCGTGACTTTCAAGACAAGCGGCGTGTGACCCGTCGATTCAAGAAAGCGCAGAAGGTCGTTCCGGCCGATCGAGGTCGTCGCATCGTTGGACAGCGGATGGCCGTTGATGATGTCGTGTTCCATCAGCTCCGCATCCAGCACGAAGGTGACGTTGTGGCCGGTGTCGTTGATCGCGCCGAAGACGGTGACGGAGCCGGGAATGACGCCGAGATATTCCATCAGCTTCTCCGGCTTGCCGAAGGATACCTTGCTGGCCGCGCCGATCAGCGTGTGCACCGTCTTCAGGTCGACCGAGGCGTTTTCCTCGACGGTGAGCAGGAAGAAGCGATCCTTCTTGTCCTTCACGAACAGGTTCTTGGTGTGGCCGCCCGGGATCTCGTCGCGCAGCGCGACCGACTCGGCGACGGTGAAGACCGGTTCGTGACGAGCCGTCTTATGCTCGATCTTCAGTTCGTCGAGAAAGCGAAACAGGTCTTCGGCGGTCTTCGGTGCGGTGGTGCTTTGTGAGGTGATCTGGGAATCGGTCGTCATTGGAAGCGCTTTCGGGGGCGGATTTCAGGATGTGCGGGTGAAAAAAATGGAGGCCGTCTGGCCGTCGGCGGAGAGTGATACGTCCGCTTGCCGGGCTTGGCAATCGTTCCTTTTACCTGAAAAGCCCGGTTTTCCGGGCTTTCCGAGGCGTCGTGATTTTTTCTCGAAAATTTCGTCATTTCCCTGTTGCATTTGAAAAACGGTTGGGCCATATACCGCCCGTCGCCGCAACGCAGACGACCTTCGATCCACCGACTACCCCCGGATCGTCGACATGAGCGGGTGTAGCTCAGGGGTAGAGCACAACCTTGCCAAGGTTGGGGTCGGGCGTTCGAATCGCCTCACCCGCTCCAGTTTTTCATACCGAAAAGAATAGTGCAGAGCCGCTTGGCTATTGCGCAAATCCAATCCGGCAGACAGGCGCCGTTTCGCGTCCTATAGTCTCTCGATCCGCATCGGAGGGGGACGGCATGGCCGACAGGTTGAAGGGCAAGATTGCGATCATTTCAGGCGGGGCGACCGGCATGGGCGGTGCGGCTTCCAGGCTGTTTGCTGCCGAAGGCGCCAAGGTCGCGATCATCGACCGCAATGGCGAGGAAGCGGCCCGGACCGTCGCTGCCATTCGCGAGGCAGGCGGCACGGCGGAACACTGGGGCGCCGATGTTTCCGATGAAAAAGCCGTCAACGAGGCCGTGAAGGGCGTCGAGGCGCATTTCGGTCCGGTGACCGTTCTCTTCAATCACGCAGGCACGATCGTCATAAAGTCCTTCCTCGAGATCACTGCCGAGGAATGGGACTGGCTGCACGCCGTCAATGTCCGTTCGATGTTCCTGATGACGAAGGCGGTGCTGCCGGGGATGATTGGCGCCGGCGGCGGTTCGATCGTCTGCACCTCGTCTATTTCGGCCGTGGCGGCAACGCCGATGGAAGTGCTCTACGACACGACGAAGGGCGCCGTGCACATGTTTGCCCGGGCGATCGGCGTGGAGTTCCGCGACCGGAATATCCGCTGCAACGCCGTCTGCCCCGGCTTCATCCGCACGCCGCACGGGCTTCGGGAAGTGGCGGAACTCACCGCCCATGGCGTCGATGTCTCCGAGGCCGCCATTGCCGCCCAGCAGGGCCGTATCGGCGAACCGGAAGACGTGGCGCGCGCCGCGCTCTATCTGGCCAGTGACGAATCGAATTTCGTCAACGGCGCGCACCTCTTCGTCGATAACGGTTTCACCGCCATCTGAGGGGATATCCAAGGCATTTCCGGCGACAACGGAATCGCTTTCAATGCCCTGTTTTTCCTGTTTGTACCCAATTCCGGACGTAAAGCCGCTACGCACCTTCGCTGGAATTGCTTCAGGGTGACGACCGTCTCAGATCCGTGAGAAGACGTAGTCGGTTTCCTGCCTCAGGACCTCACCGGGCCGGAGCACCGCGCTCGGGAAACCGGCGTGGTTGATGGCGTCGGGCCAGATCTGGGTTTCGAGGCAGAAACCGGCATAGGGGCCGTATGTCCTGCCCTCCAGTCCGGGAACGGGAATGTCGACATAGACGCCGGCGTAGAACTGCACGCCGGGCTCGGTGGTGCGCACTTCCATGGTGACGCCGGAATTGATGCTGCGGGCAAGCGCCACGCTGCGCTTTGGCGTGCGGGTCGGCGAAAGGCAGAAATTATGGTCGTAGGGCACCTGTGCGCCGTCGATCTCGCGACGGATCGGATGCATATCCCGGAAGTCGAACGGCGTTCCTTCCACCGGGCGGATTTCGCCGGTCGGGATCAGCACGTCATCGACCGGCAGGTAGTGATCGGCGGCGATCATCAGGTCGTGGCCGAGGATATCGGCGCTGCCGTCGAGATTGAAATAGGCGTGCTGGCAGATATTGGCGAGCGTCGGCCGGTCCGTCTCGCTTTCATAGACGACCGACAGCACGCCTTCGTCCCCGAGCCGGTAGGTGGCGGTCACCCGGCAATTGCCGGGATAACCGGCGCGGCCATCGGGATCGGTAATCGCAAGCGTCACGCTGTCGGATGACAGTCCGATGATCTGCCAGTTCCGCTTTGCGATGCCATCGGAGCCGCCATGCAGGTGGTTGAGGTCGTTTTCATTGCGTTCGAGCCGATACGGCCTGCCGTCGAGCGTGAAGGCGCCGCCGGCGATGCGGTTGGAACAGCGGCCGGGCGTGGCGCCGAAATAGGGCGAATGGCGCTCATAGTCCTCCAGCCGGTCGAAGCCGAGCGCCAGCGGTGCCGCGTGACCGTCGAGGCGCAGGTCCTGGATCGCCGCGCCATAGGTCATGATGCGGGCCGTCAGGCCGCCGCCCGACAGGGTGACGCGTTCGACCGTCTCGCCGCTTGCGGTCTGTCCGAAAATCTCTTTCTGCATGGCGTGATCCTGGCTTGGAAAATGGTGAGGAAATGAAAAATCAGCGGGAAAGCTCTCTCGCCGCGGTTTCGAGGCCGCCGAGCGTCAGCGGAAACATGCGGTCGCCCATCAGTCGACGGATGAGACCGACCGATGTCGTATAGCCCCAACGGCTTTCCGGCAATGGATTGAGCCAGAGGCTCTTCCTGAAATGACCCGTCAGGCGGTCGATCCAGACGGCACCGGCTTCCGTGTTCCAATGTTCGACCGAGCCGCCGGGATGGGTGATCTCATAAGGGCTCATCGAGGCATCGCCGACGAAGATCAGGCGGTAGTCGGAGCCATAGGTTCGGATCACGTTCTCGGTCGCCATCGCTTCGGAGTGGCGGCGGCGATTGTCCTTCCACACCCGTTCATAGGGGCAGTTGTGGAAGTAGAAGTAATCCATGTGCCGGAATTCGGAGCGGGCGGCGGAGAAGAGTTCCTCGACGATGCGGATGTGATCGTCCATGGAGCCGCCAATGTCGAAGAACATCAGCAGCTTGACGGCATTGCGCCGTTCCGGCCGCGTCTTCACGTCGAGATAGCCGTGCTCGGCGGTCGAGCGGATGGTGCCGGGCAGGTCGAATTCGTCGGCGGCTCCCTCGCGGATGAAGCGGCGGAGCCGTCTCAGCGCCACCTTGATGTTGCGGGTGCCAAGCTCGACCCCGTCGTCGAGATTGCGGAATTCGCGCTTGTCCCAGACCTTCACCGCGCGGCGATGGCGGGATTCGTGCTGGCCAATGCGAACGCCTTCGGGATTGTAGCCATAGGCGCCGAAGGGCGAGGTGCCGGCGGTGCCGATCCATTTGGAACCGCCCTGATGGCGTCCCTTCTGCTCGGAAAGCCGCTGGCGCAGCGTCTCCATCAGCTTGTCGAAGCCACCGAGGGCCTCGACCAGTTTCCTGTCTCCTTCCGAGAGGTGTTTCTCAGTCAGCCTGCGCAGCCATTCCTCGGGGATCGGCACGGTTTCCACGCCGTCGGCGGCGGAGATGCTCTCCAGTCCGCCGAAGATCTCGGAAAACACCCGGTCGAACCGGTCGATATGCCGTTCGTCCTTCACCAGCGCGGTGCGGGCGAGGAAATAGAAGGCTTCTGTGTCGAAATCGGCAAGCCCCGCTTCCACGCCCTCGAGAAGCGCCAGGAATTCCCGGAGCGTCACCGGGATCTTCGCTTCCTTGAGTTTGAGGAAGAAGGGGATGAACATTCAGGGTCTGTCCCTCTGTTCAGAAGTTCTTCTGATAGACGAGGAACGGGGTCTTTTCCGCGATGCGGTCATAGAGACGGCGCGCGGTGGCGTTGAATTCCTGCGTCATCCAGTAGACCTCCTTCGAGCCTTCCGTCCTGGCCTTCTCGTAGACCGCTTCGATCAGCGCGCGGCCGATACCGGTGCCGCGGATCTCGGGGTCGGCATAGAGATCCTGAAGGTAGCATACATTGTCGATATGCCAGCAGGATCGATGGAAGAGATAGTGCGCAAGGCCGGCGGGCCGGCCATCGACCAGCGCGAGGAGACCGCTGTATTCGCCCGGTGCCGAACCGGTCAGCCGGGCGAAGGTCGTGTTATAGATCTCCTCGGGCAGTTCGGTCTCATAGAAGGCCAGATAGGCCTTCCACAGACGCCGCCATTCGGTTTCGTCCGCTTGCATGAGCGGCCGGATCTCGACGGTTCCCGCCATGGGTCAGTCCTCCTTGCCGATGCCGATGGCTTCCAGATCGTAGGGCGTCGTCTGGTAGATCTCGTTGATCCAGTTTCCGAACAGCAGATGGGCATGGCTGCGCCAGCGGTTCAAGGGGGTGATCTCCGGATCGTTGTGCGGGAAATAGTCGTGCGGCATCTTGATCGGCACGCCGGAATTGACGTCGCGGAAGTACTCGTCCCCGAGCGAGGTCGAGTCGTATTCGACGTGGTTGAACATGTAGAGCCGGTTGCCGCGCTTCTCATGCACGAGGCAGACGCCCATTTCATCCGATTCCATCAGGACCTCCAGTCCCGGGACACCGCTGATGTCCTCGCGGCGGACCTCGGTCCAGCGGGAGACAGGCACCTGGAAGTCATCCGAGAAACCGTTGAGATAGATGGAGGACGGCGCAAGGTTGCGGTGGCGATAAACGCCGAACGCCTTTTCCTTCAGCGCGTGCTTCGGCACCTCATGGAAGTGATAGATCGCCGCCATCGCGCCCCAGCAGACGTTCATCGTCGAATGGACGTTGGTCTCCGTCCAGTCGAGGATCTTTTCCATCTCGGGCCAGTAGGTGACTTCCTTGTAAGGCAGCGTTTCGACCGGCGCGCCGGTGATGATGAAGCCGTCGAACTTGCGGTCCTGCACTTCCTCCCAGGTGTGGTAGAAGGAAAGGAGGTGTTCCTCCGGGGTGTTCTTGGCCTTGTGACCGCCGATGCGCACCAGGGTCAGTTCCACCTGCAGCGGCGAGGCGCCGATCAGACGGGCGAACTGCACTTCCGTCTTGATCTTGTTCGGCATGAGATTGAGCAGCCCGATCTGCAGCGGGCGGATATCCTGACGGATAGCGGCCGTTTCGGTCATGACCCGCACACCCTCGTGCACGAGGGTTTCAAAGGCGGGCAGGGTATCGGGTATCTTGATCGGCATGTTCGAACTCGACTTTCCGTGTCATGGCGGTTCGGGCAGCCCGGCACCGCGCACATACAAAAAAACCGGCAGCTTCCAATATCGCTACCGGTCCTCGGAAAGTTTTTCGAACTCGCCTCGGCCCTTTAGCGACTTATTTAACGTGGCTGCAAGCCGGCCGGCCAAATCACCACGAGGTCAGTCCTTTACGCCTGTCGGCGGTGCGAATCAACGGAAAAGGTTTTCGCGGTGCAGCGCGGGTGTGGCCGGCTTTCCGGCGAGGTGGGCGAGCGCATCCGCCATGCCGTAGCCGAGCCTTTGGCGGGCCTCGTCCAGCCCGAGCCAGAACAGGCGGAAGCGGATCGGCTCGCCGCCACCGAAAGGCATCTGCTCCCAGTGAACCCAGGTTTCCGCAGGTTCTTCCGGCAGGGCCACATGGAAACAGGAGCGCCGGTGGGTGATGAGCGATCCCTTCTGCTCGAAGCGGTAGTCGCAGGTCTCGATCAGCCGGAACGGCGCCTTCGGCTCAAGCCCGGTTTCCTCGGCAAATTCCCTGAAGGCAGCGCGTTCGACGGTTTCCGGATGCTCCACCGTGCCGCCGGGAACCTGAAGCGCGATTTCGGGAAAGTCCGGTTCGTCGAAAACGAGAAGGCGATCGCGCCATGTGGCGTAGATCAGGACCTTGAATGCATCCGGGGTCACATCCCCTGATGTCTCGCGCGTCATCGTCCCTCCCGTCTCGCCATGAAGGCGAGCCGTTCGAAGAGATGGACGTCCTGTTCGTTCTTCAGGAGAGCGCCGTGAAGCTTCGGCAGGGCCTGCTTCGGGTCGACGCGAAGATCGGCGGGATCGACGTCTTCGGCGACCAGAAGACGGATCCAGTCGAGCGCTTCCGAGGTCGATGGCTTCTTGCGCAGGCCCGGTGTCTCGCGGATCTCGTAGAACTGGGTGAGTGCCGCGCGGATCAGGTTCTGCTTCAGGCCGGGATAGTGGACCTCGATGATCCGTGCCAGCGTGTCGGCATCGGGAAAGCGGATATAGTGGAAGAAGCAGCGGCGCAGGAAGGCGTCGGGAAGCTCCTTCTCGTTGTTCGAGGTGATGATGACGATCGGCCGGACCCTGGCCTTCACGGTCTCGCCGGTCTCGTAGACATGGAACTCCATGCGGTCGAGTTCCTGCAGGAGGTCGTTGGGAAACTCGATGTCGGCCTTGTCGATCTCGTCGATCAACAGCACGGTCCTGGTATCCGTGGCGAAGGCCTGCCAGAGCTTGCCCTTGCGGATGTAGTTCTTCACGTCGTTGACGCGCTCATCGCCGAGCTGGCTGTCGCGCAGGCGCGAGACGGCATCGTATTCGTAAAGGCCCTGCTGCGCCTTGGTGGTCGACTTGATGTTCCATTCGATCATGTCGAGGCGAAGGGCCGTCGCCACCTGGCGCGCAAGCTCGGTCTTGCCGGTGCCGGGTTCGCCCTTGACGAGCAGCGGACGCTCAAGCGCGATCGCCGCGTTGACGGCGACCATCAGGTCCTTGTCGGCGACGTAGTCGGCGGTGCCGGTGAATTGCATGGTCTTTTTCCTGGTTTCAGAGCATTTCCGGCGATAACGAAATCGCCGGAAATGCTCTATCACTTTGTCTTGACGCAATTCCGGACGCAAAACCGCTGCGCACTTTTGCTGGAATTGCTCTGGTCGGCGGAAGGTAATGGGCGGGGAGTTGCGGTGCAAGGTGGACCTTGGTTGCCGTTCCTGCCGGTCGTGCTGCCCCTCATCCGGCTGCCGCCACCTTCTCCCCGCGAGCGGGGAGAAGGGACAAGCGGAGATGCTCCGGCAAGGTACAATCTCCTGCTCATGGCTGTCTTATTTCCAGTTGATAGTTGAAATGCCAGGCACGACGTTTCCGTTCCCTCTCCCCGCTTGCGGGGGAGGGTCAGGGTGAGGGGCAGTCGGCGCGATGAACCGGTCGACGGACTGCCTTGCCGAAGCGCTTTCCCTTTGACGCCAAGATGCGCTATGGGCAGAGCCATGAGGAAAAACAGCTTCACCATCCTGCTCGGCGGGCATCTGGCCGGGACCGACCGCCTGAAGTCGGCGATTGCCGGGAGCCGCGTGATCGCAGCCGATGGCGGCATGCGCCATGCGGCGGCGCTCGGCCTTGAGCCCGAACTCTGGGTGGGCGATTTCGATTCCTCGCCGGAAGACCTGTCGCGGGATTTTCCCGATGTGCCGAAAATGCCCTATCCGGCGCAGAAGGCCGAGACCGACGGGGCCATCGCCATCGGCGAAGCTCTCGCACGTGGGGCCGAAAGCCTGATCCTTGCCGGCGCGCTCGGCGGCGAGCGGTCCGATCACGCATTGATGCACATGCTGCAGGCGATGAGCCTCGCCAGACAAGGTCACGGCATTCTCCTGACCTCGGGCGAGGAGGAGGTCTATCCGCTGCTTCCCGGAGAGCGCGTCATCGACCTGCCGAAGGGTTCGCTGTTTTCCATTCTCGGATTTTCGCCCCTTGCCGGGCTTTCGATCCGTAATGCCCGTTATCCGCTCGACGATTTCCAACTGCCGTTCGGTTCGTCGCGCACCATTTCCAATGTGGCGGAAGGTCCGATCGCGCTGTCGCTCACAAGCGGCGACGCGATCCTGCTTGCCCGTCCCTATGACATGACCGGAGCCTGAAGCCTTGGCGCCTCCCATCCTGAAACTCGACGACATCTTCCTCTCCTTCGGCGGTACGCCGCTGCTCGCCGGCGCCAGCCTGCAGGTGGAGCCGGGAGACCGGATCTGCCTTGTCGGCCGCAACGGTTCGGGCAAGTCGACGCTGATGAAGATCGCGGCGGGCCTTGTCGAAGCGCAGTCGGGCGAGGTCTTCCGTCACCCGGCGGCGACCATCCGCTATCTGGAACAGGCTCCCGATTTCGCCGGTTTCTCGACCGTGCAGGCCTATGCCGAGGCAGGGCTCGGGCCGGGCGACGATCCCTATCGCGTCACCTATCTGCTCGAACATCTGGGGCTGACGGGCCAGGAGAATCCGAACAGCCTTTCCGGCGGCGAGGCGCGCCGGGCGGCGCTGGCGCGGGTGCTTGCGCCTGAACCCGATATCCTGATGCTCGATGAGCCGACCAACCATCTCGACCTTCCGACCATCGAATGGCTGGAAAGCGAGTTGCAGAAGACCCGCAGCGCGCTGGTGCTGATCAGCCACGACCGTCGCTTCCTCGAAAAGGTTTCCACCGCGACCGTCTGGCTCGACCGTGGTCTTTCGCGCCGGCTCAACCGGGGTTTCGGCCATTTCGAGGAATGGCGCGACAAGGTGCTTGAGGAAGAGGAAATCGAGCAGCACAAGCTCGGCAAGGCGATCGAGCGCGAGGAACACTGGCTGCGCTACGGCGTGACCGCACGGCGCAAGCGCAACATGCGCCGCCTCGGCCAGCTTCAGACGATGCGGGCGGATTATCGCGGTCACAAGGGTCCGCAGGGTACCATCCAGGCCAGCGCCACCGAGGGCCGCGAGAGCGGCAAGCTGGTGATCGAGGCGGACAAGATCACCAAGGCCTATGGCGAGCGCACCATCGTCGCGCCGTTTTCCATCCGCGTGCATCGCGGCGACTGCATCGGCCTGATCGGCCCGAACGGGGCCGGCAAGACGACGCTTCTCAAGATGCTGACCGGTCAGCTCGATCCCGACAGCGGCACGGTGAAGCTCGGCACCAATCTCGAAATCGCGGTGCTGGACCAGAAGCGCGAGGGGTTGAACCCCGACGACACGCTCGCTCACTACCTGACGGACGGGCGCGGCGAGAACCTGCTGGTCAATGGTGAGCAGAAGCATGTGACCGGCTACATGAAGGACTTCCTGTTCCAGCCGGAGCAGGCCCGCACCCCGATCCGCAATCTCTCCGGCGGCGAGCGCGCCCGCCTGATGCTGGCCCGGATCATGGCGAAATCCTCGAACCTGCTCATCCTCGACGAGCCGACCAACGATCTCGACATCGAGACGCTCGATCTTCTGCAGGAGATCGTTGCCGGTTATTCGGGAACCGTCATTCTCGTCAGCCACGACCGCGATTTCCTCGACCGGACCGTGACGTCCACCATCGCGCCGGTCGATCCGGAACATCCGGATGGCCGCTGGATCGAATATGCCGGCGGTTATTCCGACATGCTCGCCCAGCGCAAGGGCGCGGAGGAAGAGCGCAAGCGGGTGGAGAAAGCGGAGAAGGCGAAGGCTTCCGGCAGCGCGGACAAGCCTGCCGCGGATCAGGGATCGAAGGGCAAGGGCAAGCTTTCCTACAAGCAGAAATTCGCGCTCGAAAACCTGCCCAAGGAGATGGAGAAGACGGAGAAGGAAATCGCCGCCCGCGAGGCGAAGATGGCCGATCCGAAGCTCTTCACCAAGGACCCCGCGACCTTCAACAAGCTTGCCGCCGAAATGGAAAAGCTGCGCGGCGATCTCATCCGCATGGAAGAGGAATGGCTGGAGCTGGAGATGCTGCGCGAGGAGCTGGAAGGCTGAAGCCTGAAGGCGTGCAGCTTTGCCTGTTTCAGGCGGCTTCCGTCGTTTCCCGCGGACGGGGCGGTTCCGGATTGAGCCGCTCCAGATGCAGCAGGCGCGGCGAGGTGGCGTCGTAGAAGGCACCGGAGCGGCCGATATAGATCAGCGTCGCATCGGTGAATTCTCCCATGACGCTCGACAGGGTCGCGACCGTGTCGTGCTCCAGTCCTTCCAGAACATCGTTGAAAACGATCCAGCGGGGCTTGCGCAGGAGAAGGCCGGCAAAGGCCAGCGCCATCTGTTCGTCCTTGTCGAGCACACGGTCCCAGCGGGCGCGCTCGTCCAGCTTGTCGGCAAAATGCTCCAGCCCGACCCGCGTCAGCGCGGCGACCATCGCCTCTTCCGGTATGCCGGCGGAGGCCAGCGGGTAGGCCAGCACGCTCTTCAGCTTGCCTTCCGGCAGATATTCGAGTTGCGGCACGAAGAGGATGTGGTCTTCCTGCGGCAGTCGGATGGTGCCCTTGCCATAAGGCCATAGCCCGGCAATCGCGTTGAACAGCAGCCGGCGGTTCACGCCCTGATCGCCGTTGACCATGATGCGCTCGCCGGCGAGGATCTCAGGGTTCTGCTCCCTGATCCGGAAGCCGGTGCGGCTGATTTCACCGTCGATCTGCGGGCAGATTGCCAGATCCTCGAAGCTGAGCTTGCCGGGTGGGCCGACTTCCAGTGCGATGCCGCCGCCTTTCGGCTTGATGTCATCGATTTCCATCAGGGCTGCGCGGAAGACCGTCACCCGCAGAAGGGCAGCCTGCCAGTCGGCGATGGCGCCGTAATTATCGACATACCAGCGCAGGGCCGAATAGACCTGATTGAAGGCGGCGGCTGCGGCCATCAGTTCGCCGAAGGTCATGGTTCCCGCGAAATAGGCGGGTGATGCGATCAGGATCGGCACGATCATGGCGAGCCAGCCGAAGCCCGCCGTAACCCAGGTGAGATTGGTCAGCGCCATGGCGAGCTGGCGGATGACGGCGAGCACGGAATCGATCGCCTCGTGAATGTGGCGGCGTTCGGTTTCCTCGCCGCCGGCAAGCGCGATGGCTTCCAGATTTTCATTGGCGCGCATCAGCGAGAAGCGCAGGTCGGCTTCGCGCGAATAGCGCTCGGCGTTGAGGCGCGTCAGACGCCAGCCGACCACCTTGCTGAGCAGCGAGGCGGCGGCGGCATAGATCAGCGCGCCCCAGACCATGTAGCCGGGAATGGAGAAGCTGTAGTCGCCGATATGGAAGACGAAGCCGCTCGACATCTGCCAGAGGACGCCGATGAAGCTGACGAGCAGGATCGTTGCCTGAACAAGGCCGATCGACAGCGAGGTGGTCATTTCGGCAAGCTTGCGGGCATCCTCGTGCAGGCGCTGGTCCGGATTGACGCCGAGCGGGCTCGACATCGACAGCCGGTAGGCACGGCGATCCTTCAGCCACTGGTCGACGACATCGCGCGACAGGCCTTCGCGCATATAGAGCGCGGTCATCTGGTTGAGCCAGGTCTGGATAACGTTGAGCAGAAGCAGGAAGCCGGCGATCAGGCCGAAATTGCCGAGTTCACGGATGAAGGCGTCGATGTCGCGCCTTTCCAGCGAATTGTAGAAGGGAACGTTCCAGCGGTTGATCAAGACCTGGCCGTAGGTGGTCAGCAGGATGACGGCCAGCAGGGCGGTCGCGACGCCGAAGACGCGGTTGCGGACGGAGGACGACCAGAAGGACTCGGCGGCAATTCGCAACTGCCGCGAAAAGCTAAGCTCAACGGTAGCGGCCGCGGGGCGCTCGCTTGCAGCCTTTTCCGGTTCCGAACTGACCATATACCACTGTCTCGCCGTGTCGGCTTTTTCTTATATCACAAAAGGGCCGTATGCATCCGTTGCCGTACACAAACCAGCCATCCTTCGAGAGAATGGCAGAAATAGGTTGGAAAAGCGTTGAGGAAGTGCCGCGCCGGCAATTTTGAGATGTTTTGGGTGGCCCTTGCCTCCCGGGAAGCGCCGCGCTATGTCTCGTCCTGCTCTAACGGGGTGCTTCATGTCCTTCCCGGACATGGGGCTGAGAGGCGAATAGCCAACCCGCGGAACCTGATCCGGTTAACACCGGCGGAGGGATTAGACGCGTAAGATAAAAACGCCCTATCCCGAAATCTAACTTTATGGAGGGGCGATATGCCGACCACATCTCTTTCGTTTTTCCGCCGCGGGCTTGCCGCAGCGGCAATTTTCTCGTTGCTGCCGGCGTTCTCCGCCGTGGCTGCGGACAAGACCCTGACGGTCTACACCTATGAAAGTTTCATTTCCGAATGGGGTCCGGGACCGAAGGTCAAGGAAGCCTTCGAGAAGACCTGCGGCTGCACCGTCGATTTCGTCGGCGTCGCCGATGGCGTGGCGCTGCTGACCCGCCTCAAGCTCGAAGGGGAAGCGACCAAGGCCGACGTGGTGCTCGGCCTCGACACCAACCTCGTTACTGAGGCGAAGCAGACCGGCCTGTTCGACACCCACGGCATCGATGTTTCCAAGGTCTCCGTTCCCGGTGGTTTTTCCGACGACAGCTTCGTTCCCTATGACTATGGCCATTTCGCCGTGGTCTACGACACCGAGGCGCTGAAGAACCCGCCGAAGAGCCTGAAGGAACTGGTGGAAGGCAATCCCGAAGAGAAGATCGTGATCGAGGATCCGCGCACCTCGACGCCGGGTCTCGGCCTGCTGCTCTGGGTAAAGTCGGTTTATGGCGACAAGGCCCCGGAGGCCTGGGCCAAGCTCAAGGGTCGCGTGCTGACGGTCACCCCCGGCTGGTCGGAGGCCTATGGCCTGTTCACCAAGGGCGAGGCGCCGATGGTGCTGTCCTACACCACCTCGCCGGCCTATCACATGGTGGCCGAGAACACCGATCGCTATCAGGCGGCCGAATTCTCCGAGGGGCATTATATCCAGATCGAGGTTGCCGGCCTGCTCAAGAAGGCGCCGCAGAAGGAGCTGGCAAAGGAATTCCTGCAGTTCATGGTCAGCCCCGGCTTCCAGGACACCATTCCCACCAATAACTGGATGATGCCGGTTGCTCCGACCTCCGAGCCGTTGCCGGAAGCCTTCGGCAAGCTGGTTTCGCCGAAGAACACCTTCCTGATGAGCCCGGAAGAGGTCGCCGCCAACCGCAAGGCGTGGATCGACGAATGGCTCGCCGCCATGACGCTGAAGTGAGCGTGACGGGCTTTCATTCCATGGATCTTCGCGAGAGGCTGCCGGCGCTTTCCGGCGGCCTCGTCGCGTTTTCGGCGATTGCGGCTTTCATCGGCATCGCGGTCGTCTCGCTTTTTCAATTCGGCGGGGAAGGCGCACTGCTTTCCGTCGCCTCCGATCCGGTGGTCGCGACCGTCCTGCGCTTCACGCTGATGCAGGCGGCGCTGTCGACGCTGTTTTCCGTGGCCTTCGCCATACCGGTGGCGCGGGCGCTGGCGCGGCAGCCGCGATTTCCCGGCCGCGTCTGGCTGGTTCGGCTGATGGCGGTGCCGATGGGCCTGCCGGTGCTGATCGGGGCGCTTGGCCTCCTCGGCATCTGGGGGCGGCAGGGCCTCGTCAACGATCTGCTGGTGATGCTCGGCGTAAGCCAGCGTTTCAGCATCTACGGGCTTGGCGGCATCCTCATCGCCCATGTCTTCTTCAACATGCCGCTTGCGGCACGGCTCATTCTGGCCGGTCTCGAGCGCATTCCGGCGGAATACTGGCGCAGCAGCGCCAGTCTCGGCATGGGGCCGATTTCCAATTTCCGCTTCATCGAATGGCCTGTCATCCGGCGCATCCTGCCGGGGATCGCCGGGCTGATCTTCATGCTCTGCGCCACCAGCTTCACGCTCGTGCTGGTGCTTGGCGGGGGACCGGCTGCAAGCACGATCGAGGTGGCGATCTATCAGGCGCTGCGGCTCGATTTCGACCCGCCGCGTGCGATATCGCTGGCGATGCTGCAGATCGCGGTGACCGGCGTCATTCTCGGCCTGCTGTCGCTTGCCGGAACGCCGTCCGATCCCGGCTCGACGGCAGGCGCTGCTGTCAGGCGTTTCGACGGACAATCACCCCTTGCCCGGATGACGGACGGGGCGGCAATCCTTGTTGCCGCGCTGTTTCTCGGCCTGCCGCTCGGGCAGGTGGCCGTGTCGGGCCTCAAGGCCGATCTATTCAAGCTTGCCGGCGAGCGGGCGTTCCAGGACGCGGCGCTGACCAGTCTCGGCATTGCCGCAACGGCTGCGGTCGTCTCCGTCACGACCTGCATTGCGATCATCGAGGCGCGGGCTGCCCTGTCTGCCGGGAGGCATCCATCGCCGCCGGCGCGATTGTTTTCCGGGCTGCTTGCCGCATCGTCTTCGCTGGTGCTGCTGGTGCCGACGACGGTGCTGGCGACCGGATGGTTCATGGTGCTCAGGGCCTATGGCAGTACGTCCGTTTTCGCGCCCGCCATCGTGGTGTGCATCAATGCGCTGATGTCTCTGCCCTTCACCATGCGCGTGCTTTCTCCTGCCTTTGCCGAGCATCGGGCCAGAACGGCGCGGCTTGCCGCAAGTCTCGGCATGTCGGGCCTTTCGCATCTGCGGTTGGTCGACTGGCCGGTCCTGCGCCGGCCGGTGCTGACCGGGTTTTCCTTCGCCATGGCCCTGTCGCTCGGCGATCTCGGGGCTGTCGCGCTGTTCGGTTCGGAAAACCTGACGACGCTGCCTTATCTGATCTATAGCCGGATGGGGAGCTATCGCAGCGATGATGCCGATGGCTTCGCCTTCCTGCTCGGTCTTGTCTGCCTGATGCTGGCGCTGGCCGGAACGCGGGGAACCGCATCGAGAGAAGGTGGTGGAGATGTCCGGTAACGCGACGGGTGACATCGTGCTGGACGGCGTGAAGCTGCGTCTCGGCGAAGCTGCATTCGATTTCGACTGCCGCATCGGCGCCGGTCGGATCACCGCCATTGCCGGCCCGTCCGGATCGGGCAAGTCGACACTCCTCAACCTGATCGCCGGTTTCGAGCGGCCCGACAGCGGCCGGGTGCTGATCGCGGGCGAGGATGTGAGCGGGCTTGCGCCCGGCCGGCGGCCGGTCTCGCTGGTCTTCCAGGACAACAATCTCTTTGCCCATCTCGATGTCTTCACCAATGTCGGGCTTGGTATCAACCCGGCGCTCCGGCTTTCCGCGGCGGACCGGGAGGCCGTCTCGACCGCCCTGTCACGGGTCGGACTTGCGGGCTATGAAAAGCGCAAGCCCGCCACGCTTTCGGGCGGGGAGCGCCAGAGGGCGGCATTCGCAAGGGCGCTGGTGCGGAGAAAGCCTGTGATGCTGCTCGATGAACCGTTTGCGGCGCTCGATCCGGGCCTTCGGTCGTCCATGGCGGATCTGCTCATCGACCTGCATGGGGAAACGGGCGCGACGATCGTCATCGTCAGCCACGATCCTGACGAAGTCGCCCGGCTGGCGGGAGATGTCCTGTTCCTGGACCGTGGTGGAATTGTCTTCGACGGGCCACATGCAGAGTTCACCGAAAGGGTCGATCTCGAGGTCATCGGGCGGTTCCTCGGCCTTTCCGGCGGCTGAGTGTGCCATTCCCGGCCGGTTCGCCTTAATTTGGACGTTCACCGGTGGCATGCGCTTAAGGAATGGGTGGTTTTCTTTTCTCGTCCTAGTCTTTTCGCGCCCACCTGCGCATCTTTTCCATTATGCAAATTTATCCATATCCGATGAATGATGTTAAATGGTTGGTGCCGACGGAACGATTCTCGCAGGTTGCAACGGCATTTCCCCGGACCGTACTGGTTTCCGGATCGCAGGCAGGGTGGTAGTGGGGCAGAATGCAAGTAGTCGCCGATAAGAGCACAGCGCCGGTCGCTCGCGTTCGGCTGCACCGGTTGACGGGCTTGCGACGAGGCCTCGTCGCAACGCTTGGCGCCGCGCTTATGCTGACCTCCTGCCAGTCAATCTTCGAACAGGCCTATGTGCCGACGGTCAGTCCGTCCAGCAATCCGCAGATCGTCGATGAAGTGCAGAAGAACGATCCGCGCGCCCAGATGGGTGCGCGAGAGCATCCGCGCATCGTTGCAAGCTATGGCGGCGAATATCACGACGAGAAGACCGAAAAGCTGGTGGCGCGCATTGCCGGCGCGCTGACGGCGGTATCGGAAAACCCGGCGCAGTCCTACCGTATCACCATTCTCAACTCCCCGGCGATTAACGCCTTCGCGCTTCCCGGCGGCTATCTTTATGTAACGCGTGGGCTGCTGGCGCTCGCCAACGATGCTTCGGAAGTCGCGGCCGTGCTGTCCCACGAGATGGCGCATGTGACGGCGAACCACGGCATCGAGCGGCAGCGCCGCGAAGAGGCCGAGGTGATCGCAAGCCGGGTCGTTGCGGAAGTTCTGTCGAGCGATATCGCCGGAAAGCAGGCGCTGGCGCGCGGCAAGCTCAGACTTGCGGCCTTCTCCCGCCAGCAGGAACTGCAGGCCGACGTGATCGGCGTGCGCACGCTCGGCGAGGCCGGCTACGATCCCTATGCCGCGGCCCGCTTCCTCGATTCCATGGCGGCCTACAGCCATTTCACCTCTGTCGATCCGGATGCCGACCAGAGCCTCGACTTCCTGTCGAGCCATCCGAACGCGCCGCAACGCGTCGAGCTTGCCCGCCGGCATGCCCGCGCCTTCGGGCCGGAAGGGACGCATGGCGAGACCGGCCGGGACTATTACCTCAACGGCATCAACGGGCTGCTTTATGGCGACAGTCCGCAGGAAGGCTATGTTCGCGGGCAGACCTTCCTGCACGGAAGCCTCGGCATCCGTTTCGACGTGCCGGAAGGCTTCCAGATCGACAACAAGGTGGAGGCGGTTCTCGCGACCGGCCCGGGCGACGTGGCGATCCGCTTCGACGGCGTGGCCGATAACCAGAAGCGCAGCCTTGAAAACTATATATCGAGCGGCTGGGTAACAGGTCTGCTGCCGGACACGATCAAGCCGATCACCGTCAACGGGCTGGAAGCCGCGACTGCGCGCGCCTCGGCCGATCGCTGGGATTTCGACATCACGGTCATTCGCATCGGTTCGCAGATCTTCCGCTTCCTGACGGCCGTGCCGAAGGGCAGCGCCATGCTCGACCCGACAGCCGAAAAGCTGCGGTCCAGCTTCCGGCGGATCACGCCGCAGGAGGCGGCATCGCTGAAGCCGCTGCGCGTACGCGTGGTGACCGTCGGGTCAGGCGAGACGATCGGTTCGCTTTCGGCCCGGATGATGGGAACGGAGCGCAAGCTGGAACTTTTCCGGCTGATCAATGCGCTGACGCCGACCTCGACGCTTCAGCCGGGAAGCCGGGTCAAGATCATTTCCGAGTAAGGCTCTCTCTGGTTCTTACGCAAAGCCGCTCCACGCCTTTGCTTGAAATGCTCTATCTTTTTGTTTTTACCGCATTGTCCGACGCCGAAGCGATCACGCTTCGGTTGGAAATGCTTTAGGCCTTATTTCATCGCATGTCGTCGCCGCAAAACCGCTGCACACTTTTGCGCGACATGCTTTAGAGTCTGTCAGGTTCATTCTGAACCAGCCAGACTCTCATTTCTTTTGTTTTCGTTTGTCTTTTCGGGATAACCGGTTTCCACTTATCCCTGACAAACTCTAGAAAGCCATTTCGAGCGACTTGCCGGCTTTCGGGGCCACTTCCGTGAGCGCTGCCTTCAGCTTCTCCATGGCGCGGGTCTCGATCTGGCGGACGCGTTCCTTGGAAATGCCGAGTTCGACGCCGAGTTCCTCCAGCGTGACGGTTTCTTCCGTCAGCCGGCGGGCCTTGATGATGCGGTTTTCCCTTTCGTTGAGGCCGGTCATGGCGGTGTGCAGCCATGCGCTCCAGCGCTCGCCGTCGATGATGCCGCTCACCTGTTCGTCCGGTGGCAACTCATCGCTTTCCAGCATGTCGAGCTGTTCCGTGCCTTCGCCATGCCGGCCGGCGACGGGTGTCTGAAGGGACGTGTCATTGCCCGAGAGACGCGCATCCATGGACTGGACGTCGGCGAGGCTGACGCCAAGCGCGGAAGCGATTTCCTGATGGATCGCCTGCTCGCTCAGGCGGTTGTCGCCGCGGGCGAGCTTGGCACGCAGACGGCGGAGGTTGAAGAACAGCGCCTTCTGGGAGGAACTCGTGCCCCCGCGCACGATCGACCAGTTGCGCAGGATGTAATCCTGCATGGATGCGCGGATCCACCAGCCGGCATAGGTGGAGAAGCGCACCTCGCGGGCGGGATCGAAACGGGCGGCTGCCTCCAGAAGACCGATATAGCCTTCCTGGATCATGTCGTTCAGGGGCAGGCCGAAGCCGCGGAACTTGGAGGCCATGGCGATTACCAGGCGCATATGGGCCTGGGCGATGCGATTTCGCGCCTTCTGGTCGTTGCCATCCTTCCAGCGGATGGCGAGATCCAGTTCTTCCTCCCGGTCGAGATAGGGCTGGGCCATAGCAAACCGGATGATGTGTCTGTCGGCGGACATGGCTTTCATCGTCGTCTCCATGGAATACGCAACCGCTGCGGGACTATCCCGCCGGAACTATGCTTCAACGGACTGGAGACGCTCCGGTTCCATGGCGAACGGGGCTTTTTTCAGCGAGTTGCCGGACGAGATCTTCCCGTCGTCATGGCATCCTGCGCATGAAGACGGCATGCTGTTTTGCCTGAAACGCTGGAAATGCGATGCAGGGCAGCAATTTTCCTGTTCACTGGGGAAGGGAATCGGCCCGAGGGCTCAATTGCCCTTGCTGAAAGGCTTTCCCAAGGGGTCCGGCGGAAGCTGATGCGAGGGGATGAGCGAAAGCCGCGGCACGGGCCAGCCCTTGGCATCCGGCATGAAGACCAGCCGGTAGCGGGCGAAGATATTGGCGAGCAGCAGCGAAAACCATGCGCCGTAGGAAAGGCCCGCGATCACGTCGCTCGGATAATGCGCGGAGACCATGACGCGGCTGAAGCCTATCCAGAGCGCGAGCAGAATGAAGGCCAGCCGATAACGGGGCAGAAGCAGGATCAGCACCATGAAGATGGCGCCGACGGTGGTCGAGTGCCCGGAGGGGAAGCTTTCGAACCTGGAGCCGCTGAAGGGAGAAAAGCCGAAGGCTCCCCATTCCTCGAACTGGCTCGGTCGCGCGCGACCGATAATCCGTTTCAACAGATTTGCGGAGAGGCCGGAAAGAGCGACGGCGAGAAAGAAATAGGCACCGATCTGGGCCGCATAGAGCGCACGGAAGCGGCGCTTCACGCTCCTCGACAGGTGAAAGAAGGAAAGTCCTTCGAACAGCAGGACGGCCGATGCGATGAGGATCCAGCCGGAGCTGCCGAAATCGGTAATGAGTTCACCGAGTGCCCGGACGAAGGGGCCGGCGGGCCGTGTCCCACCGACGGCCGTGTCGAAGATCAGGAAGGAAAGCACCACCAGGTTGGCGGCGACGATGGCGAAGATCTGCCAGTAGTGGGGTGCCGGAGGATGGCGGTTTGCGTCGCGTCGTTTCTTGAGCCAGGCCCAGATTTTTTCGATGCCGTTCACGCGCGCCTTCCACTTATTCCCGTTTCGCCATGGCTGGATGATGAGAGCGCCATGCGCCAGCACCCAGGATGGCAGCAGCCGCGGCAAGATGGTTGCCACGGCTGTGAATTGCAAGGGGCGCTGCGATTGTCACGCGCTTTTTAACGTGCGCGGCCGAACGCGCTCGTCCGGCATTACAATGCCCCGAATTGCTGCAGGAATTCTCTGAGCCGTTTCCGGCTCAGGAAATCAGGCGGCGGCGGAAAGCGCCTTGAACTCGGAAAGGATCGCGTCGCCCATCTCGGTGGTGCCGACGCGGGTTGCGCCTTCAGCCATGATGTCGCCGGTGCGGATGCCCTTGTCGAGCACGTTGGCGATCGCCTTTTCGAGGTTGTCCGCTTCCTTGACCATGTTGAAGGAGTAACGCAGGCACATGGCGAAGGAGGCGATCATGGCGATCGGGTTGGCAATGCCCTGTCCGGCGATATCCGGGGCCGAACCATGCACGGGCTCGTACATGGCCTTGCGCTTGCCGGTCTTGGCATCCGGCGCACCGAGCGATGCGGACGGCAGCATGCCGAGCGAGCCGGTAAGCATGGCGGCCACGTCGGAGAGCATGTCGCCGAACAGGTTGTCGGTGACGATGACGTCGAACTGCTTCGGCGCGCGGACGAGCTGCATGCCGCCGGCATCGGCCAGCATGTGTTCGAGCTTCACGTCCTGATACCTGGCCTTGTGGGTCTCGGTGACCACCTGGTTCCAGAGCACGCCGGATTTCATGACGTTGCGCTTTTCCATCGAGCACACGGCGTTCTTGCGGGTGCGGGCCAGCTCGAAGGCGACGGAAGCGATGCGCTCGATCTCGTAGGTGTCGTAGACTTGGGTGTCGATGGCGCGTTTCTGGCCGTTGCCGAGATCGGTGATGGTCTTCGGCTCGCCGAAATAGACGCCGCCGGTCAGTTCGCGCACGATCAGGATGTCGAGGCCTTCGACCAGTTCCGGCTTCAGCGAGGAAGCGGCGGCCAGCGCCGGGTAGCAGATTGCCGGGCGCAGGTTGGCGAAGAGTTCGAGATCCTTGCGCAGGCGCAGCAGGCCGGCCTCCGGGCGCACTTCGTAAGGCACCGAATCCCATTTCGGACCGCCGACCGCGCCGAACAGTACGGCGTCGGCAGCCAGCGCCTTTTCCATATCCGCGTCGGTGATCGCCACGCCATGGGCGTCATAGGCGGATCCGCCGACAAGGCCTTCGTCGGTGGTGAAGCCTGCGCTCTGCTCGGCATTCATGTAGTCGATGATCTTGCGCACTTCGGCCATGGTTTCCTGGCCGATGCCATCGCCGGGCAGAAGAAAGAGATTGCGCTGTGTCATGGGGAAGCCTCCCTGGCTTTGAAAGAGTTGCCGCCTTCTATCGGGCAAAGCCCCGCGTTTCAAGGACGCTCATCGGCAGAACGGTACGGTGGGAGGAGCCGTCATCAAGAGCAAATCCAGCAAAGTGTGAAGCGGTTTTGCGTCCGGAATTGCGTGTCAGTCAAGATATCAAACATTTCCGGCGCGGCGGCATGAGCCATCGCGCCGGTATCGTTTTCCGGGTCAGGTCTAAGAGACGTCAGGCCCAGGGATGGTTGACGGCGTTCGTCTTTTCAAAGGAGGCGATGTTGCCGGCCTTTTCGAGCGTCAGGCCGATGTCGTCGAGGCCGTTCAGCAGGCAGTGGCGCTTGAAGGCGTCGATCTCGAACTTGATGCGACCACCATCCGGACCGGTGATTTCCTGGGCTTCCAGATCGACCGTCAGCACGGCGTTGGCGCCGCGGCCTGCGTCGTCCATCAGCTTGTCCAGTTCGTCCTGGCTGACGACGATCGGCAGGATGCCGTTCTTGAAACAGTTATTGTAGAAGATGTCGGCGAAGCTGGTTGAGATCACGCAGCGGATGCCGAAGTCGAGAAGCGCCCACGGCGCATGCTCGCGCGAGGAGCCACAGCCGAAATTGTCGCCGGCAACCAGGATTTTGGCATTCTGGTAGGCGGGCTTGTTGAGGACGAAATCCTCGTTGACCGAGCCGTCATCCCGGTACCGGGCTTCGGCGAAAAGGCCCTTTCCGAGACCGGTGCGCTTGATGGTCTTCAGATAGTCCTTCGGGATGATCATGTCCGTATCGATATTGACGACCGGAAGCGGCGCGGCAACGCCGGTGAGCTTTTCGAACTTTTCCATCAGACTCCGCCTTCTGAATGCAATTCAGGAATTTCCGCTGCACTTAGATGAAAAATGTGCGGATTTGAAGGTCTTTTCTGCGCGAACGGGTACGCCTGCAGGCCTCCAGCATCAGTTTTTGCTGCAGCTTTCGCCAATTGAACGCGACGCTGGTCTCAGAGGTCGATGATCGTACCGCGACCGTCGTTCCAGACGCGCATCTCGCGTTCGCCGGATTTGCGGTTTGCCTTGGCGTAGATCGGGGCGGCCTTGGTCCGTGCGGTCAGCATGCGATAGCCGAGCGAAAGCGTCAGGACGGCACCGGCGATCAGCGTCAGGGAGACGGTGAATGCGGCTGCTGCGGCGATGACGACGATACCGGCAAGACCCAGAGCGACGGAACGAAGATTCTGCATGTTCGAAATCCTTTCTCGTCCATGAAGGTGGTCCTTCTCCATTGGGAATGCAAGGGCTTCATCGGGAAATGCGGGGGCTGTCGGCCAAAAGTCGGCTTGCACCGGCAGGCAAAGATTGGCAGAACGCTGGCATGGTTTCCTTTGCCGACGATCACCCTTCCAGATTGCGCCGTTCCGTTTTGAGCGTGCCCGCCATCAACGTCCGCGCGCTCGAAAAGACCCACGGCCTTGCCTGCGATGCCGTCATCTTCGATCTGGAGGATTCAGTCTTTCCGGAGAAAAAGGCCGAAGCGCGGGAAAATCTGCGCCGTTTCTTTGCCGAAACGCCGCTTGCCGGGCGCGAAGCGGTGATCCGGGTGAACGAGATCGGCAGCGATCATTTCGCTGCCGACATGGCGGCGGTGATCGAATGCCGGCCCGATGCCGTCCTGCTTCCCAAGGTCGATGGACCCGACGTCGTTCGCGCCGTCGCGGATCTCCTGTCGGAGGCGGATGCGTCAGAAAGCCTCAGGATATGGGCGATGATCGAGACGCCGCTCGGTGTTCTCAACGCGGCCCAGATTGCTGCCTCCGGCCGCACCGCCGGCGGGCGGCTCGACAGTTTCGTCGTCGGTCTCAACGATCTCAGGAAGGCGACCGGGGTTCTTCCTGAGCCGGAGCGCACCTATCTCGTGCCCTTCCTGATGCAGGTGATCCTTGCGGCGCGCGCCTACGGGCTTGATGCGATCGACAGCGTTTCGAACGATTTCCGCGATCTGGAGGCCTTCGGCCGCGAGTGCCTGCAGGGCCGCTCGATGGGTTTCTACGGCAAGATGCTGATCCATCCGGCGCAGATCGAAGGCGCGAATCGGCATTTCGGCTTTTCGCCGGAGGCTGTCGCCGAGGCGCGAATGATTGTTTCCGCCTTTGCCGATCCGGCGACGGCGGCGCTCAACGTTATCAATGTCGACGGTCGCATGATCGAGCGGCTGCATCTCGACGAGGCCGAAAAACTGCTGGCGAAAATCGCGATCATCGAACAGAGAGAAGGCAAGCCATCGTGAAAGTCTATCGTTTCCTCACCGGTCCGGATGACGCATCCTTCTGTCACCGGGTCACCGACGCCCTCAACAAGGGCTGGGAACTGCACGGCGCGCCGAGCCTTTCCTTCAACGCGGCGACCAACCAGATGCATTGCGGCCAGGCCGTGGTGAAGACCGTGCATGGCAAGGACTACGATCCGTCCATGAAGCTCGGCGAGCAGTAAGCCGGCTAAGGGTCCACCTGTCAGACGGACCCTTGCGGTCATTTTCACATCATTTGACGGCGGCGTTGCCGCCATCGGCATAAAGCGCCGAGCCCGCTACGAAGCTCGACATGGGGCTTGCGAGGAAAAGGGCTGCCTGGGCGATTTCTTCCGGCCTTGCGATCCGTTTCAGCGCATGCAGGCTGGCCGCCCACTCCTTCTGGGCCTGATCTCCGGCCATGGCCGTATCCGTGCCGCCGGGCAGAAGCGCGTTGGCACGGATGTTCCGGCTTCCATAGTCCGCCGTAATTCCCTTCGCCAGACCCATGAGCCCCGCCTTTGCGGCGCCGTAGGCAGCCATTCCGGGCAGGCCGACGCTGGTTCCGACGAAGCTCGAAACGAAGACGAGCGCGCCTGAGCCACTTTCCAGCATGGCCGGGATCTGGTGGCGGGCGCCGAGAAAGGCCGATGTCAGGTTGGAGGCAAGCGTATCCTGCCATTCCTGCGGGGTGATTTCCGCAAGCGGCCTGATCGGGCCGACCGTTCCGGCGTTGTTGATCGCGATATCCAGTCTGCCGAACCGGCTTGCGGCCGTGGACACAAGCTCTGCATGGGTTTCGTCCTGGCTGACGTCGCCTGCGACGGCAAGGGCCGTTCCGCCTTCCCGCCTGATGGCATCGGCGACGTCCTCCAGGGCCTTGCGGCCCCGGGCATTCAGGATGACGGATGCGCCTTCGGCGGCAAGCAGCATGGCCGTGGCGCGGCCGATGCCCGACGATGCGCCGGTGATGATCGCGACCTTGTCTTTCAAAATCGACATTGAGACCTCCTTGAAGTGGAGGCCAAGGCATAGGGGGAGGAAAATGCGCCAGCCACCCGTTTCCTGCTTCGATTCGGGCGCGCGTCGGAAACGGCGGTGTTTTAGGCCTTGTCCCGGGCCTTAGCGGTTGGCAGCGGCGTCCTCGGCGCTTTCCTCGATGCGTTCCATGTCGTCGTCGGAAAGGCCGAAATGATGACCGATCTCATGGATCAGTACATGGGTGATGATGTCGCCGAGTGTCTCTTCGTTTTCCGCCCAGTAATCGAGGATCGGCCGGCGATAGAGCGTGATACGGTTCGGCATTTCGCCGGTGTCCATGGTGAAACGCTCGGAAATGCCGCGGCCCTCGAACAGGCCGAGCAGATCGAACGGCGTCTCGAGCGCCATGTCCTCGAAGATCTCGTCGGTCGGAAAATCGGCGATCTCGATGATCAGGTTACCCGTCAGGGCACGGAATTCTTCCGGCAGATGGCCATAGGCCTCGATGGCCAACGATTCGAATGTGCTGATCGTTGGCGCATGGCGTTCACGCCAATCTTCGGTCTGGTTAATGCGGGCCATCTGAGCTCCTTGTCGAGCCCATCATATAGGGTTTTTGCCGCGGCTTTTCGAGTGGGAATCCGGTCAAGGAATAAATTCACAGGAAATGTGGTTGACTCTTCGCAAAAGCTCTGGAATCCATAAGAACATATAGAGAACAAATTGACGGGAGAGAACGTCATGGGCGGGAACGCTCTGGCGCAGGAGAAGCTTTTCGCCCTGCGCAAGGCGATTGCGAAGATCGAGGGCAAGCCGGCGGCCGAGGGGCTTTCGCCGGCGGGCGGCGATGCCGTTCCCCCGGTTTCCGACGCATCAGGTGCCGGCACGGACGGTCTTGGACGGCTCCTGCCGGAAGGTTTTCCGGTCGGGTCGATGATCGAGGTGCGCGGTGCGGCGATGCGGGATGCGGCGTCGGTCTCAGGCTTCGGCCTCGGGCTCTGCCTGTCGTGCCGGCCTGACCGGTCAGACAAGCGGATCCTGTGGATCGGCGAACGGTCCGTCGCCCGGGAGGCCGGCCTGCCCTACGCGTCGGGCCTCGCCGATT
The DNA here is from genome assembly GCA_002600635.1 of Rhizobium sp. ACO-34A. Lineage (NCBI taxonomy): Bacteria > Pseudomonadati > Pseudomonadota > Alphaproteobacteria > Hyphomicrobiales > Rhizobiaceae > Rhizobium > Rhizobium sp. ACO-34A. Next base: position 4,616,694 of record CP021371.1, on the reverse strand, counting down.
ATGGCGTCGGGCCGGGCGAATTGCTGCATGCCATGCCGAGGAAGCTCGAGGATGCGCTGTGGCTGGCGGATGCAGCACTTTCCTGCAGCGCTTTTTCCGCCGTAATGCTGGAGGTTCAGGGTAATCCGCGCGGCTTCGGCCTGACCGAGAGCCGTCGCCTCAGCCTGAAGGCGAAGGCCGGCGGCGGCTTTCTGCTTCTCCTGCGGCAGTCGGGGGAGGAGGAGGCGAGCAGCGCTTCCCTTCGTCTGCGTATCGAACCCGCGCCGGCAGCGGCGCGGTTCCTGTCCGGCGGGTCGATGCTTGGCGGCAGCATCGGCAACCCCGTCTTTCATCTTGTTCCGGAAAAGAGCCGACTTGCGGCTCCCGCCGGGCTGACCCTGGAGTGGAACCCCCATGACCGTCTGTTTTCCCCCGCAGCTTCCCCTTCTTCCGGCAGGGCACGCCCCTTCCGCCCGGCGCATTCTGGCGCTCTGGTTTCCCCGGCTTTCGACCGACAGGCTGGCGCGACGGCGCTGGGGGATATCGTGGCGTTCGAAAGGGCGTCCTGAGCACGCTCCCGTCGTTTGTGCCGGCCGGGTGCAGAACAGCATGCGGCTGACGGCGCTCGACGAGGCGGCCGAGGCGATCGGTCTGAGGACCGGACAGGGCCTTGCGGAAGCGCGGGCAATCTGCCCCACGCTCGATGTCGCCGAGGCCGACCAGCATTCGGACCGGCAGTTTCTCGATGCGATCGCCGACTGGTGCGATCGCTATACGCCGCTGGTGGCGATCGACGGGATCGATGGGCTTTTTCTCGACATCACCGGCTGCGCCCATCTCTTTGGCGGGGAGCAGGGCCTGATCGGCGATATTCTGGGGCGTCTCCTGCGGCTTGGCCTCGAGGTGCGGGGGGCGATTTCCTCGACCCCCGGCCTCTCCTGGGCGGCGGCGCGGTTTTCGGACAGGCAGGTGATTGCCGACGAGGCGATGGTCGGGATCCTTTCCGCCCTGCCGATGCGGGCGCTGCGCATCGATACGGATATGTCGCTGGCGCTTGCCCGGGTCGGCCTGAAGCAGGTGGGCGATCTGCTGGCCGCGCCGCGCGGACCATTGACGCGGCGTTTCGGGCCGGAACTTCTGCTCAGGCTCGACCAGGCGCTCGAGCGGGAGGGAGAGCCGATCGTGCCGCGCCGGCCGGTCGCCCTTCTTTCGGTCGAGCGGCGTCTTGCCGAACCGGTCCGCGACGAGGAAGCGATCCTCGATCTCGTCGGGCGGCTGGCGGCGGGCTTGAGATCCGGGCTGGAGGGGCGCGGCGAAGGCGGACGGCTGTTCGAACTCCTGCTGTTTCGGGTGGACGGGCGCGTCTTCCGTATCGAGATCGGCGCGGCAAGCCCCTTGCGCGATGCCGCGAGGATCAAGGCTCTGTTCAACGAGCGCATGGCCGTGCTGCATGACGATCTGGATGCCGGCTTCGGTTTCGAGATCCTTAGATTGAATGTGTTGCAGTCGGAACCTCTCGACCAGAAACAGGTGGCATTCGGCGCTCGCTCCTCCGATGCGGACCAGTCTCTCGATTTCATCGACCGGGTGGCGGCCCGTTTCGGACGCGATTTCCTCAGACAGCCCGTGCTTCATGCCAGTCACTGGCCGGAACGGGCTTCCGGCCTTGCGCCGCTTGCCGATGTGACGTCGCCGGTAGGGAAGGTTGCGCCGCCTGTCCGCAACGAGCGGCCGATGCGGCTCCTTGCCCATCCGGAACCGGTGCAGGTCATGGCGGCGGTGCCGGACGGCTCGCCGGCGAGTTTTCGCTGGCGCCGCGCCCTGCACCGGGTCGTGCGGGCCGAAGGGCCGGAGCGGTTGAGCGCGGAGTGGTGGATCGACGGTGAGGATGCCCCCCCGCGGGATTATTTCCGCATCGAGGACAGTGCCGGTCATCGTTTCTGGCTTTACCGTCAGGGACTGTATGAACGCGGAGCCACCGATCCCGACTGGTTCATGCAAGGGCTCTTCGCATGAGCACGCCCGTTTTCTTCGAGGTCGGGGCAAGGAGCAATTTTTCCTTTCTCGAGGGAGCCGCGCATCCCGAGGAAATGGTGGCGACGGCGGCCGAACTCGGTATTGCGGGGCTCGGACTTGCCGATCGCAACACGGTGGCGGGCGTGGTGCGCATGCATGCCGCGGCCAGGGTCACGGGTTACGCCATCAGGCCCGGCGCCCGGCTGGTCTTTGCCGATGGAACGCCGGAACTTCTGGCCTATCCGATGAACCGGCGCGGCTGGGGGCATCTCTGCCGGATGCTGAGTGCGGGAAACCTGCGGTCGGAGAAGGGCGTGTGCACGCTGTATGAAGCCGATCTTCTCGAATGGTCCGAAGATCTCATGTTTGCGGCCATGGCGCCGGCATTCGCCGATCCCGAACAGGCGGAAGCGTTTTGCGGGCGTCTGACGGTCCTTGCCGCGCATCTGAAGGATCGGCTCTATCTTGCGATGGTGCCACGCTATGACGGTCTCGACCGGCTGTCTTTCGCACAATTGTCGGAGATGGGCGAAAGGCTTTCGATCCCGCTGATCGCCAGCAACGAGCCCGTCTATCATGTGCCCGAACGCAAGCCGCTTGCCGATGTCGTCACCGCCATCCGCGAGCATGTGACGCTTGCGGAGGCGGGCTTTCACCTTGCTGCGAATGCCGAGCGGCATCTGAAGCCGCCGGCGGAAATGGTGCGTCTTTTCCATCTCTATCCCGAAGCGATCACGGCCACGGCCGATTTCTTCGGCCGGCTGCAGTTTTCCCTCGATGAACTCAGTCATCAATATCCCGACGAAACGGTCGACGGCGAGCCGGCGGACAAGGCCCTGCGCCGGCTGACCTACGAGGGGGCTGCCCGGCGTTTCCCGAACGGTGTTCTGCCCAAGGTCGCAGGCCTCCTCGAATACGAGTTGAACCTGATCGCGGACAAGCGTTACGAGCCCTATTTCCTGACGGTCCATCGCATCATCACCTATGCCCGCAGCCAGGACATTCTCTGTCAGGGACGCGGATCGGCTGCCAATTCCGCCGTGTGCTACTGCCTTGGCATCACCGAGGTGGATCCGTCGGAAACGACGCTGCTTTTCGACCGTTTCATTTCGACCGAGCGCGAGGAGCCGCCGGATATCGATGTCGACTTCGAGCATGCCCGGCGCGAGGAGGTCATCCAGTTCATCTACAAGGCATATGGAAAGGAGCATGCGGCGCTGACGGCGGCCGTCATCAGCTACCGGGCGCGTTCGGCAGGCCGCGAGACGGCCAAGGTTTTCGGTCTTTCGGAAGATGTGCAGTCGGCGCTTGCGGGGTCTGTATGGGGTTGGTCAACGTCCGAGCTTTCGGAACGTGAGGCGCGGGCGGCGGGACTCGAGCTTGCCAATCCGACAACCCGCAGCGTCCTCAGTTACGCTTCGGCGCTGCTCGGTTTTCCCCGGCATCTTTCCCAGCATGTCGGCGGCTTCGTGATTACCCGGGACCGGCTCGACGAGGTGGTGCCGATCATGAACACGGCCGATGGCCGCTACATGGTGGAGTGGAACAAGGACGACCTCGATACGCTGAAGATCCTCAAGGTCGATGTTCTGGCACTCGGCATGCTCACCTGTCTCGCCAAGGCGATGAAGATGCTTTCCCATCATTACGGACGCGAGGAGTCGCTTGCCACTCTCTTCCATGATCATCAGAACGATGTTTACGACATGATCTGCCGGGCCGATACGCTGGGCGTCTTCCAGATCGAGAGCCGGGCGCAGATGAGCATGCTGCCGCGGCTGAGGCCCCGAAAGTTCTACGATCTGGTGATTGAGGTGGCAATTGTCCGGCCGGGACCGATCCAGGGCAAGATGGTCCATCCCTATCTGACGAACCGTGAAAATCTGGAGGGAGGCGTGGAGGTCACATATCCGAAACCCGAGCTGAAGACTGTTCTGGAACGGACGCTGGGAGTGCCGCTCTTTCAGGAACAGGCCATGCAGATCGCGATCACCGCCGCCGGTTTCACGCCGGCCCAAGCCGATCAGCTGCGGCGCGCCATGGCGACGTTCCGTCGAACCGGACAGGTCGCCAGCTTCAAAAAGCGTTTCGTCGACGGCATGATCGCCAAAGGCTATGAGAGCGACTTTGCCGGCCAATGCTTCAGCCAGATCGAAGGTTTCGGCGAATATGGCTTTCCCGAAAGCCACGCGGCTTCCTTCGCGTTGCTGGTCTATGCCTCGGCGTGGATGAAGACCTTTTATCCGGATGTCTTCTGTGCGGCGATGCTCAATTCCCAGCCGATGGGTTTTTACGCGCCGGCCCAGCTCATCCGCGATGCGCGCGAACACGGGGTGGATATCAGGCCGGTCGATGTGAATTTCTCAGGCTGGGATGCCGGGCTGGAGGAAGATGGTTTCGCATCGACGCGGGTCGCGCCGCGGCACGCGTCGATGCGCTCGGTCATTCGCTGCACGAAGGCGGTGCGGCTGGGGTTCCGTCTGGTCAAGGGGCTTGCCGAGGCGGATATGGACCTGCTCGTCCAGCGGCGAGGGGGCGGTTACGCTTCTGTCAGGGACCTCTGGTTGAAGACCGGCCTGTCGCGGTCGACGATCGAATTGCTTGCGGATGCCGATGCCTTCGCCTCCATGGGGTTCGACCGGCGGGATGCGCTCTGGGCGGCGCGCGCGCTGGACAAGGAGACGGTCGTCGAAAACCTGCCGCTCTTCGAAAAGGCCGCCGATTGCGAATTGCAGGCGGAGGAGCGGATGTCGCTGCGGCCCATGCCGGCAGGCGAGGCGGTCATTCAGGATTACCGGGTGCTTGCCCTTTCGCTGAAGGCGCACCCGCTTTCCTTCCTGCGCGCCCATCTTGCATCGAGCGGTATCGTCCGGTCTGCCGAACTGGAAGATGTTGCTCCTGGCCGCTTCGTGAAGGTCGCCGGGCTCGTTCTGGTGCGGCAGAGGCCGGGTTCGGCCAAGGGCGTCATCTTCATGACCATCGAGGACGAAACCGGCGTCGCCAATATCATCGTCTGGAAGAAGACCTTCGAGCGTTACCGCCCGATTGTGATGGGTGCGCGGCTGGTGACGGTTCATGGCCGCCTCCAGAAGGCAAGCGGCGTCATCCACATCGTGGCCGATAAGATCATGGATTCCACGGATAAGCTCGGTCTCTTGAAGGAGGATGCCAACCGTTCCTCTGCTCCCGACAATGCCCGCCCGATGCCCCGACCGCAGAGCCGGTCTTCACGGCATGCGGAGCAAACAGGTGCGGATATCGATTTGCCGGGACCGGTGCCTGCCGCGCGTGATGACGTCTCCGGCGTCATGCCGAAGGGACGCAATTTCCACTAGGCATTGTGCTTCCAAGGGATCGGAATCGATTTCCGAAAAACGCGATGCGTCACCTCAAGATGCCAGGACGTCCTTTGTGCATCCGTACTGACACACGGCGCTTCGGAGTAGTTCCAGCAAGAGCGCGAAGCGCCTTTGCGTCGGGAAGCAAGAAGTGGAGGCAAGGGCGATGAGGTCAAGGCGAGGCGATGGGTGTATCGAAGGTGCTCTGCCTTGGCCTGATGTGATCGAGAGCATTTCCGGGTTAACCTATCCGGACGGTCACGCGTTTCGAATGGCATGAAGGGGGAAGCGCTGGTGCACTTCCGCTTTCGTTGGTGGTTCCCTGGCAGAGTGTTGTGGCCGATATGCTTCGTGGGCGAAGGGCATTTCCGGCATCTGCGAGAACGTGCGGACAGACCGAACACCGTTGCCGTTTACGTCGGTTCGCCCAGCCGGATCATGCCTCTTTTGTGAGGGTTTCACCGTGGAGCGATCGCTGGCCAGTGCCGGAACGCCGGCGTTTGCGTTCGTGAATGGCCAGTTCGGATGATCGGTGGCTTCAATGCCCGCCGCGCCCGGACGGTTCACCTGCGATTCATGCGGCGGGATGTCGTGGCTCGTGACAGGGCTTATCTTGCCCCAGTGACTTCGATCCAGTCCGCGAATTTGTCGAGAAAGGTCTTGAGGAAGTCCCTTGTTCCGTCGTTGGTCAGCTTGCCCTCGGCGTCGAGCAGGTCGCCGACCTTGGAGATATAGGCCTCGGGCTGCTGGAGGACCGGCATGTCGAGGAAGACGAGCGGCTGGCGCAGATGGTGATTGGCGCCGAATGCGCCGAGCATCCCGGGAGAAACGCTGACGATAGCGGCCGGCTTGCCGCTCCAGGCGCTCTTGCCGTAGGGACGGGAGCCGACATCGAGTGCGTTTTTCAGACCGCCAGGAATTGAGCGGTTATATTCCGGTGTTACAAAAAGGACTGCGGAGGATTGGGCGATTTCGCTGCGGAAGCGCGTCCATGCCTCGGGCGGGGTCGCGGTTTCAAGATCGGGATTGTAGAGCGGCAGATCGCCGATCTCGACGATGGTCAGATCGAGACGCGGGGCCGCGATCTCCTTCAATGCAAGAGCGATGGAGCGGCTGAAGGCACCCTTCCGGAGGCTGCCGACGACAACGGCGACATTGATGGTCATGGGGAAAATTCCTTTCTGCTTGGGGGATCTGCGGGGTCAACTCACCAGTGTCAGTCCACCGTCCACGACGATCGTCTGCCCCGTGATGAAACCACATTGCATGAGAAATAGGTAGGCTTGCGCCACCTCGTCGATTTCGGCCGTTCGCCTAAGTGGAATGGTCTGCGAGAAGCGTTCCCTCGTTGCCTGCACGTCGGCAGCCGGCATGTTCCGCCAGAGCGGCGTTTCGGTCCAGGTGGGGGCCACCGCGTTGACGCGCGCCTTCGGCGCAAGTTCTACCGCGAGGCCTTCGACCATGGTCCGGATGGCATCGTTGCCGATGACTGCTCCCGAGGCATTATGCGGCCTGCCACCCGAACCCGCGGTGAAGGTCATGCTGCCGCCCTCGGCCACCTTCGCGGCTGCATGGCGGGCGATGCGAAGATTGGCGAAGAGCTTCTCTTCGATGGCCTTCCTGATCGTTTCATAATCGGCATCCAGAAAGCCGCCGCCCATGAAGCCGCCGGCCATCGAAACGAGATGATCGAAGGGCGCGATACCCTCGAAGAATGTGGCGACCGAAGCGGTATCGCTCGCATCGACCACATGTCCCGAGGCCTTGTGACCGGCGGTCGTGAATTCGGAGACGACATGCTCCAGCTTCTCCCGGTTCCTGCCGGTGATCACCAGCCCGGCCCCCAGTTCGGCGGCCCTGCAGGCTATCGCCTTGCCGAAACCGGAGGTGCCGCCGATGATGACGACTGTCTTGCCGCTCAGGCCCGTGCTGGATTGAAGAGATGCGCCCATCGTATTTTCCTTTCAATCAGAGATCGGCAAAGGAGCCGGCAATCCGCGTCGCGATCTCCTGATCGGTTTCGCCGGAAGAGCCGCTGACGCCGACAGCGCCGATAACCTCGCCTTCGAGAATGACCGGCATGCCGCCTTGCAGCGGCAACAGACCGGGCACTGTCGCCATCGACGGCTTGCCGGAATTGATCATGTCCTCGAAGAACTTGGATGGCGCCTTGATGAAGGCCGCAGTCCGGGCCTTTCCGATCGAGACTTCGGTGGTCACGATCGACGCGTCGTCCATTCGCGCGAAGACGAGCAGATTGCCCGAGCGATCGACCACGGAAATCGCCAGTCTCAGGCCCTGTCCGGCTGCCAGATCCAGCCCCTTTTCGAGAAGGCCTCGGGCCGCTGAGAGTGAAAGATCCTGAGCGGTCCTGACGGTCGTTATTGGCATCCCGCGCTATCTCCCGTTGCCGGGCGGGCCTGCCCGAAGGTGTCATGTGCGGCGAAGGAGCCGCATGCTGCCAGCCTCACCGCGAGGCAGGCCGTGTGAATTATCGTTCCGTGTCTTCGTGTCATGATGCTCCATCCGGCCCTGACAGGGATCTGCTGTCGGCCTGTCCGTTGGCGATGATGCGTTCGAGGAAGCCCAGGAGCTGTTCGATCTCTTCGGGTGTGAAGTTCCTGAGGTGGCTGCTCAGCACGTCGATGGCGATCGGCTTGATGCGCGGATAAAGCGCCTCTCCGGCGGGGGTCAACGAAATGGTCGTGACGCGCCTGTCCTCGATTGATGGCTTGCGCTGCACCAATCCAAGCTTTCCGAGGCGATCGAGCATGCGGGTCATGGCGCCGCTGTCATAGCCAAGTGTCTGGCAAAGCTCGCTCGCGGTATTGCCGATACCGTCGGCGATGCGGATCAGCACGACCCACTGCGCCGCGGTAATTCCAATGTCCTGGGCCCGACGGTCGACCGCCTGCGTCATCTGGGCCGCAGCGTCGATCAGGGTGCGCCCGACATTGTGGATGGGATCGTAGGTCTCGTCGGAAATAGAGGGGAGAAGGACTTCACCGCTCGACATCGCTCATTCCCTCGCCTTTAAAATATCTGCCTAGGCAGATAAATGGATATGCCGCCGCTCCGTGTCAAGATCGGGAGGATCGGGATGGGCGAGAGGCGTCCCTCGATCCAGCAAATTGCCGGCCGCGATAAGACAACTTGCCAATACCTGTACGTGGGTAACATACAGCGAAGCTTGATACTCGTTGCCGCTAAGGCGATGGTCATCGAAGTCCAACACTACGAAACCAATCGGTAGTAATGGTCACCGTAGGCGCTCGAATTGAGACAGGTGACTCAATCCGAAGCGGGCAAGATTCTGCGTAGGGAAGTTGAAGATAGCCCCTGCTGGATCAGAGGAACAGTCTATGCGTCCTGGCCGCTAGGGTCGCGTCGCCAAACTGTAGGGTGCGAAACCAATCGCCTCCAGTGGCGCCGTCCCAATTGTTGGCAGTTCCGGCGGTTAGCGTACCAGGCAGTTTCGCAAAACCACTTATCACCCAAGTCGTAAATGACTGTGTCCAAGCGCAAACGGATCTATTTCATAATCTTTGGATCAATGGCGGAGAGGGTATGACTCTCTACCATTCTCCGTATAACCTATTGATATCTATTCATAGAAATTTCCGCTCGGGTACGAGCGTGGGTATTTGATACCCCGGCCATTGTCAACAATTAGCTGGCTTCCGACTGAGCTTGACCGCCTCGCGCCGACGATCGAGCATAGAAAAACCGCCGTCAACGGGCTCGCAACCCTCGGGCGGTTTTCACAGGATGTTCAAGAATGCTGAACGATGCCGTGAAAATGTAAAGCCGCCGTTGACGGCGAATTGAGCCGGGGGCGGATATGACCCCTTCGACGTCGAGCCGAACTTTACCCAGCCAGCCAAAAATGTTGACGAAGCCCCGCAGGGCATAGGCGAACGTGCCGCCGCTGTTGCTGCCTCGCGGCGTCCCGCCGTGAAGACCCATAACCATGTCATGGAAGCGAACACGGGGTGGATGCTGCCCGCCGACGCCTGGGCACGGCGCACGATGGCGACGTCGAGGCTGATGCAGCAGAACGATCTGCTCGCCGACGCCCTCCAGCGAGCGGGTGAAGACGTGATCCGGCCTGGCGGTCTGACGCTGATTTCAGCCGTCACGAATATTGTCGAAACGCAACGCACCTTCCGCGCCGTTCGATTCCTGCCAGTCGTCGCCGCCCGCGACAGGAGGCCGACGGTGAACGGCTTGAAGCTGTTCATTCACGAGCACCCGAATTCGCGTTATTTCCGTTACGCGGTCATGACCTGCGCCGAGCCGGTCCCCGCCTTCGGAGACCTCCGGGGCGCCGTTCAAGAGCTGTCGCGGCGGATATCGAAGTGGGGACACGAGATCGGCAAGTGCTACGACATCGAAGTCCTGTACCGGGGCATTGAGTTCACTCGCTCGACGGCCCGCGAGCGCGACGCCGCCGCAGCCGAACGGGGGCAAGAGTCTGACCTGTCGGCGCGGTACGGTGCGGACACAGTGTTGTATCACGTGCATGCGAACGTGTTGTACTGGCCGAAGCGCAACATCGATAAGTTGTGGCTGGACTTTCTCCGGTACACGAAGCAGTTCATGGGCGCGTATTGGCGTGACAACGAGCGTCTCGGAAATGTCGAGGAGATCGTCAAGTATTGTAGCAAACCAGCGGACACGCTCGCGGCGTCGGACGACGAACTCGTCTGGCTGTATCGGCAGACGCAGCGGCTGAAGATCTGCCAGCCGATGGGTGAGTTCCGGCGCTGGCTCCGGGAGCTCAAGACGCAGCGGAAGAAGATCGCCCGAGTCCATGACGGACGCGGAGATGGCAAGCTCATGCGCGTCAAGAAGGGCAGGCGCGGTGGAAACCAGGAAGAGGCCGCTGACGAGGACGGCAACCTCATCGAAGACGACGAGGCGAACGAGGATGGCGATGGCGACGCCGCCGAGGACGCCCATGAGGTTCCAAAAACGCGGGAGCGGACGGGCGCCGCCGTTCCGCCGTCGAATCTCGTCATCGGCCTGAGCCTGCCTCAGTGGCGGCATTCGCCGTGGGCAGAACCGATGATCATGATCCAGAACTATGACCCGGCAGCGGCGTTCGGAGAGGACGGCGGGGATATCCAGGCGTGGCAGCGGCAGGCGCGGCAGTGGTGGGACGACGCGTTCGCTCCGCCACCGGAGGAGGCGCTGCGCGTGGCGAGGATGGCGCTTGATGCCTCCATGTCGTCGAACGAGATATGCGAGGCCGCCGAAGCGGCCTGCTATATCGTTCACACATGTAGGCCAACTGTCCCGGCACCCGGAAACGCCGACGAGGAAGTGCCGCCGGAAGAGCTTGACGACGATCTCCGGGAGGTCGTTTCGCTCTTCGACGGTGCCACGGTTGTCCGTCTAGCCCCGCGACCGACAGACGAAGACGACGAAATTCCGTTCGAAGCGCCCGACGTCGTGGCGCGATGGGCGAAGATGCGGGCGGACCTCGCCGAGAGCGAAGCCCGCTGGGCGGAATGGCGGGCGTCTGCCGCCCATGCTGCGGGCCGGTCCCCGGAGCATGGTTGCCGCATCGCGGCGTGACGACGGTTGCCCGACGTCACCAGGACATAACGTGATTTCACGTTATGTCTCGTCGTCCTCCAGGACGGCGACAAGGCCCCGGCCAGGCGCCGCGCGTGCGCCCTCGGAGAGCGGACGCTTTGAGCACCCCGAAGGGGAGCGGAAAAGCATTAGTCCGTCTCTACAGGTTTGTTTCCGGCTCCGCCGGCGGTCACGATTCTTCCACCGACACCGGAGGAACATCATGTTGAACGTCCAGAACATCATCACGTCTGTCATCGTCGCGGCGCTTCTCGCGAATACGGCGTCCGCCAGCGAGGGGCCCGTCGTATGGAGGTCGGCGTCGTCGGGCGTGCTGACGACGCCGACTCCGACCGCCGAACCTCCGGCAACGCCACCTGTTGAGGTGCCGGTCGTGACCTACGGCGGCAACAGATACGCGTGGGGCGTCGGCGAGTCCGTGCTGCTGCTCCCCGACGTCTCGGGTGGTTCTGGCCGGTACGAATACGCGCTGGCGACCGCGACGCCGCTTCCTGCCGGTCTCTCATTCGACAGCGCGACGGGCATTTTCTCCGGGCGTCCCCGGACTGCCGGACAGTATCAGTGGTCGATCCTCATGCGCGACATGGCGACGGGGGCCAGGACAACCGCCGTGGCCGTTGCCTTCTTCGTGGAGTGAGCGGGCATGGCCTATCAGTTCGTGCACATGGAATGCTTCTCTCGAAAGGGGGCGAAAGGACGCTCCACGTCCTTTGTCCTCGGTGAGGCCCGCCGCGATCCTTCCGCCTCCCTTCATGTTGCGACGCCCTCGCCGCCGGTCATCGTGTACGGCGTGGGCGTAGACGAGGTGGAACGGATGCACGATGCCGCAGCCGACGCCGCCCGCACGACGCCGAAAGGCGGCAAGGAACGGCGCGTGCGGCAGGATCAGAACACACTGCTGACGGTTGTGGCTTCGCATCCCGTGACGATGGAGGCGGTTCGCGGCGACCCCGCGATGCGAGCGGAGGTCGAGCGCTGGGAGAGACTGACCGTTGCGTGGCTCCGGGAGCAGTACGGCGACCGTCTGTCCTCGGTCGTCCGTCACGAAGACGAAACCCGGTGGCATGTCCATGCCTACGTCCTGCCCGACGATCCCGCGATGCGCGCGACCGCGCTCCACCCAGGCCAGTCTGCGAAGAGCGCCGTGATGCTGGCCGGCCCCGCCGAGGGCGAGGACTCGAAGACGTTGAACCGGCGCGGCGACCGTGAATACAAGCGGGCCATGCGCGAATGGCAGGATTCGTATCATGCCGCCGTCGCCCAACCATGCGGTCTCACCAGGCTCGGACCAGGCGGACGCCGCCTGTCGAGAGAGGAGTGGCAGCGGGAGAAGGTCCAGGCCCGCGCCCTCCGGGCGTCTCTCGACCGCGCCACCGCCGTGAAGGTCAAAGTTGAATCCTACATGACGGAGAAGAGGACAGAGACCGAATCCATGGTCTCGACGGCGGCGACGGAAGCCGCCGCGCTGCGCGCCGAGGCCGACGCCGCGACGGCGGAGGCGGCTCGACGTCTTGCGGAATCCAAGGCGGCGACGGAAGCCGCCAAGGCCGCACACGCCGCCGCCGTCCGGGAACAGCGCAAGGCGCGGTCCATGATGTCGCGGGTCCGGGAAGAGGCCGCGAAGGTTCGCGCGGCGTCGGCCAGGCTGCAACGGCTGCCTGGCCTGCTTCGAACAGCCTTCGACGGCTTCCGAAAGAGCCGTGTCGCCGACCGCGTTCGCGCTGCCGTCGCGGTCGAGATGGAACGGCTCCGCGACCAGGCGACGTCTTCCGACCGTCGCGCCGACGCCTCCGAACGCAGGGCCAGCGCCGCCGAGACCGCGAGCAGGAAGGCAGAGGAGCTAGTCCGGACTCTCGACACTGCACTCACGGAGACGGCTGCGCAACGCGACGCCGCACGGCGGGAGGTGCAGCGCCTTCGTCCCCCGGAGGAGACGCCGTCTCTGGGGCCGGGGTTCGGTATGAGGCCGACGCCGGGGCGCCGCTGAGCCGCCTCGGGTTCCGCACCCAGATGCCGAAACTCTCCCGGAAACGCCGGAATCCAAAAATGAGGACGCCGGAAGTGCCCTTCTAAGCTCGTCCGAACGACGCCGCCGTATCATAACCCATCCGATTCGGCGTCGAATCCTTCGTCCGGGCGCCGCGACGCCCGTCCGGATTTGCCTCGAATCCGGCCGGCGCGCATGCTGGACAGGGATTGGAGGCGTCGGCATGAGCAAGGATTCGAAAGACAGGCGACGTCGGACATGCGTCGATGAACTACGGCGCGATCTCGCGCGACGCCGCGAACGCCGAGCTGACCCGGCGGGCAAGATGATGCTTCAGATCCTCGCGCTGCTCTCCGCCGTGCTTGCCCTCGCGCCGCCGGTCCCGGCTCTCATCTACGATTTGCCGCAGCCTCGGCTCCGGCCTCGTCGGTCGCCGTGGGACCCACCACTCGGATATCCGAACGGACGTGAAGCATGGGCCAGGGAACGTGGCCTCGAACCTGAACCAGGACGAACGCCGCCTCCGATCTCGACGCCGCGCGTGCGGTCGACGCCTGCGCCTCGTCCGTGGAAGCGCCTCGTGCGCGATCTCGATAGCCGCTCGGAGCGACGCCGCGAGCAAGCGCGGGCGCAGATGCTGCAGCGCGTCCCGGATGAGGCTCGACCGTGGCTCCGGGGGCTAATCGCCTCTGAGGATCGGATGGCTCTCCGCATGCTGGGGATCGGTGCTGACCGGACAACGCTGCGGGAACGCGCGCTCGTGGGGGCGCGGGTCGCGCCGACGTTCGAAGATGAGCCGACGCCCGCCGTCGATGTCGACGCCGCGCCGGTCCCCGGAAGGAAGTAGGAGGAGAACGACATGGAAATGGAACTTCACGCCGACGCCGGGGCGCTGCTCGGTCATCTCTCGGAAGACCAGCGGCGGCGCCTCGATGCGCTCGACGCCGCGTACATGGAACTCCTGTCGGACAGCGCTCCGGCGAAGGCCGACGTCGAGGCTCTGGCCGACGCCATCGTGGCCTTCTACGATGAAGTCTCGAAAACGGGCGTCGAACATGAAAACGGGGCCTGATGGCCCCGTTGCTTATATTCGGAGGCGTTTAAACGGCCCTTACAGCGCTTCTGGCGGGTCGCCCCGTATCTGTACTCACCCGGATTCGTTGCCGCGCCGGGGTGTCATCCGGGCGAGTTCCGCCGCTACAAACGCCGCCGCGCTGGCTGCCGCCTCGTCAAGCCAGTCTTCCGCGCGCTGGATTCGGCGGCCGGCAATGCGCTCGGCAGCATGCCACGCCGACGCCTCTGCGGCTCTCTTCGCGTCCCGGAGCGTCGACGCCTCGCCTTCCGCCATCGTCTTGTCCGTGTCGACGTCGAGGACTTCCCATGCGTAGGCGCAGCCGTCGCCGCGCCGCACGATGAGCAATTCGAACCGGGCCTCCGTCTCGTCTTCGTCGGCGATCTGGCCGTCCCGGACGGCGACAAGCTCCGTCGTCATTCCGAGCGCCGACGTCTCGCTGCCCGGAAAGACGCCCGCGTCCGGCTCCCACGGAAATGTCGTCTCGTAGATGTACTGCAACTGCATGCCCGTCACCTTCCTCACGCTGCCAGCTTGTCGAGTGCGCGGACGCCCATGCGCTGGACGTCGCGAGCGATGGTCTTCCCTGTGCCCGGAATGCGGGACCGGCGGGCGATCCGCTCGACGCCTGTCTTGCGGCTCCTGACGGTGATCGTCGCGAGGTAGAAGAGGACGCCCACGGCGTCTCGGTGCGTTGTCTCCGTCACCAGCACGTCGAACGTGAGGCCTCTGATTGTCGTCGTTGTCGTTTCCATGGAAATCTCCATAACACCTTGTTTTACAAGGATTTTATAGCAGATTCGCAAGGTGGGGCCCAGGACGAAACCGGTCTTGTAATGAAGAATGCCGGTAGATCTAACAGGGATCTAACGACGCGAGCCCGGCGTCTTGATGTGCAGCATCTCTCCCCGGCTCCGGGTACGACGGTAGGCGGGCGCTGACAGTCACTGAGCGAGAAGGTTCCGCGACTATTTTTTCCCCGGTCCGCTTGCGGATCGGATCGAGACACGTGGCTCGATCCGAAGGATAGGAAAAAATCGTCGTGGAAAAGAGCGAGGCTACCCGCGCCGGATCACGATGCAGCGGCCCCCGGTTCCATGTATGGGGTGAGGTCGAGACCATCGGGGAGCGGCAGGCTGCGCAGCACTTCAAGCTCCTGCTGCGCCAGAT
Source organism: Rhizobium sp. ACO-34A (assembly GCA_002600635.1). NCBI lineage: Bacteria > Pseudomonadati > Pseudomonadota > Alphaproteobacteria > Hyphomicrobiales > Rhizobiaceae > Rhizobium > Rhizobium sp. ACO-34A. The sequence goes on along the minus strand of CP021371.1, from coordinate 4,601,531 downwards.
GTTTCAGGCCATAACGCTTCGAGACGGTGGGAAGTGCATGCCCGGTCTGGAGATCATGGGTTCTCTCGTCTACGCGTGCCATTCTCATGATATCTTTCGCCGTGTGGCGTGTGGAATGGAACACCTGCACCTGCCTCTCATGAATCCCGACGTCCTTAAGCATCCGGTTCATCCGCTTGCTGGCCGCATCGGCGGGGTCGGAGACCCTACGTTTTCCGTAGTAGAAGGCGGCAGGGAACAGCCACTTGTCGTCTCGGCGAGACTGGGCATACCTGATGAAACCCAGTGTCTCAAACGACTCATGGAGGGCGATTAGACGCCGCGAGGGCTTGTTCTTCGTCTTGCGCTTCTGCGTCCCGCCGCCTTCGGCGATGAGGTCCGTTCGCAGGTCGAGGACCCAGCACTCCAAGCCGTCGTCGCCTCGCATGCGATATATGTCCTTCCCCTGAAGGAAGATGAGCTCCGCTATGCGGGCGCCTGTGATGGTGCCGAGCAACGGTAGCCACTTCATGTCCGCCCGCTCTTCCTTCGCCGCGTGCGCGAACCAGCGGTTCAGTTTCGGGACCGCGAACGGGAGGCGTTCGACCGATGGGGTCGCGTCCGAGGAGATACGAATCTCGACGTCGGTGAGCGGCGACCGGAAGCTGTGCTCCGCCGCGATGTCGCGGAAGAGGACCCGCAGGGGCGACAGGTAGTTGTCCTCGATCGACTTCACGGAGAGCGTCGGCATTCGGTCCTCAGGGGCCAGCCGGTCGTTATAGTCCGCCGCATCTTGCCGGGGCTTACCCTTGAGATGCGGGATTTTCGAATAGTTCCCCGGCACCCGGACGAGCAGGTTGGTGAACCGCTGGACGTCGTAATACGTATACTTGTTGGCGGGCTTGTCCCCGGCGAACGCGATGAAGTCCAGAACGCGATTGCGGTCGGTGTCGATCTTCTTCGCGGCGATACCGAAGCCACTGCGGACTTCGACCCAGTCTTCGAGCACCTCCGACAAGAGGGGACGGGGCGGCCCCCCTTCGAGCGACATGTGGACGGCTTGTGACAACGACGCCATCTGGTCCTGCAAGAGAGACAAGGCGTCCTCGACGCCGCCCTGCTGCGAACGGGGGAGACTGCGAACCTTCGCCTCGAGCGCTTCCATGCCGTCCGCAAGGGCGCCGAGATGTTCGCCGATCGGCACGACCTTCGCCAGCGTCTGGTTCTCGCCGACAAGTCGGGCGTTCTCGACCTCCACGGCCAGCCGCCGCTCCGAGTTCGTCCTGTATTCCTGGAACTGGTCGGCCATCTCGGCGAGCTGGCCCTGTAGCTCTGCTATGAGGGCGTCGCGAAGGTCCGGTTTCGACATGGCATTCATCTCCTGTGATCTCGCGGCGATGAATAGGCGCTCGGCGTGACCGGACAGTAAACGAGCGATGCGTCTGGCGGACGTGGCCGCGATCATCCCCAGCGGGATTCGGATCGGGGTTCGCCCGAGTCGGGAATGGAGATCAGCAGGGACGGCGATCTGGAAGCGGACGCCGGATTTTCG
>CP021371.1:4127500-4295000 GCA_002600635.1 Rhizobium sp. ACO-34A | reverse complement strand
AAATAAGGGTCTTTGCGCCGAAAATGTAACGGGGCTAAAGCCATGCACCGAAGCTGAGGATGTGGATTTATCCACGTGGTAGCGGAGCGTTCCGTAAGTCTGTGAAGGGGTATCCGTGAGGAGCCCTGGAGATATCGGAAGTGCGAATGTTGACATGAGTAACGATAAAGGGAGTGAGAGACTCCCTCGCCGAAAGACCAAGGGTTCCTGCTTAAAGTTAATCTGAGCAGGGTTAGCCGGCCCCTAAGACGAGGCGGACACGCGTAGTCGATGGGAACCACGTTAATATTCGTGGGCCTGGTGGTAGTGACGGATTGCACAAGTTGTTCTGGTTTATTGGATTATCAGGGCAGCGGAGCGGTTCCAGGAAATAGCTCCACCGTATAGACCGTACCCGAAACCGACACAGGTGGTCAGGTAGAGTATACCAAGGCGCTTGAGAGAACTATGCTGAAGGAACTCGGCAAATTGCACGCGTAACTTCGGAAGAAGCGTGACCCCTTTTGACGCAAGTCAGATGGGGTGGCACAGACCAGGGGGTAGCGACTGTTTATCAAAAACACAGGGCTCTGCGAAGTCGCAAGACGACGTATAGGGTCTGACGCCTGCCCGGTGCTGGAAGGTTAAGAGGAGAGGTGCAAGCTTTGAATCGAAGCCCCAGTAAACGGCGGCCGTAACTATAACGGTCCTAAGGTAGCGAAATTCCTTGTCGGGTAAGTTCCGACCTGCACGAATGGCGTAACGACTTCCCCGCTGTCTCCAGCATAGACTCAGTGAAATTGAATTCCCCGTGAAGATGCGGGGTTCCTGCGGTTAGACGGAAAGACCCCGTGCACCTTTACTATAGCTTTACACTGGCATTCGTGTCGGCATGTGTAGGATAGGTGGTAGGCTTTGAAGCTTGGACGCCAGTTTGAGTGGAGCCATCCTTGAAATACCACCCTTATCGTCATGGATGTCTAACCGCGGTCCGTTATCCGGATCCGGGACAGTGTATGGTGGGTAGTTTGACTGGGGCGGTCGCCTCCGAAAGAGTAACGGAGGCGCGCGATGGTGGGCTCAGAGCGGTCGGAAATCGCTCGTCGAGTGCAATGGCATAAGCCCGCCTGACTGCGAGACTGACAAGTCGAGCAGAGACGAAAGTCGGTCATAGTGATCCGGTGGTCCCGCGTGGAAGGGCCATCGCTCAACGGATAAAAGGTACGCCGGGGATAACAGGCTGATGACCCCCAAGAGTCCATATCGACGGGGTTGTTTGGCACCTCGATGTCGGCTCATCGCATCCTGGGGCTGGAGCAGGTCCCAAGGGTTTGGCTGTTCGCCAATTAAAGCGGTACGTGAGCTGGGTTCAGAACGTCGTGAGACAGTTCGGTCCCTATCTGCCGTGGGTGTAGGAATATTGACAGGATCTGTCCCTAGTACGAGAGGACCGGGATGGACATATCTCTGGTGGACCTGTTGTCGTGCCAACGGCATAGCAGGGTAGCTATATATGGACGGGATAACCGCTGAAGGCATCTAAGCGGGAAACCCACCTGAAAACGAGTGTTCCCTATCAGAGCCGTGGAAGACGACCACGTTGATAGGCCGGGTGTGGAAGCGCAGCAATGTGTGAAGCTTACCGGTACTAATAGCTCGATTGGCTTGATCGTTCTCATTGACCATGCTCATCGAACGGAGTTCGATGATGCATCTTTCTTGTCCTGACGCGCAGAAGCGCTCCGGACGGGCCGGCCGACAATGGCCGACGCGCTTTTGCGCTGTATGGCTGCCTTGCTCGACGTCGAGTTTGGCAGCAGTACAGAACGCGAGTTCGTCGCCAGGCGTCTGGCGCGCCGTTTGTAGCGTAGCGATCGAAGATCGCGGCAGCGTGAAGACAGGAAGGCATGACGTGTTCAAAGACTGAAAAATAGAGGCTATGTCGCCTCAACCAGCTTCTCATATTGTTGCGCTTCGCTGACCTGGTGGTTATTGCGGGGCGGCTGCACCCGTTCCCATTCCGAACACGGCCGTGAAACGCCCCTGCGCCGATGGTACTTCGTCTCAAGACGCGGGAGAGTAGGTCGCTGCCAGGTCTGCAAAACGCAACACGCACATGCGCCCGGACATGAAAGGTCCGCAAAGCGGCATGTGAAAAGATCAAAGCAACATCTTCTCATCATGAAATGACGGCCCGAGCCGAAACAAAAGGGCCGCCCAAAGCGGTCCTTTCTGCTTTAAGGCCCTATATACAGTATGAAACTTCAACGCACCCGATGTATAACGGGGCGTCCCTTACAGGAGCAGACAGCCTTCGGCAATTTGCTCCGGCACAGGCATCACCGCCAAACCGGTGACGCTACCGTGACAAAACCCAAACGGTTTTGCACACCGGATAAACCGCTTCGCGGTTTACCTACAGGACGCGGGGTGGAGCAGCCCGGTAGCTCGTCAGGCTCATAACCTGAAGGCCGCAGGTTCAAATCCTGCCCCCGCAACCAACCATCGTTGTTTCTGTTGAGGAAACTCCAGATCAACGCAAATCTACCCACAATCTACACATGCCCTAAGGCCGAAAAGCAACGGCCGGGCGGGCGATAGGCCGGCAGGAAAATATCCGTCATCGCCAGCACTACCGCTTAGCCTTTCCCTTTCGCCCTTTCCGAATAGGGCCTTTCCCCTTCACTCCCTTTCCTTGAACCATTCCATTCAGCCCTTTTCGCTTTTGTGCTTTTGCCGTTTGCGCAGCCGCGCCAAAAGCGGCCGGCCCATCATGGCCCGCCTCGCGGCTTGATCCGCCGCAGCGGTTCGGTGGCTGAACGCCGGCGAGCATTCAGCCGGCAAGCCATGTGCCGGCTGTCGCAGGCGTAAACGCTGCGGTTCGCGGCCGATTGGATACCGCAACAGCTGGCCTCTTACACGATCCGGAGCCGGAAGAGGTGTCCCATTGAACGACAAAAGGGGGCCGGCAACCGACTGGCGGCTTTGTGATGGGAGAGCCAGAAAAGCAGACACCCGCTTGCATCGGGCCGCATTTTACCTGGAGCTTGCGCCTGCCGACCAGCCCCCATCTTCTGCATCGGGATCGGGCGTCAAGATCGGCCACGGGCGCTCAGATGCAAGATCGGGATGACGTGGTTCCGATTCTGGCGCACCGTACTCGTCCCGGAGCTTGTCTATGAGGTTGAGACATCGGGTGGCAGGGTCATCCTTGCCTCCGCTGCCGGTCATCGCCAGCAACTTGCGGCGCAGCTCAATCGCCGGGACGGGTACGACATTGTAAGCACCCTTCCAGTTCTCTGCAGGGACGTACTCCGTGACAGCGCTTTGGATCGACTGCCACGTCATGAACGAAACTCCGGTTTTCATTTCAAAATCGATCAGCATCAGTACGCCGTCCGCACCAGGGTCTTCGGCGACTGCGCGAGCTAGCAAAGCAAGCTGCTTCGTTGTCGGTCCATCCTTCAAGAGGTCGTAGACATAGGAGCGGACCTCGGAGGACTCCGAAATCAATCTGCCCAATTCACGTTGCCAATGCCATCCGTCGTATGACTTGCCGTCGAGCGTGCCACTGACGGTCAAGTCAACAAGGCATCGCGCGGCAGATACCGTGCCAAACCTCAACGCGGTGGCGCGCCACTGATGGTTCTGGTAAAGAGCGGGATTTTCTTCTGCGAGCTTGAAAGTCACGCCTTCTGCGTCGTCCGAGGACGAACTGTCGAGTCCGCGTACCATCTCTTCGAGCATTCGTGGATCGCGCTGCGCGTCCGGCATGCTACGCACAATGGCGGGCAGATCGGTGATAGGCGTGGCAAAAGGCAAAAGGCGCAACCAATCGCGTAGCTGATACGCGTCGCTCTGCGTCAGAATCCAAGCCTCCTTCTCGGCCGCCTCAAAGGTCTCAGCTATGCCGTCGGCCACTAGCTTGATGTCGATGTCCTCGCCAGAGAGGATCAGCGACAACAACAAGGCTGCGCGCGCCTGCCTCGGCGCGAGAGAAATGAGCTTCTGGATCGTCGCATCACGCTGACCATGAGGTAGCCGTGCTCCTACAATCCCGAGCGCAACCGCCAGCTTCACTTGCGCATCTGACGAACCATCGACGATCAAGGTCTCGATTGCGCCGAAGATTGCTTCCGCCTCGGCCGATGTTCCAGTAGGATCTGAAGCACGGGCCTCGCGGCGCGCTTTCACGCGCGAAAAATCTACGCTGCTGTTGAACTTCTTGTCGTTTTCAGGTTCGTTCGCTTTGGTCCACTGGACGAGCAGCACGCGTGCCGCCAGCTCGCCAAAATGTTCATCGGTCAGATACTTTCCCATCAGCGCAGCAGTTTCAGGCGTGCTGATGGCCAAGAATGCGCGTTGATATTCGTGCGTCTGTGGCCACTGAGCTTCCTGCACAGCGTCGCGATCTTTCCAGCCGCTCGCGGTAGCTTTCTCGCGGAAGGCCCGATAGCGACGCAAATTCTGGTCAAGCATTCTCTTTAAGAGAGGAAGGTGCAAATCAGATGGAGCATGGCTCATCATCGTTGCAACAGTAGCGACATGCCGGCGTTCTACATCTTCAGTCACGAGCATGCGCTCGGCCCATTCGCGCGCCAGCACTCCTATTGCGGCCAAGCCTTCCTTAGTGAAGGGACGCGCCCTATCATCGTCGCGGTAAGTCTCGCGAGAAAACAGCTCGGCCAACTGGACGATTTCCTCATTGTCAGCATTTATCGCCCGCGCCTGAACAGCGGCCACTAAACTTGCGCCCGGGGTGTGTCCGATACGGGTGCGCAGAGCGTGATAGTGATCACCTGCTGCCTGGTCGTACTTCCCATTGGCGTCATGCACGACTTCCCCAGCGGCAAGATATGCGTCAATCAGCCGGCCCACAGCGTTTGGTCCCAGCACAGAAGCGGCGGCCTCGGCCTGGTCATCGTGGCGGCTTGTTTTTTCCAGGGCGATCTTGAGTAGCGTGTCGTCCTCAAGAGCAAATCCCGCGGCTGCAAGAATATCATCCGCGCCGTAGAAGAGTTCGCGGCGCTCGCGCACGCGGCGCAATAGCCCTTTTGCGAGAGCGTCCGGATATCGCTTGCGCACTTCATACAACAGATGCTTCTCGCCATCGCGTTTCCGGTCGATTTCTATTTCGGCGATAATCTCAGTAACCTCGCTATCGCGGTCATCTCCGCCCGACCCGTGAACGAGCGTGCGCAGGCGCTGAAAGTGCGAAAATCCAGCAACCTTGCGCCGTTCGCGCGCTCGCCGAAGTTCCTGCTGGACAGCATCGACTACGATATCGTCGAGGTGACCCTTTTCGGCGAGGATATCGTAGGTCGCGTCGCCCGCGTCAACGAGCAAGTCGGCGACGTGGCGATCTGCCCGTCGAAATGAGAGCGCATCAACCACTGTCGCCTTCACGTCTGGATCGCGGTCAGCCTTCGCAATTGCGGTCGCAAGATCGAGGCCGTCGATCCCGCCATGCGATGCAATTTCATGCAGTACGTTCTTGCGGATTTCCGGTGGCAGCGCTGCAATGCGCGTCGGCGCGTCATTCCCAAGCACTGAAGGGCGAAATTGCTTCGCCGCCCGGAGCGCGTGCAGGTGCACCTGATCGTCCGCGTGGCTTACAAGCGGCCAAACAAGATCGCTGAATTCCGGCCTGCCGGACGCGATCATGAAACGCACCGCGCGATCCACCTTGCCTCGCGCGTGCCACTGCTCGGCAAGGCTCCGCATTTCGGTGCCTATCGGTGCCCACACCTCGTCGGTGGCGCGGAAGATCATCTCACCCGCGAAGACAGGATCGACTTCAAAAGCTGCGCGGATGGCGGCGCTGCATGCGGCCTTATATATGGCGTCTCCGCGTGCGCTCCGTTCGACTGCGAACAGAACTGCTTCTTCCCACGGGCGCTGATCGAGCACGTCGACCTTCAGTTTCTCGCGTGCTGTCGGATCGCTGACGGCCTGTAGCATCAGTCGTTCGACGTAGTGCGAAGCGTACCATTCCTGAAATTGCTGATGCTGGAAGGAGTAGCCCGGTGTGTCGCCGGAGCGCGTCAGAACGTGATTGCTGACAAGCGTTTCGAGCACCGTTTCGGGCTGCGTGGAGATGGTGATCTGTCCGTCGTCCACCAGAACCCGGGCGGTATCAGTGACAGATTTGCGCGCGTTGCTGTCCGTGATTGCCGTGTTGGCCGTCGTCGTGGCGAACACGGCGAGATCGTTCAAATAGTCCTGCTGGAAGCCGAGGGCCACCGCATGAAGCGCCGCCGCACGGCGGGCTTCCTGCTCGTGCGCGGCAACGAAGCGCCGTAGCACTTCTTCCTTTGTTGTCGGAAAAGGCGCGCCCTCTGGCAGCGAGAGAAGTGCCGTGAGGTAGAGTGGAATGGTCACAAGATCCCGCACACCCGCTGTCCGCCACGCCTGATCCACGAGCTGTGCGCCAGCCTCGCCCCGCATGCCGCGCGCGATCTCCATTTGCTGCTCGTCGTCAAGCGGCAGTAAGTCGACCCGCGTCCCGCCGAATGGAATGTCGAGGGCCTGCTTTCGAGTGGAAATGGCAAGACCGAGTTCCGGCAATTCAGCCTTGAGGGCCGTGATTTGCATGCGCGCGCGTTCGCGTGCGGCGGCATCCAGTTCATTCCAGCCGTCAAGAAGCAAGACGACGCCAGGTTTCGTCGCGACGGTGCGGAAATCTTGCTCTGAAACCCCGTTAAACGCGGGGCGTTTGAGGATGGATGCAAGCAGCGTTTCGCCTTCGGTGGCCCAATCTCCCAGCGGCACGATAAGCGGCGTGCCATTGCCGATTTCCAATAGACCGTCGGCGACCTGAAAGAGGGTTGTGGTCTTTCCCATTCCAGGTGCCGCGACAAGGATGAGGTCATCCAACGCGGTGACCGCGCTGGCAAGCGCGCGCGTGCTAAGCGCCTCGTCCACATGCTTTACTTTTAATGTCAGTGTGAGCGCCACGTTTGTGCCTGGCCATTTGGGTGTTCGACGGAACACGGCCAAATCTGCAGCGGCAGCTTTTTGAAAGCGTGCACTGATCTCAGCAACCGTTGGCGGCATGGTCGGGCCGAAGGGAAGCTTGTCTATAACGCTGCGCCACATATCCTCAAAGTGCTTTTGCTTCCAAGAGTGCAGAAATGCCTCGGTGAAAATGGGGTCATCTGAATCAATTGCCTTTGCACAGTCTTGGCAAAGCCAAATTCCATTCTCATGCGATTTCCGTTGTTCCGGCGTCATCTCGGCGCGATAGCGGCGCGCACCAACTCCGGGGGCTGCAGCACAGATGTGAGCTGCAACTCCAATATTCATTTCCTTTAAGCCATCGCTGGTCGGAGCAGACGTCAGCTTCCTGCAACTAGGATTGCTACAATGATACCGGGCTTGCTTCGCCAAGCGGTTCTTGGTCGGCTGACTGAAGTCATCCCTATTGTTACTCTTGGCCATCGACGGCCTGCTCGGATTCGGTCGTGTGAACACTTTTGATAGTTTGCCCATCGATGGGCATTTCGCCGATCTCGGCTGACATCAAGAGCAGAGACACATATCCCGCTGCCTCGGCGATATTGCTTGAAGTCCCGCCAATCGCAGCCTGCGCTTCAGCGGCAAAGTCAACGTCCCCAGTTCGCAAATGCTCGATCAATTCGGACACATTCGATTGCAGGACTTGGTCAAACGCATTGAGCCGTCGGGTCAGTTCCTCGTACTTTCTTTCGAAGGCAGCCTCCAAACTCCGACGGGCAGCAATCTCTTCTTCGGGACGGGTCTCATTGCCGAGCCGTTTTTGATCCATTGCTCCAAGTTCGCTGGCAAGGCTCAGCACCTCTCCAAACATGCTTACCATAGTAGATGGGGCTTGTGGCAATCCGAGTTGTTCGGCCCAGAAGGCAGCTCCCTCCATGTCGGGAAGGAGGGTCTGGTAACCAGACTTTCCGAGCGCCGGGAACGCGACACCCTCAATGTAAGGCATAATCGTCAGGTGGATCGACGGGTCCACAAATGACCGCACGAGTTCGGCTTGTTCAGCGAGTGTGACCACCGCATCTGCAATGTTGGACGTGGGCAACAGCGCGAGAACGTCTGCTGGTGGCCACGGTAGAATACCCTTGGCGTTAACGCGGAGATGGAACTGTGCGGCGATCCCGGCTTCCTCTGCCAAGCGTTCAATTCCTGCCTTTCGCTGAGCTAGTCGTGTTTCCCCGGCAGCTCTGGCAGAGAGGGATACGAGCCGAACGGAGCTGCCTACTCGCGCGCCTTTGCCTCGTGCTGACCAAGTTGCCGTTGGCGCTTGCTTCTTTTCGTGGGCTTCTCCGGCCAGAAGTCGCAACGTCTCCAAGAGCGTCTTGAGACGGTTAAGCATTAGCGGAGGCCCGTCTCCAATAAGCTGCCAAGGTTCTTCGACAATGGTGGTATCGGCATCGGTGATGAGATCGCTCAGCCAGGCGATGTATGCACCAGCTTGGTTGGGCAGTATTGCGAACCTCTTGACGAGATTGACGCTTGCGCTGTGGAGGAGGTTCTGGAACTTGGTGACGGCGGTGTTAGCCTCTTCGTGCCCCGCGCCTGACGCTTCCAATGATGAAACAGTGGGAGGCGTCAGTGCTTCAGTATCCGCATTGAGTGCATTCAGCTTGTCAGCGAGGTTGCCGAGTGCATCCTTTCCTCGAAAATGTGCGTCGAAGACCTTCTCCAACGTCGGCACAAGGGCATCGAGGATTGCCACGCCTCTGGCAAGATAGTCGCTATAGCTCGGGGCGGCGACGCGGCGGGAAATCAGATCACGCCACCGTCGATTCCACTGAGGAACTGATGGTGGGGGAAGATTCTCCCGCGGAATCCGCTTTGTCGCGAGCGACAACTGAGCAAGGCCCGCCAGTTCGCCACTTGCGGTAATTGCGTTGGACACCGCAATGTCGGCCGACGGACACAGTGCCAAGATCAGCTCGCACAAACCGACAACCGCGCCATGTGGATTTTCCTGTACGGAACCAGCGACATACCAAAGATCGCAACGGACGATCACCCCATCATCCGAATCTTCGGTAATCACAGGTCCGGCCCAAGCTGTCTCTGCCTGAACCCGTGCGAACAACGCCTCTTGCCCGACCTCGGCGACCCAGTGACTGGCGATCTCACGATCCAGGGTGGATAAGGTGCCCATCAGAGACCCCAAGAGATCCAGATTGGCATTCAAGAGGCCTTCTGGAATCTGCACGAGACTGGTCCGTACTGCGGCTGGCAAAGGCATTCCGACCAGGGCTGCGAGAATCTCATCGAGGCTCGCCAGATCCGCTGTCTCGATCAGGGCAGACAAAGCAGAAGGTGACATACGCTCCATCAACAGGCGACGTGGGTCATCTTCCGGCGAACCTTTGATCTGCGAAAGTCGATCCGCCGCGGCCTGGACCTCCGGGATAATGCTGAGACTACGCAGATCGATACCGGCGATCCCGAACATTGCGGCGCTCCCGACTTGCGTTCGCGGCAGCGCACGCGCTTCAGGAGTGTCCAGCCATTCGTCCACCCCCGAGGAAACGCGGCCCGAACCTAGCCCCCTAAGCGCTGAAGCCAACGCCCGCGCATCCTGTTCGCCCTCCAAGCGGTCAATCAAGCCATCGAGCACTGCCGGTACAGGTAGGCGCCGCGCAGATAGTGTGTCTGCAACCAAGGGTTCGAGATCGGTAGCGGGTACGCTTGCGACTGTCCTTTCGAAACTCGTCTTGAGCGTCGGCAATATTGTCTGATGTGTGAGCTGCAACAATTCTTCGGATCGAAGCTTGTGTAGGCCGGTGACCGCGCCCGGAGCGGGCGAGCGGACCAGATGTTCCTCGATGAGGCGTTGTAGCGCGCGCGACAGATCGGCCTCACTAACTGAGAGAGCGCGTGCCAATCGCGGTGCATCAACTTCAGCATTCGCTGCGCCTGCCCAGGCGCCGGATCGCAAAATATCAAGTTCGAGGGAACGCTTCGGATCTGAAACTCTGGCCGCGACTTGATCGGCGAGGAGTTCGTGCATCCTTTGTCCGCGCGCCAGTATATGGACATATTCAAGAAGAAGGCCATCGCTCATCTTCCACGGCTCGTACCAACCCGCCCAGTTCGTCTTTTCGGCTTCGCGCAGTTCTCGCCAGAGCCGTTCTGCGAGTTCGTCATCGGGATCGGCGCGTATTTCGGCTACCCGCGCACGCTCTGCAATCAGCGTAACATCTTCTTCCCTGATCGAACCGAGCAGGACGACGCCGGGCACAGACATCGCCTCTTTGAGCAAGGCGCCCCAGCTTTCCGGCCCATTCCGGCCGACATCATCCATGACAAAGCCAAGGGGACTGTCTTCTGAAGCGCGAAACGTCCGGACCAACTGGCGCAGAGATGGAATATCCGCCGCGCTTAAACGACGGATACGAAACCACCGCACCGTATGGCGCAGCGTGTTGGCAGCTTCCCACATCAAAGCGGATTTCCCGGCCCCCGACGGTCCGACGATCAAAGCGGCCCGGCGTTGTTCAATACCCGCCACCAAAGCCGACCTGCTTCGGGGGCGTTCGGCCACCAAACCTGCCGCGATGTGACCGGGTTCTACATCGACTCCGAGATAGAAGTTCGGGTCGTTGAGAGGCGTAAGGAAATCGACGGGCTCACAAACGCCATTCATGAGGGCTTGTTCGATCGCGTCAATGTCGATAGCGGCCATGACATCTCGGATTGCCGTCTCCGTGTCAGAGATCGAAACGCCACGATAGTTCTCTGACACCAACCGGCCATTGGCGTCTGCCAAAGAGCCCACGCGAACAAGAAGTTCGGCAAAGCACATCTGGGCAGCGATCGGGGCGCAGTTCAGCCGATTTGTGATCAGGCCGATCGCCCATTCTTGCGGTGAGGTCGCCACGACGATTGATGTTCGTCGGAGAAGATCAGAGGACCCATTGAATTTTGCAAGTCTGGTGCTGATCGGACCTTCGATCCAACGAACTGCAGGGTGGTCGTTGAGGGGACTGAGACCCTCCACTTCTCGCTCAAGAACGAGCTCCAATCGCTGCGGCTGCGGTGCGGAGCGAAGTGACCGATTCCACAGGTCCTCAATGTGTCCAGCCGTCTCGCCTTCCGTATAGTCTCCAAGGTGTTCCCGCCGGCTCTTGACCTGGACAAAGCTAGTTGCTTCGCCACGCAGCTCGATGTCGTCACCACCTTCCGGGATCACGATGGCGGGCGCTCGCTGACCAGCCCATATTTCCACGGCCATCCAAGCGGACACGGCGTCTTGGTAGCGAAAGCCGCGGCCTGCGTTGGATCCGGCCCTAGACGCAGCCTTCGCGGGTTTAGACGATGGCTTTGGTTCACGACTCCGCTTGTTGTGTTTAGGATTCTTCTGCAAGTATTCGATCCCTAGCGCAAACTCGTTGTGCCGCTGCTATTATCGCGCCGCAGTGAGTCGATCGCGAGCAGCGATTAAACTAGCCACCAGACTGTTGAGCGTTCCTGATAGCGGCCGCGAACGCGATGACCGTAGCATCTTCTACGCCAACAGCGTTAAGCTTGCCGGCAACGTTGAGCACGTAGTCCGAAGCCTTGCCATCTCTCCCAACGGCTGCCATCGCCATTGCAACCAGTTCGTCGAGATTTTTTCCTGTGATGACGTTTCCCCCCACATAGACTGGTAAATGCGCCTCAACGTTACGACCGTCGCTCAGTTTGATTCTCATCTTTCTTAGTGGAAAGTTCTTGCCTTCGCGCCGTTCCAGGTAAGCAAACACTTCGACCTGTTTCGAATCATCAAACTCAAACGCATAACCTACGCAAACCCCGTCAGCTTTTTCGACCAGGTTCAAAGTAGGGCCAGGCGTGGCATCGGTCCCCCAATTCACTCTCGATGCCTTATTGAAGGATCGTTGATAGCCTTTCAACTCCGCCAACACCCCATCCGTGCCGCCATGCGTTCTTTGCCAGTTGTCCCACATAAGTGACCCATACCCGAAAACCCACATTCTTCTTCCTCCACCCTCAGTAAGAAATAAATCCTCACACAACCAATCGTCCAGATGGAGAGCTTAGAAAAGAATCGAAGGGTAAAAGTAACCTTGGCCGCTCGTCGGGTGTCCTATTGGTTTCCCACGCTGGTCGAGCCACTGCAATTCAAAGATCAGATGTCCGCTTTAGAGCACCGGCGCGATCACCTGAACGTCCAGAATGGGGGCGCATAGTGGTCGTTCAAGGATGAATATGCGACGCCTGACACAGGTTATCTTTACGCATGTGCCGGCTACCGCAGGTGCAAGCGCTGCTGGTCTAGGCTGAATGGATGCTGTACCTCTCTTTCAACGAACCCCCGATTTCCTGTTTAAACGATCGGCCCGAACTTGCCGGCTTGTCCTCTGCCGCATTACCGTCCGAGATAGACGGAGGTGATCTGGATGCGCTCGTGGCCCAGTTCCCGGCTGATCTGCTGTCGCGCCTCGGTGTCGACGGCGCGCTGCTTCGGCGTCAGCTCGTGCAAGGTGGGGCCACCGGCGGCTGGCGCTTTCCAGCCGGTCAGCGCCTCATAGCTGATCTGCGCATAGGCATGCCGCAGCCCGTGCATATTGCTCAACCCGGCCGCCTTGCACTGGCCGTCATAGACATGGCGTTGCTCGATGTAGGTCAGGTACGCCGGGATCAGCGAACCGGAGCCGGCAAGCACATGGGCCTGATCCAGAACGATGCGCTGTTGTGCGGAGGTGATCGGAACCATCCGTTCCCGGCCGCCCTTTGTCCACGAACCCTTGAGCGCGATATGGTCGCCGCGGTCGGCATAGGCCGGCTGGAATTTTATCGCTTCCTCCCGCCGCAGGCCGAACGCCTGCTGCAAGCGGAGACTCATCTGGACATGGGGATCGGTGACACGCTCGAGGTGGTCGCTATCAAGGTCCTTCGCCCTGTTGTCGCCGTTCACGCTTCCGGCATGCTGGCGCTGCGGAATGCCGAGCATGGCGTTGTCCGCAGGGATGACACCGGCCTTGCCGACCTTCTGCGCCCAGTAGCGCAGATGCGACATGCGGTTCATGATCGTGCCGACAGACAGGTGTTCGCTATCCCAGCGCTCCAGCAGCGCGTCGACATGCTTTTCCTTCAGCGAGGTGGCGCGCATGTTGCGGAAGCCCATCTCCTTCAACTGCCGGGCCATCAGCGTCAGCGACTGCATCCGCTGGTATTGCGTCTGAAAGCTGCCGTCCCTATTGCGGCGGCACATCTGCTTCAGCTCGTATGTCAAATCGTCCATGGTCCGTTCTCCGGCCAAAAGGGTCCTTGCACCCCGGCGCGCAATGCGGCCGGGTGTCTGCGGTCTTCTCGTTCCGAGCGGGTGCGTTGGGTCAGTGTTCATGCCATCCCGCGCGAAGCGGAATGCCCCGAAGGGCCGAAGGCCAGATGCGCTCGATCACCTGTTGCCTCGAATGAGGCGTCCGCCCTTCTTCCTGCGGGAAGGCCAGGCGGAAGGTGCGCGGGGACAAGGCCGCGCGAGGATGATCGAGACGCAAGGGTCGGAAAAAGCCGCGCTTCATGGCGGGCGCTGCGTTGGCGTGCCGCCGCAGCATGACGGGAGGCGCGAAAAGATGCCGTTCTGGTGCATTGGAGAATCTCCTGTGAGACGTGGATGGACGATGATGGCTGCCGCAGGACGGCACGGCCGGGGGCGGCGGCGAGAGATGCCGCAGCAGGCTTGAAGCTGATGGAAACGAAGCGGTCAGCGAAGGAACGCTGCCGCAGGCAAGGCAGAAGAGAAGGATTGCTGCCGAAGTCCGGCGGGAGCCGGAGACGGTCGGCGATAACGTTGCCGCAGTACCGATGAGACGCACGACGAAAAACCTGCTTTTGCAGCAGGGTCCTGGGAAGATGCGGCCGATGGCGGCTGCGACAGGATCAGGCTCCACCCTGTTGGCAGGGCCGACACGCTCGAGGGAGCCGGAGCGCGTCTGGATGGCCGGTTGGCTACGGCCGTGCAGCAGATATATACCCTCGGGCACGACCGCTTGCTGCGCCGGTCTCCGGTGTTCAAACACGCCGGAAGGTCACTTGCGAAATCAACCTACCACACCCATCGTCATGAGCCCATCAAATAAATGGATCAGGCGCTAGGCCCTGTCGTTGCGGCAGTTGCCCGCGTCGTCACTGCGGAACTACAGTGACGGTCCGGGCTACTGCGACAGGTCGGGTCTGCGAAGGGAATGCGGCAGTTCTCATATCGCAGGAGGCAAGCCGTGACTGGCTTCTCGGTTCTGCAACAGCGCCGGTGTCGGGCGCAGGGCTGGAGCAATAATCGGGATTTTCGCGCCAGCGCATCATGCTCCTTCTAGGTTCGACTTCTATCCGATCGTCTTGTCCCACCATAAGCCGCCAAAGCAGCCCCTGCGAAATAGATCATCAGACCCGTCATCGTGGCCGGTGCGTAGGCCACGCGGCCTTCAACGATCTGGAACAGGAAAACGAACAGCGGGCCGAGCGCCGTGATCGCGGCCAGCGACAGGGTGGACATAAGCGATATGGCCTTCTGCATCGCAAAGACTGGAAACGCCATGATCGCGAAGCCGATCACGACGACAGCAAGCAGCCCGCCGGGATCGACGGGACCTTTCGCGTCAAGGCCGAGCCATCCGGCCGAGAGCGCCACCACGACGTAGAGCGGAAACCGCAAACCATATTGCGCAGCCGGTGCGATGCCGAGGCGGTTGAGCCTATGGCTGTAGATCATCATCGCCGCGAGATTGACGGCCGACACCCAGGTCAGCAGCAGCCCGACCAGCGCGGCAATCCAGCCGCCTCGCACGAAGCCTGATTGTCCAAGCAGTGTGATCGCCGCCAGATAGCCTACGCCGATCGCCACGATGATCAGGCCGATGCCTTCGACCCGGTTGCACAGCCGTGACGCTTCCGGAAGCCCGCAAGCCGAGGCAACCAGGATGGCAATTGGTATCAGCCCCGAAAACACGGTGAAGACTACAGCCGGTTCGATCATTTCAAGCGCGAAAAAATATGCGATCCAGACAAGGGCCGTTGAGAGGTTCAGCCCGAACAGGCTGGCTCCGTTAGCCCAGGCAATTTTCAGTTGCTCCGGGGTCTGCACCTTCGCCCAGATCAGCGTTCCAGCAGCCGTGGACCCAAAGACTGCCCCGCCGATCAAGAACGAGTCGTAGTCCTGGAATACGCCACCAAAAAACACGGCCTGGACCGCTTCCAGGATCACAAAGGAGAAGGCCCATATCAGCCCGAGCGTTGCATTGTTCATCGTCTAACCACGCCAATTTTTTATTTTGATACGGCGAAAGCGGCGGATAAGGTGGTCAAAATATCCATGAAAATGGTGTTTTGGACCACCGGAGGCGCGGCATATGGATGAACTGGACCTGCGGATCGTGGCCGCGCTTCAGGTAGACGGTGCGCTTACCAAGGCGGAGCTGGCAGAGGCGGTTGGCTCGACGCCCTCGACCTGCCTGCGCCGGGTTGCGGAGCTACGGCGAACGGGTGTCCTGAAAGCCTGCGTCTATCTCGCGGACCCGGCCAAGCTCGGGCGTGGCATTCGGGCTGTCATCACTGTCACGACGCGCAACCACACCAGAGACGTGCGATCGTTCTTCGCATCGCGGATTTCAGAGGAATCCGCGATCACCCTGGCGTTCGGTGTCACTGGTGATCTGGACGCGGTGCTGATCGGGCATTTCGGTGACATGGAAGAATATCAGGCGCTGTGCGACCGCCTCTTCGACAGCGATCCGGACGTGGTCCGCTACACGACGATGTTTGCCGTCGAGACCTATAAGGAGACGACGAAGATTGCTCTTGTGTCGCACAACTCCTAAAACATGTTACGTCACATATGTTTGTCGCAGGTGGCGGGATTTTCGCGACGGCTATTTACCAAAGCGGATCCGGTATTCGGACGGAGCAATCCCCTTGTTTCTCTGGAAAGCCCGGCGCATCCGCTCAGCGTTTCCGAAGCCAAAAAGAAACGGCAGTTCTGATAGTTGGGCCTCTTCCCTCTGGAGGGCTTCACAAGCTGCATCAACGCGTAGGTCTTCCACGAAGCGCGCCGGGCCAATTCCCATCGTCGCGGTGAATTTCCGCGCGAAACTTCTCTCGCTCATTCCCGCCATAGCTGCGAGGCGAGGCACAGACAGGTCGGATGAGAGGTTGGCCAGCATCTTGGCGATGAGGTCATCAAACTCCGCGCCCTTGCTCTGTATCTGCCGCGTTAGAGCTGCACTGAACTGGCGCTGTCCTCCTGCCCGCCTGACGTAGAGAACGAGGGATTGCGCCAGCCGAAGCGCTTCCGCACGGCCCAAATCCTGCTCGATCATCGCGAGCGCCATGTCTATGCCCGCCGTGACTCCGGCTGAGGTCCAGACCCTACCGTCCTCTTCAAAAATGGCGTCATCGCGAACATCTATCTGCGGAAATTCCTCTCGGAGCTGCGCGCAGTTTTCCCAATGAGTGGTCGCACGCCTGCCGTTCAGATGGCCACCATGCGCGAGGATGAACGCGCCGAGGCAGACGGAGCCGAGGCGACGGCATTGTCCCGCCATCTCTTCAAGGAAGGACAGCAGCGCGGTCGATCGCGCGGCGAGGATGGCGCTATCACCGCCGGAGACGATCACCGTATCGGGCACGGTTATCCGGCATGTGTCGAACGCCCCGGTTTCCAGCGCGAAGCCTGTATCGGTCAAGACTGGGCCAGCGGCTTCGGAAACAAGCGAAACTCGGTAGGCTCTTTCTCCCATGGGCGATCGGGCGTCGTTGAAAACCTGCAAAGGTCCGGTGACGTCTATGAGCTTGGTTCGGTCGAACAGCACAAAGGCGACATGACGTTGAGGCTGAAGGCAATTGGCGGAAAACGAGGGCATATTGTCATTTGTGCCAAAACTATTCCGAGGTAGCAAGGTGGGCTGACACCAACAACCAAGGAGGCCCACTTGCTGGAACTGCGCCCCAACTGCGAACTTTGCGACCGTGACTTGCCCCCAGATTCCGCCGATGCCCGCATTTGCACCTATGAATGCACCTATTGCGTGGACTGCGTGGAATCCGTCCTGAAGAACGTCTGCCCGACCTGTGGCGGCGGGTTTGCACCGCGTCCGATCCGGCCCAACAACGCCTGGCGACCTGAAAAGCGGCTGGGGCTGCGCTATCATCCGGCAAGCACGACCCGCCATCATACGCCCTTCACGCTCGATGACATCAAAGCGCATGTGGAGCGTATCAAAGACTTGCCACCAGGGAGCCGTTGAGGTCGCCAGTATCAGAGGTCAAGCAGATCGCGCCGGCGCAGATGACGATCGCCTTGTCGCGCAACTTTTGATTTTTGCGACAGAATCGCCGGCGCTGATTTTGCAGGGGAATTTCTGTCGCAAAAGTCGTGTGCGAAAGTCCGACCTTTGCGACACGTCGCGGCCCGGATTCCGGGCCGCTGCTGATGTGGCGCAGGTTTCAGGAGTTGCGACAAATGGTGCGCTACTCGATGTAGCGTCTTACAAGCAGCGTTTCGGCGTGCAGCGCGTCGGCACGATCCGGCCTGCCAACCCGGCTCATCTCCGCTGCTGCCCGCTCATGTTCCTGCATTTCCGCCACGAGGACCGCGCGCACCTGCGCCGAGGTCAAGGAAAGCCGCTCGACTTCCGCCGATCCATCATGGAACCGATGTTGGTCCGTGGCCCGCTCGCCGGCCCGGAGCGGCGGCGCTTCGGCATTGTCGATCGCTGCGACAAGCGCCCGGATCAGCTTGGCCTCGCTGCTGCGCCCCTCCTTCATGGCGACGCGTAGATCGGCCCGCAAACGGGTTTTCATAGCGTGTGCGGTATCGACCACATCATTGCCCCTAATTATTCCCTATTGCGGCATATATCGCCATAACATAGAAGTTTAAGGGAATAATAGGGACTATCTGGCGATGTCGAACCCGCTTTTCACCGTCGAACAGGCGGCGCAGCAGCTCAACCTGCACCCCAAGACCGTCCTGCGATACATTCATGACGGACGGCTGACCGCAACCCGCATGGGGAAGTCCTATCGCATCCCCCGCGCCGAGCTGGACGCTTTCGCGGGCATTGCGAGCGGTAGCCCCCAAGCAGGTCCAGAGGCACGAACGACCTGCGTCACCGACATGCCCGGCGTCACGGTCGAAGCAGCGGGGCGGGTCGCGACATTCCTTCAGTCCGTAGCGATGACCGGCGATGCCGGCACGCCGCCGCTGCATCTACAGACGGCGTTCGACCCTCTCGCCCAAACGCTGAAAATCGTGGTGATCGGTAGCCCGTCAGACGTGGGCCGGGTGCTGGAAATGCTGCATCTGTATATGAGGGCGCGGCCATGACCGACCCGGTTTATCGCAGCGCGGACGCAGCGGCGTCGATCGCGGCGCAATACCGGGATGTGCTGGAACATTGGCCGGTGGCAAGGACCGAACTGCATGTGCCGACCCGGCAAGGCTCTACCTTCGTGATCGCCTGCGGGCCGGAAACTGCACCTCCCGTTATGCTGCTCCACGGCTCACAGGCCAATTCGGCGGCTTGGATGGCTGACATTCCGCTCTGGTCTGAAAAGTTCCGGCTGTATGCGGTCGATATGATCGGCGAGCCGGGGTTGAGCGCGACGGTCAGGCCTGAGCTGGACACGGACGCTCATGCGCTCTGGCTGGACGATGTTCTGGCCGGCCTCGGCCTGTCGCGGGCGGCCTTCGTGGGCACCTCGCTTGGGGGATGGCTGGCGCTCGACTACGCGCGCCGGCGGCCGGGCGTGGTTCAGGCGCTGGCGCTTATCTGCCCGTCCGGGATTGGACGGCAGAAGAACTTTATTGTGAAAGCCCTGCCGCTCCTGCTGCTGGGACCGTGGGGCCGGCGCAAGATGTGGGAGCTGGTGCTAGGCCCCAAGCCCGAGGTTTTGCCGGAAGCGATGCGACCCTTCGCGACGCTCATGGACGAGATCGGCAAGGCCACCAAACCGCGTTTCCTCGCGATTCCGCAACTGACCGATGCCCAATTGAAGGCGCTCGACATGCCGATACTGGCGATCGTCGGCGGGCGGGACGTGCTGCTGGATTCAGCCGATACGCGGGTCAGGTTGCAACGAAACGCGCCGCACGCTGAAATCTGCTTTCTCGAAGAAGGATACCACTTCCTCCCCAATCAGACCGCGCGCGTCATGGCGTTTCTGGAGCGCAATGTTTCTTCGCCGCGCAACTGATCTGCTATTGGCGGATGAGTTCGCAGAAATCCCAGAACCTGCAACAATTCCCGTACCGGATCGGGTCAGGCGCTTCGTGCTCTAACCTTTGGCGACCGCCCGTTGCGCATCCATCTGACGCAGGGCCTCGATAGCTACATCACATCTATGCTATGGCTGCCTCGCGAAGCTGCACGCCATTTTCTGCGGGTGCTTTGCCCCGGCAATACGCGGCCCAATCTGCCATCATGGCGCGGCGTCGCTCCACCATGTCGCTACGCTGATAGGCGCGCTCGACGGCCGAGCCCACGGCGTGAGCAAGCGCCATCTCCGACATGTCGCGGTCATAGCCCCGTTCGGCCGTCCAGACACGGAAGGTGGAGCGCAAGCCGTGAGGAACCGCAGGATAGCCGCTGTCGGGGTCCAGCCATCCCTTGCGCCCGGCCTTCAATTCCTTCGCGTGCATTTTCTTCATGAGCTGCGAAAGGATCGCATCGGACAGCGGACCGCCGCGCGGGGCAGGGAACAGATAGGGAGAGCCGGCCATCCGGGGAAGCGCCTTTAGCAAGGCAACGGCGTCATCCGACAGGGGCACGCGGTGATCACGCTCCATCTTCATGCGCTCGCCCGGTATCTTCCACATTCGGGCGTCAAGGTCGATTTCGCTCCACGTCGCTCTGCGCACCTCGTCCGACCGCGATGCGCAAAGGGTGACAAACTCAAGCGCCCGTGCCGACATGCCGTCGCGCTTGCGTAGCTCAGTGAACCATTTCGGGAGATCGGCTTGCGACAAGGCTGGCCGCTTCGTCGGCTTCGCCACCTTGGAAGGCGTCGGCAGCAGTTCCTTCAGATTGCCGGCCCACCGCGCCGGATTGTCGCCGCTGCGATAGCCTGCGACCGTCGCCCAGGACAGGACGGCCTCAATGCGACCGCGAAGGCGCGATGCGGTTTCGGTCCGTTTCTCCCACAGGGTTCCATCCTCGAACGGCTGGTTCAGGACGCGCAGGATGTCCTGCGTCGTAATGTGGGCAGCGTTCATGTTCCCTATGACAGGCACGGCATAGGCGTCCATGCTCCTGCGCCAGCTTGCGCCATGCCTCCCGCTGCGAAACTCGCCTTCCTTGCGGGCAAGGCACTTGCCAACGGCATCCTTGAACAGGATGGACGTTGCGGCATCGACCTGCGCCTTCAGCTTCGCGGCCTTGCGGGCTTCGATCGGGTCGATGCCTTGGCGGACGAGCCGGCGAAGTGTTTCGGCTTCTTCGCGCGCCTGCTTGAGCGACACGGCGTCGTATTGACCCAGCCCCATGCTGCGGGTTCGGCCGTGCAGGGTGAAGCGGAACTCCCACGACTTGGTGCCCCACTTGCTGATTTGCAGGTACACCCCACCGCCATCCGAAAGCCGGCCGCGCTCTTTGTGCGCCTTGACCTGCCGGTCGGAAAGCCGATGAATGCCAGCCGTCATAGCCGAAATCCCTACCCATTACCTACCCACAATTTTAAGCGGATATTGGTGGCTGATGCAAGATGTGAGTGGATGGAAAATCAGATCAAGCCATTGATACAGAAATGTTTATATGGATGCCCGTGGACGTCCCCGGAACGCAAATCGGTAGCTGCCCCCGCAACCAATCTTCCCAAACAAAGTCCATTTTATCGCTGGCGGCAAGACTTCATCTTCCCTGGCGATCGTAGCTCCTCGTCCTGCCGACCATAACCTGAAGGCCGCAGCTTCAAATCATGCCAACAAAACCAATGAGACTTGAATATTTGACCATTCAAGTCGCTTCACACAAAGCTCCTCCGCATAAGCGTCGAGGAGCTTTTTTTGTTTCTGCGCAGTGTCCAGTTCGCCGGCGCGGAACCTTGCCAGATAATCGTGCTGCTTCAGTGCCTCGAACTGCTTCTCCAGAATCGTTGCTGCCTCCATCGCCGCGAGGATGCTGGCGATCCGGCCGTGCACTTCGATTACATAAATGCAATCAATTAAATCTATAAAATAGAATGATTTTTCTTATCCTGATCGCAGCTGAGCTCTATGTTCGTGCGTCGGGCCACTGGGCCTTGCGCGCTTCGATGACGGGAACAGGTTCAGGATGGAAAGCAGTAAATGACGAGCAGCACACTTGCGAAGCCCGATTTCGCGCGCAACATGAAGCTGATTGGCCATAGCGATATCGGAGGCCGCGGTGACGGGCTGCAGCTGATGGTCCATAACGGCCACGCCTATGTCGCCCATCCCTGGTCGCAGGGCTTTTCGATCGTCGATGTCCGCGATCCGAAAAATCCTGTCACGGTGAACTACGTTCAGGCACCGGCCAATACCTGGAACATCCATCTGCAAACCCATGGTGATCTGCTTCTGGTAATCAATGCGCTGGATCTTTTCGCTGATGTCGAGACCTTTACGGGCTAGAAGGCCTATTATACGCAATCGGTCGGAGACACGGTTGCCGCACGAAAGCTCGAGCGCGCCTGGACAGCCGGCATGAGTGTTTTCGACATCTCCACTCCGGCGCAGCCGAGGAAGATCGGCCAGCTCGATGTCGAGGGCATCGGCTTCCATCGTCTCTGGTATGTGGGCGGGCGCTACGCCTATGCGTCTGCCCTGCTGGATGGGTTCTCAGACTATATCTTCGTGACGATCGATCTTGCCGATCCGACCAGGCCCTTGCTTCTGGGGCGGTGGTGGCTGCCGGGCATGAACCGTGCCGCCGGCGAGGAGGCGACATGGGTCGACGGCCGGCGCTATGCCCTTCACCACGCCCTCGTGCATGGCAACACCGCCTATGCGCGCTGGCGCGATGGCGGTCTGACGCTTCTCGACATTGCCAATCACTCGGCGCCGAAACTCATCAAGCACCATAACTGGTCTCCGCCTTACGGCGGCGGCACGCATTCGCCGCTTCCCCTGCCGGGCCGCGATCTCCTTGTCGTGGCGGATGAGGCGGTGCTGGACAATGAGGAGGATGGCCGCAAGCACACATGGATCTTCGACATCCGGGTGCCGGAAAATCCGATCAGCATCTCCACCCTGCCGATCCCCGATGAGGCGGATTACGTCAAAAAGGGTGGGCATTTCGGCCCGCATAACCTGCATGAAAACAGACCCGGTTCCTTCGTGTCCGACACGCTGATTTTCGCCACATGGCAGAATGCCGGCATCAGGGCCTTCGACATCTCCGATCCCTATCATCCGGTCGAAACGGGAGCGCTCGTTCCTGCCGGGCCCACCACTATGACCGACCGTCGCCCGGGGCGGCCGAAGGTTATTCAGTCGGCTGATGTGTTCGTGGATGCCGCCGGCCTCATCTATGCGACTGACTACAATGCAGGACTGGAGATCATCGAATACGGCGGCTGATCCGCAAGATGCAGCCGTTTCCGTTCTTCGCCATCAGGCTTGCGGTCACAGGCTTTTCATCCGGCGCCTGCCTCTGAGGCGGGCGTAAAGTCTTTACATTCCCCTTCCTTGATTGGCATATTCGAACATTGGGAAACGGAGGGCGGTCTTTCTTCCGAAGGACCGCGGCATTGTTCGATGTCGTTTGCTGACCATGTCAGGGAAATCGAAAGCGTCAGCCAAGGCGTGCAGACCGGGCGTGACGATATCGTCGTGGAGTCCTGGCGGCGCTGCCTCGAGGATTACCAGCTCGATCCCGCCCGTGCCCGCGAGGCGGTCATCGTTTCTGAAACCCTTCTGCGCGAGCACCGGCAGCAATCGGAGGATCTTGTCCGCATTGCGCGTTCCGGGCTGGAACGGCTCTATCATCAGGTCGCCGAGCAGAACTACGTGCTGCTTCTATCCGACCGGCAGGGCGTCACGGTCGAATTTCTCGGCGATCCCTCCTTCAACAACAACCTGCGCAAGGCCGGACTTTTTCTCGGTTCGGAATGGTCGGAGCCAAGGGCCGGAACCTGCGCGGTGGGTGCCTGCATCGCCACTGGCGAGGCGCTGACGATCCACCAGACCGATCATTTCGACATGACGCATACGCCGCTCTCCTGCACGGCGGCACCGATCTATGACATGCATGGTTCGCTGGCAGCAGTTCTGGATATTTCGCTCCTGAGCTCGCCTATTCTGAAGACGAGCCAGAACATTGCCCGCCATTTCGTTTCCTTGACGGTACGCCGGATCGAACTCGCCAATCTGATGGCGCACAGCCGCAACGATCTCGTGCTGCGCTTTGCTGCTGCGCCCGAGTTTCTTGATGTGGATCCGGAAGCCGCTATCACGCTTGATGGCTCCGGCCGGATCAGCGGCATGACCCATGGAGGCGCGCGGATTCTTGCGGCTTCCTGCGGTCTGGACTGGCGTCGCCCGCAGGACATCATCGGCCAGCCGGTGTCTCGCTTCTTCGATGCGGATGTCAATGAACTCGCCGCGCTCACCCGCAGCCGGCTGCCGCAGGACAGGCGGATTGCGATCCGCGATGGCAGCATGCTCTATGCCCATGCGATCGAGCCGCAGCAGAAGACGAAGGGCGTTCCGGTGTCTTCGGAACGATCCGCTGTTTCTGCCGTCGGCCGGCTCGGCGGCGATACGCCGGAAATGGATGCGCTGCGCCGCAAGGTCACCCGCCTCGGGCGGACGACGCTGCCCATCCTCATTCAGGGAGAAACGGGAACCGGCAAGGAATTTCTTGCGCGCATCATCCATGATGCAAGCGGATTGAAGGGTCGGTTCGTCGCGATCAATTGCGCAGCGATCCCGGATCAATTGGTGGAAAGCGAGCTGTTCGGATATCTGCCCGGTGCGTTCACGGGGGCACTGACCAAGGGGCGCAAGGGGCTGGTCGAGGAAGCCGATGGTGGCACGCTGTTCCTTGATGAGATCGGTGACATGTCTCCGACCGCGCAAAGTCGGTTGCTCCGCGTGCTGGCCGAAGGTGAAGTGTTGCCGGTTGGCGGGTCCGTGCCGCGCAAGGTTGATTTCCGGGTCGTTTCCGCTTCTCACCGGCCGCTATCTTCTCTGGTGGAGGAAGGGCTCTTCCGGGAAGACCTTTACTATCGGCTCAATGCAGCGATGCTCGTCCTGCCGTCGCTTCGCGATCGCGGTGATTTTCCCTGGCTGCTCGACCGTCTTCTGGAAAAGCACGGGACGGCCGGCAAGCCGTTGCGCCTTTCCGATGCGGCCCGCGGTGTGGTTCTCGGATATGACTGGCCGGGAAACATCCGGGAGCTTGGCAACGCGCTCGCTTTTGCCGGCGCGCTCTGCGAGGGGGGCCTGATCGAGGTCTCCGACCTTCCCGAACATCTCGGCAGGACGCGCGTTTTGGAGCCGGTCAACGAACGTGAAACCGAGCTTCGCGCCGTGCTTTCGGCCTGTGACGGCAACGTCTCTGAGGCGGCTCGTCGTCTCGGGATCGACCGCACCACGCTTCATCGGCAGATGCGGCGTTTCAATATCGGCAAGCTTCATTGAGGTGAGCATGGCGCCGCACCTGTGGCGCCACACTTGTCGCATCTCTCGGCTAAAAACCATTGGCCTGCCGGATGAAAACCCACGAAACAGGGGCTTTTCCACGTTCTGGTCCACCATGGCACGCACCTTGCTGCCTTGTCTGCATTACAAAAGCAGAAAAGGGAGTAAACATGCGAGCCCTCCGTTTCCACGCAGCCAAAGACCTGCGTATCGACGATATTCCGGAACCGAAGAACCCGGGCAAGGGGCAGGTTCTTGTGCGCAACCGCTTCGTCGGCATCTGTGGCACCGACCTTCACGAATACAGCTATGGCCCGATCTTCATTCCGACCGAACCGCATCCGTTCACCGGCGCGCATGGCCCGCAGGTTCTCGGCCATGAATTCGGCGGCGTGGTCGAGGCGATCGGCGAAGGAGTTACCTCGGTCAAGGTCGGCGACCGCGTTTCCATCCAGCCGCTGGTCATGCCGCGTTCGGGCGACTACTTTGCTGACCGCGGGCTTTTCCACCTCAGCACGGAGCTTGCTCTGGTGGGCCTCAGCTGGGATGGCGGCGGCATGGCCGAAGCCGCGATCGTCAACGAATACAACGTCCAGAAAATTCCGGACGAGATGACCGACGAGGAAGCCGCGCTGGTCGAGCCGACGGCGGTTGCCGTCTATGCCTGTGATCGCGGTGGTGTCACGGCCGGCAACAGCGTTCTCGTCACAGGCGCAGGCCCCATCGGCATGCTGACGCTGCTTGCCGCGCGCGCGGCCGGAGCCGCCCAGCTTTTCGTTTCGGATCTCAACGACGCCCGTCTCGACTATGCCAAGGGCATCCTGCCCGACGTCATCACCATCAATCCGAAGCGCGACAATGTGGGAGACGTCGTCCGTTCGCTGACCGAAGGCAATGTCGGATGCGATGTCGCCATCGAATGCGTCGGCAACGAACATGCGCTCAAGGCCTGTGTCGATGCCGTGCGCAAGCAGGGCGTGGTGGTGCAGACCGGCCTGCATCCGCATGAAAACCCGATCGACTGGTTCCAGGTGACCTTCCGCGATCTGGAAGTGAAGGGTTCCTGGGCCTATCCGACCCATTACTGGCCCCGCGTCATTCGCCTCATCGCCTCCGGCCTGCTGCCGGCGAAGAAGGTCGTGACCAAGCGCATCACGCTGGATACCGCGGTCAAGGAAGGCTTCGACACCCTTCTCGATCCGGCCGGCACGCATCTGAAGATCCTGATCGATCTTTCGAAATAAGGCGTCTTCCGCGTCACCTGCCGGGAAGAGGAGCCCGGCGGCGATTGCGGCGATCCCT
Source organism: Rhizobium sp. ACO-34A (assembly GCA_002600635.1). Lineage (NCBI taxonomy): Bacteria > Pseudomonadati > Pseudomonadota > Alphaproteobacteria > Hyphomicrobiales > Rhizobiaceae > Rhizobium > Rhizobium sp. ACO-34A. The sequence goes on along the minus strand of CP021371.1, from coordinate 4,269,118 downwards.
TGAGATGTCGCCCGCGGAGGCAGGCGGCATTGCACCTAAAGCATGTCGCGCAAAAGTGTATCGCGGTTTTGCGGCAACGACATGCGATAAAACAAAGACTTAAAGCGTAGGAAGCGCCTCTGGAAGATCGCGACACGCTTTAAGCAGTTTCAAGCAACCATGGAGGAGATGACATGCTTGACGGAAGCCCCAATACCAAAATCGATACCATTCTCGCCAAACTCGGCCGAGCCCTTGAACAGGGTGATGTCGAGGCCGCGGTCAATCTGTTCCAGGCGGATTGCCATTGGCGCGACCTCGTTACCTTCACATGGAACCTCAAGACACTGGAAGGCCGGGAACAGATCCGCGACATGCTGCAGAGCCAGCTTTCGTCGGTTCGGCCGGAAAACTTCGTGCAGGATGCGAAGGAGCCTGCAAGCGAAGACGATGGCGTGACCCAGGGCTGGTTCGAATTCGAAACCGGTACCGCGCGCGGCTACGGCCAGATCCGCCTCAAGAACGGCCTGATCTGGACGCTTCTCACCACCATGAGCGAGCTGAAGGGCCATGAGGAGCCGAAGGGCATCCGACGTCCAATGGGCGCTGAACACGGCCATGACAAGGGCCGCAAGAGCTGGAAGGAAAAGCGCGAACAGGAGGCCGCCGAGCTTGGCTACACCACCCAGCCCTATGTCGTGATCATCGGCGGCGGGCAGGGCGGCATCGCGCTTGGCGCGCGCCTTCGCCAGCTTGGCGTGCCGACCATCATCATCGAGAAGAACGAGCGGCCGGGCGACAGCTGGCGCAAGCGCTACAAGTCGCTGTGCCTGCATGACCCCGTCTGGTATGACCACCTGCCCTACATTCCCTTCCCGGAAAACTGGCCGGTCTTCACGCCCAAGGACAAGGTCGGTGACTGGCTGGAAATGTACACCAAGGTGATGGAGCTCAACTATTGGGGCTCGACCACCTGCAAGTCGGCGTCGTTCGATGAGGCGACCGGCGAGTGGACCGTGGTTGTCGACCGCAACGGCGAAGAGGTGGTTCTGCGGCCGAAGCAGCTGGTGCTGGCAACCGGCATGTCGGGCAAACCCAACGTTCCGAAGGTGCCCGGACAGGATATCTTCAAGGGCGAGCAGCAGCATTCCTCCCAGCATCCGGGACCGGATGCTTATGCGGGAAAGAAGGTCGTGGTGATCGGCTCGAACAATTCAGCCCACGACATTTGTGCAGCCCTCTGGGAGGCCGGAGCCGATGTCACCATGGTGCAGCGTTCCTCCACCCATATCGTTCGGTCGGAATCGTTGATGGAAATCGGCCTTGGCGATCTCTATTCGGAAAGGGCGGTGGCTGCCGGGATGACGACGCGCAAGGCGGACCTGATCTTCGCCTCGCTGCCCTATCGCATCATGCATGAATTCCAGATCCCGCTTTACAACCGCATGCGGGAGAAGGATGCGGACTTCTATGCCGCGCTGGAAAAGGCCGGCTTCATGCTGGACTGGGGCGCTGACGGTTCGGGCCTGTTCATGAAGTATCTACGGCGTGGGTCCGGCTATTACATCGATGTCGGCGCCTGCGATCTGGTGATCGACGGTTCGATCAAGCTCAAGTCCGGCTCGGATGTCGAGCGGCTGACGGAAGATGCCGTGGTGCTGAAGGACGGCACGGTGCTGCCGGCCGATCTCGTGGTCTATGCGACCGGCTACGGCTCGATGAACGGCTGGGCCGCGGATCTCATTTCCCGCGAAGTGGCTGACAAGGTCGGCAAATGCTGGGGTGTCGGCTCCGATACGCCCAAGGATCCCGGTCCGTGGGAAGGCGAGCAGCGCAACATGTGGAAGCCTACGCAGCAGGAGGCACTGTGGTTCCATGGTGGCAACCTGCACCAGTCGCGGCACTATTCCCAGTATCTCTCGCTGCAGCTGAAGGCCCGCCAGGTGGGTATCGATACGCCGGTCTACGGGCTGCAGGAGCGCCATCACCTGTCATGACCAAGAATGCCGCGCCGGTCACAGACACCGGCGCGGTATCGTTTTCTGACGATTTCATGACGGAATTGGAAGAAGGCTGAAAAGCGCCGTTAAGCGACTGACACGGACAGCACCTACACACATCGGAAATAGCGCGGACAACGTCCCGCCCCCCGTGTTTCAAGGTGCTGCCCCATGAAAATCATCCAGATCAGCGATACGCATTTCAGTCCGTCCAAGCCGCATTTCAACGGCAACTGGGAACCGGTCCGCCGCTGGATCGAGGCGGTGAAACCCGATCTCGTCGTGCACACCGGTGACCTCACTATCGACGGCGCCGACAAGGAAGACGACATCGTCTTTTCGATGGCGCTGCTCGATGAACTCAACGTGCCCGTGCTGATCGTGCCCGGCAATCACGATGTCGGCCACATGCCCGGCTCGCACCAGCCGATCAATGACGAGCGCCTTGCCCGCTGGCGGCGCCTTGCCGGTCCCGATCGTTTTTCCAAGGATGTGGACGAGTGGCGGCTGATCGGGATCAACAGCCTGCTGGTCGGCTCCGGCCATGCCGAGGAGGCGATGCAACTCGACTGGCTGGCGGAGCAGTTCGAGACCTGCGACGGTCGCCGTGTGGCGATGTTCGGCCACAAGCCGCTGTTCGTCGACGATCCCTCCGAAGGCGATACGGGATACTGGGGTGCAACGCCCGCGGCACGCCGGCATCTGATCGATCTCCTTGCGGCCCATGACGTGGCGCTCTACGCCAGCGGTCATCTGCACTGGACATGGCAGGGTGCGCTCAATGGCACAAGGCTCGTCTGGGCACCGCCAACCTCTTTCATTCTCGACAAGATGGAACGCGAGATGCCGGGCGAGCGTCTCGTCGGTGGCGTGGTGCATCACCTCGGCGAAGAGGTAACGAGCGAGGTCTTCGCCGTTGAAGGGACGACCGCCTACATTCTCGATGAGGTCATCGAAGAGGTCTATCCGCGCGCTGCCACGGCAATTCCGGTGGAGGCGGCCCAATGAGCGCCTTCAGCCTTCGCGACATCGAAAAATCCTATGGCGGCAACAGCATCCTGAAGGGTGTCAGCCTCGAAGCCGAACCCGGCGAGTTCATCGCGCTGGTCGGGCCGTCGGGCTGTGGCAAGAGTACGCTTCTGCGTATCGTTGCCGGTCTCGACCATGCCGACCGGGGCGAGATCGTCATCAGCGGTGCCGATGTGGCGCACAAGGCAGCCGGCGACCGCAACGTCGCCATGGTTTTCCAGTCCTACGCGCTCTATCCGCATCTGACCGCTGCCCAGAACATCGCCGTTCCGCTTGCCATGCGCCGTCTGAGCACGGCCGGTCGCCTGCCGCTGATCGGCGGAATGATCGGCAGCCAGCGCCAGATCCGCGCCGATATCCAGCGTCAGGTCAACGAGATGGCGACGTCGCTCAAGATCGACCACCTGCTCGACCGCAAGCCGGGGCAGATGTCCGGCGGCCAGCGTCAGCGTGTGGCCCTTGCCCGCGCCATGGTGCGCCATCCCAATGTCTTCCTGATGGATGAGCCGCTTTCCAATCTGGACGCCAACCTGCGCGTTCATGCCCGTGGCGAAATCGTCGAACTGCATCGCAAGGCCGGCGTGCCGACGCTCTACGTTACCCACGACCAGTCGGAAGCGCTTTCCATGGCGGACCGCGTGGCGGTGATGATCGGCGGCCGGATGCTGCAACTCGATACGCCGCGCAACATCTATGACGATCCCGCCCATATCGAGGTCGCCCGCTTTCTGGGTCAGCCGCGCATCAACGTGATCTCGACCCGGGTCGATGACAGCGGTCTGGTGCAGGCCGGCGACATCAGACTTGCCACGCGCAGTTATCTCGTTGCGGGCGCACCGGTTTCCGTCGCCTTCCGGCCGGAGTTCGTCCGGCTGGCGGCAAGCGGCGAAGGTGGGCTGCCGGCGAGTGTCGAACGGCTGGAATTCCTCGGTTCGGAAGTCGTAGTGTTCACCCGGCTGGCGGCGATGGAAACCATCGTCGTCGCCAAGATATCGCCAGCCGAGGCCATCGGCCTGTCGGCCGGCCAGCGCGTCGATCTGAGGATTGCTCCCGAAGCGCTGATGGTCTTCGACGAAACCGGCGCGAGACTGCCGGCCGCCGTCGCTTCGGTCGCAGGGCATCGGGTGGAGGTGCTTCATGGCTAGCCTCGCTTTCGACGGCATGCAGGTGGGTTCGGCTCAATCGCCGGCAAAGATCGCGCAACGCCGGGAGGCGCGCATTGCGCTCCTTCTGTCCGCGCCGGCGCTCGTGCTGATGCTGCTTTTCATCATCCTGCCGACGATTGCGGTGATCTTTCTCGGCTTCACCGATTTCGAACTCGGCTACGGCAGCTTCCGTTTCGTCGGCTTCGAGAATTATGCCGACCTGATCGGCGACCGGACCTTCCGCAAGTCCCTGTGGAACACCACGGTTTACGCAGCCATCGTCGCGCCTGCGTCCATGGCGCTTGGCCTTGGCATCGCGCTTCTGATCGAGGCGGAAGGTTGGGGCAAGGGATTTTTCCGCACGGCCTATTTCCTGCCGGTAGCCTCGCTGCTCGTGGCCATGGCGACCGTCTGGCAGTATCTTTTCCATCCGACCATCGGCCCGGTCAACGCCCTTCTCGATCTGGTGGGCATCGCCGGTCCGAACTGGCTCGGCGCGTCCAGCACGGTGCTGACCAGCCTCGCGATCATCGGCGTCTGGCAGTCGACCGGTTTCAACATGGTTTTGTTCCTGGCGGGTCTTTCCGCGATCCCACGCGAACTCTATCAGGCGGCGGAGATCGACGGCGCGCGCTCTGCTTTCTCGCGCTTCAGCCTCGTGACCTGGCCCATGCTCGGGCCGACCACGCTCTTCGTCACCACGATTAGCATCATCAATGCGGTCAAGGTGTTCGAGACGGTGAAGACGCTGACCGAAGGTGGTCCGAACAAGGCTTCCGAGGTTCTGCTTTTCAGCATCTATCAGGAGGGCTTCGTCTTTCTCCGGGTCGGCTATGCCTCGGCCATGACGGTGATCTTCCTCGCGATCCTCGTGTCGCTGATGTTCCTCCAGTACCGCGTCATGGACCGGAAGGTGCACTACGCATGATGAACGACACCCTTTCCCTCGGCCGTATCCTGCGACTTTCGGTTCTGACGATCGGGGCGATCGTCTTCCTCGCGCCTTACATCTTCATGATCTCCACGGCCGGCAAGGCGCAGAGCGATATCTTCTCGTCGTCGCTCTCGCTGATCCCGCAGACCTGGTTTTATGTGGAGAATTTCTCCAAGGCCCTCAGCCGCGTGTCGATGGGCAGCCTGCTTCTCAACGGTGTGGTCGTCTGCGGCCTGATCCTGATCGTGCAGGTCGTGGTCGCCATCCCCTGCGCCTATGCCATGGCCAAGCTTTCCTTCCGGGCGGCGCGGCTGATGATGGCGCTGGTCATGCTCGGCCTGCTGGTGCCGATCCATGCGACCGCGCTACCGCTCTATGTGGCCTTCGACAAGATGTCGGCGCTGAACAGCTACTTTGCGCTCGTTGCACCGTTCTCGATCTCGGTCTTCGCCATCTTTCTCTTCCTGCAGTTCTTCCGCGGCATTCCGGATGACCTGATCCATGCGGCGCGGCTCGACGGCATGTCTGAGACTGGCATCGTGATGCGGGTCATCGTGCCCAATGCATGGCCGGCGATCACGGCATTCTCGATCTTCTCGGTGGTGGCCCACTGGAACGACCTGTTCTGGCCGCTGATCGTCGTCACCAATCAGGCCTATGCGACGCCGCCGCTCGGACTTCTCTACTTCCGCGCCGCGGAAGCCGGCGACGACTACGGCGCGCTGATGGCGGCGACCCTCATCATCACTCTTCCCCTCGTCCTCGCTTTCCTGTTCGCGCAGAAGCGGTTCGTCGAGGGCATCACCATGACCGGTCTGAAAGGCTGATCGGTCCAACCCAGGAGCACAGCGATGACTCTCTTCAAAAAGGCGATTGCCGCGGCGGCCGTGACGCTGGCGACGATCGTTCCGGCCCATGCCGAAACGACGCTCAATGTTCACTATCCGATGCCCGGCTTCTTCAAGGACGTGATGGACACGATCTCGAAGAAGTTCATGGAAGAAAATCCGGATATCAAGATCACCTTCGCCAATCCTTCCGCGACCTATGAGGAAGGCATCCAGACGATCATGCGTCAGGCCGGTACGGCTGAGATGCCGGATATCACTTTCATCGGTCTCAACCGCCTGCGCATGGTCAACGAGCGCGATATCCCGGTCGATCTCGCTCCGTTCATCGCCAAGGACGGCAACATGGCCGAGCAGGGCTTTTCGGACAACATACTGAAGCTCGCCCAGGTCAAGGGCAAGCAGGTCGGTCTCGCCTTCGCGACGTCGAACCCGATCATGTATTACAACGCCGATCTCGTTCGCAAAGCCGGCGGCAACCCGGATGTCCCGCCGAAGACCTGGGACGAAGTGATCGCGCTTTCCTCCAAGGTCAAGGCGCTCGGCGACGGCAACGAAGGCATCGACTTCCGCTGGCAGGGCGACGACTGGATGTTCTCCGCGCTGCTGTTCGGCGCGGGCGGCAAGATGCTGAACGACGAGGAAAGCGCTGTCGCCTTCAACGGTCCGGAAGGCCAGAAGGCTATCGAACTGCTTGATCGCATGGTCAAGGAAGGCGGCCTGCCGGTCTTCACCAAGCAGGCCGGCGAGCAGGCCTTCGTTGCCGGCAAGGTCGGCTTTGCCTTCCAGACCACCGGCGCGCTGCGCAACACCATCAAGAACGTCGGCGACAAGTTCGACCTGCGCACTGCCCAGATCCCGCTGATCGATCCGGTGAACGGCAAGTTGCCGACCGGCGGTAACGCCGCCGTCATGCTGACGCGTGACGGCGCCAAGCAGAATGCTGCCTGGAAGTTCATCAAGTTCGCGGCCGGTCCGTTCGGCGCTTCGGTCGTCGTGCCGGGCACCGGCTATGTGCCGAACAACGAACTCGCTGCCGCTTCGCCTGAATATCTCGGCAACTTCTACAAGGAAAACCCGCTCTTCGTCGCTGGCCTTTCGCAGATGCCGCGCATGATCCCGTGGTATGCCTTCCCGGGTTCCAACGGCGTGAAGGTCACCCAGACGATCGTCGAGAACCTGTCGCGCGTGGTCGAGCAGACGGCTTCGCCGAAGGAAGCGCTTGATGATGCCGCTGCCGAGGTCGAAAGCCTGCTGCCGCGCAGCTGAGGCATGCCTTTCACGAGGAACCGAAGAAGTGCCGCCCGAAGGGCGGCGCTTCCGTTGGTGCAAGTTGAAGATGAAAACGTTAGAGCATTTGCGGCAAAAGCGGAATCGCCTTCAATGCTCTATCTCTTTGTTTTCACGCAATTCCGGACGCAAAACCGGTTTCCACTTTTGCTGGAATTGCTCTAGCCCATCCGACGCACGGTGCCGCCGGCATGCAGCTTGTAGCCGATCATCAGGTGACGCGGGGTTGCGGCGTTTTCGGCGATGTCGAGCAGCAGGGAAGCGGCGGTTGCGCCCATGCTGGTATCGGGCATTTCCACCGTCGTGAGCGGCGGATCGATCAGGCGGCCGATGGCGATGCCGTCGAAGCCGACGACCGACACATCACCGGGAACGGAAAGGCCTTCGCGTCTGACCGCGCCGATGACGCCCAGCGCAAGGAGATCGTTGGAAGCGATGATCGCCGTGGGCCGATGGCGCTTCAGCGGTTCGGAGAGATCGAGTTCGTCGTGACCCGTGACGAAGGGGATCTGCAACGCATCGAGCACAGGCAGGCCCGCGGCCGCCATGGCCTCGCAATGGCCGTCATAGCGCAGCTTTGCCCGGTCGGACGCTTCGAAATGGCCGGAGACGAAAAGGATCCGCCGATGGCCGTGTTCGATCAGGTATTCGGTGACTTCCTGCCCGGCGAGCCGGTTGTCCGTCGTCACCGCTGCGGGAAAACGCGGCGTCGGCAGGTTGTTGAGCAACACGGTCGGTGGCATGGCGAAGGGCAGGGACAGTTCGCTCTTCAGCGGATTGCACACCGTGAGGATCAGGCCAGTCGGCTTCTCGGACAGGAGGTATTCGATCGCCTCAGCCTCGCGCGCCGGGTCGTAGTCCGATTGGGCGATCAGTACGCCGATGCCGGAGACGCGCATGCGGTTCTGGATGCCGAGCAGCGAAGCGGCAAAGACCGGATTGGTGATGCTGGGGATCAGCACACCGATGGCGGATCTGCGCCGGATCATCGGGGCGGGGCGTTCCGTCCGGCGATAGCCGAGGTCGGAGGCCGCCTTGCGCACCCGCCGCACCATGCCTTCGCTCACCGGACCGCTGCGGTTCAGGACCCGGCTGACGGTGGCTGTCGAGCAGCCGGCTTTGGATGCGATGTCCTGAAGCGTCGACACTTGGCCCTCGGCGCGGTTTCGGGGTCCTTCGGTCCTCGCGGACCTGCCTGGCGATGACCCGATAGCGGGTCGATGTGACATTGGTTTGAAGGTCGTTACATCGGGAGCGACCGCCGCCGGTTGATGGCTCCGGCGGCAGCCGGTACGGTTACTCCGCGGCGACGGCGGCCTTGCGGCCGTTCAGCGCCATGAGATGGCGGGCGCGCTCGAGGCTTTCGGGCTGTTCGGAGCGGTAGCGGGCGCCGATTTCCATCATCAGCACGGTGTCGGGCAGGAATTCCAGCTCGCTGAAGATATCGTCCCAGTCGATGTCGCCCCAGCCGAGCGGCATGTGCAGGTCGCCGATACCCATCGCGGTGTTTTCCTGCGGATGGTAGCCCTGATAAAAGCCCTGCGGACGGCCGAAGGAATCGTGGACATGCAGGTGTCCGGCGACGGGCGCCATGGCCCGGAGCTGGTCGCGGAAGTCGAGGCCGCGATAGGTCGATTCGATGTAGGCGTGGCTGAAGTCGATCAGCGCGACAAGGTTCGAATGGTTTACGGCCTTGACGGTCGCCGCGACCTCGGCCGGCGTCTGGCGATACTGGCCGGGCTCGGTGGTGAAGATGTTTTCCAGCGCGATCCTCACGCCATAAGGCTTGCAGAACTCGGCGAGTTCGAAAAGCGCTTCGCGCTCCCGCAGGTCGGCTCCGGCGCGTTCGGCAATCTGGTCGGGACGCAGGCAACCCCCGTGCTGGACGAGGATACGTGCACCGACCCGGTCGCAGATCTCGACCAGAGCCCTGGCGGCGTCGAGCTGGTAGCGGCAGGTCACCGGGTCCATGAAGTTCGAGGATACGAGGCCGTGCACCGTATAGCGGAAGTCGAACTGGCTGGTGAGCGCGACGAGCCGGTCGGCCCGTTCCTTGATGATGCGACCGCCGGCGATGAGGTCCACACTCGTAACGCCGAGTTCCACCGTGTCGACGCCGATTTCGGCAAGCGCGCGCAGGTCCTGTTCGAGGCTGGCGAATTCGCCATCTTTCGAGCCGACGTTGAAGCCGGTTCCGATGATATTGTTCATGGTTATCTCCCGATAGGTGTGAGGAAGGTCATGCGTGTTCGGTGATCCCGGCGCGAAGGCGCAGGGCAAGGTCGGGGCTGTCGGAGGTCAGGTGGCCGATGCCGCGTTCCAGCCAGGGCCGGATCAGCGCTTCCTCGTTGAGCGTCCAGACGCAGAGGCGGTTGAGCGGTAGCCGCGCGGTGATGAGGTCCCATTCGGCCTGCATCAGCTCGTGATGGATGGCGACGATATCGACGAGACCATCGACCTTGTCGAGGAAGACGGAAAGACCGCCCTGCCGGTCGGCCCAGTCCTTGTTCACAGAAACAAGCCGGGCGACCTGCGGCGCCGCTTCACGGCAGCCTTCGAGGATCGAGGTGTCGAAGGAGGTGAGGTGCGAGCGTTCCGTAACGCCGAAGCGGATGGTTTCCTCGACAACCTTTTCGACGATGCCCGGATAGGGTTTGCCATTTTCGTCGATCTTGATCTCGATATGCAGGTCCTTGCCCGAGGGGGCGAGAACGGCAAGCACATCGGCAAGGGTCGGGATCGTATCGTCCGAGCCTTTCAGTTTGGTCGTCCTGCGGGTCTCAGGCGAAAGCGCGCGAACCGGGCCGGTGCCCTCGGTGGTGCGGTCGAGCGTTGCATCGTGGATGACGATCAGTTCTCCCGCATCCGTCAGGTGAACGTCGAATTCCACGGCGTCGACGCCAAGCGCAAGCACGTTGCGGAAGCCGGTGAGACCGTTTTCGGGCCAGAGGTTGCGAGCGCCGCGATGGCCGGTGATCTTTGTCATGGGTCTGTCCTGATCGATGGAGTTTGAAAACGTTCAGCGCACGGTGGGGTCGAGCTTGTCCCGCAGCCAGTCGCCGACGAGCGAAATGGAGAGCGTCGTCAGCATGATGACGAGGGCGGGCGCGAGCATGATCCAGGGTGCGCGGGTGAGATATTCGCGGCCGAAGCCGACCATGTTGCCGAGACTGGTTTCCGGCGGCTGGACGCCCAGCCCAAGGAAGGAAAGGCCGCTTTCCATGAGGATGATCTCGGGAAAGGTCAGCGTCATCGAGACGATGAGGGTCGAGGCAACGTTCGGCAGGATGTGACGCATGTAGACCCGGAGCGGAGTCGCGCCGAGCTGCACCACCGCGGCGGCATAGCCCTGCGCGCTCGCCGAGATCGCAAGACCGCGGGCGATGCGGGCATAACGTTCCCAGCCGTAGAAACCCATCAGGCAAACCAGCAGCGTCATGGACGAGCCGAAGAAGGCGAGCACGGCGAGTGACATGATGAGGAAGGGAAGCGCTGCCTGGAAGTCGGCGAGAACCAGCACCAGATGCTCGACGGTGCCGCGGAATTTGGCCGCGAGAAAACCGAGCGTGGTGCCGAAGACGGCGGAAATGATCGTTGCTCCGAAGGCGATGACGAGCGACACCCGGATCGACTGGATGAGGCGCGAAAGGACGTCGCGGCCGAGTTCGTCGGTGCCGAGCAGGTGGCCGGGATGGCCGGGCAGGGCGAGACGGCTTCTCAGGTCCATGGCGGTGATGCCGTAGGGCCGGATGCTGTCGGCGAAGACGGCGACGAACACCATTGCCGCGAGCCAGAAGATGCCCATCCCGACGGACAGGGGCACATTGCGGCGGAGCATCCGGATCAGGCGCATGGCTCTCCGCGGGGAGGGACGAGCGTGGGAGATCTCGATGGAGGTCATGGCTTCATCCTCTTCAATGGGCTGCCTGGCTGCGAAGCCTGGGGTCGAGCCAGCCGTAGAGCAGATCGACGACGAGGTTGGAGACCACCATGGCGGCGGCGATGATCAGCAGGATGCACTGCACGACCGCGAGATCCCGATTGGTGACCGAGACCACCAGCAGGCGGCCTATTCCGGGCCATGAGAAGATCGACTCGACCACGACGGCACCGGCGATCAGCGAGCCGACCATGAAGCCGACGATGGTGACGATCGGGACGGCAGCGTTCGGCAGGGCATGGCGCCAGACGACGTCGGGCCATTTCAGGCCCTTGGCGGAGGCGGTGCGGATATAGGGCTGCCCCATCACTTCGATCATGGCGCCGCGGGAGAAGCGGGCGAGGATGCCGATGCCGCCGATGCTCATGGTCAGGGTCGGCAGGATGCCGTGCATCCATGTGTCCTGCCCGCCGGAGGGAAGTACGCCGAGGATGACCGAGAAGATCAGCACCAGCAGCAGGCCCATGACGAAGGACGGAATGGTGAAGCCGAAGATTGCCGCAAGGATCACGCCGCGGTCGATGGAACTTTGGCGGTGAAGCGCGGCGTAGACGCCGGCGGGAATGCCGATGGCGAGTTTCAGCAGCAGGGCCGGAATGGTGAGCTGCAGCGTGGCCGGCACGCGGTCGATGACGAGCTGCAGGGCGGATGCCCTGTCGCGCATCGAGACGCCGAAATCGCCGGTGAAGATCGACTTGATATAGGCGAGGTACTGGATCCACAGTGGCTGATCGAGACCCCAGGCCGCGCGGAAGGCATCGAGCGATTCCTGCGGCACGTCCGGACCGAGCATGACCTGTGCCGGATCGCCGGACATGCGCAGGACGACGAAGGCGAAGGTGAGTACCGCGAGAATGGTGATGATTGCCCTGAACAATCGCGTGAGAACGAAACGGATCATGATTTCTCTCTCTTCTTCAGGCGGCCATCGAGGCGCCGTCGCCGTCGATCATGTGACAGGCGGCGGTGCGGCCGTTGCCGAGGTCGCGCAGAGCCGGAACCATGCTGCGGCAGATGTCGCCGGCAAGCGGACAGCGCGGGTGGAAGGCACAGCCTGCCGGACGATTGGCCGGGTTCGGCGGTTCCCCCTGCAGGATCACGCGGCCGGTCAGCGGCTTTCCGGGGACGGGTACGCTTGAAACCAGCGCCCTGGTGTAGGGATGGCGGGGCGAATGAAAGATCACGTCCGACGACGCTTCCTCGACGACCCGGCCGAGATACATGACGGCAACACGGTCGGCGATGTTGCGCACGACCTTGAGATCGTGGCTGATGAACACCATGGCGATGCCGTTTTTCTCCTGCAGATCGCGCAGCATGTTGACCACCTGCGCCTGGATGGAGACGTCGAGCGCCGAGACCGGTTCGTCGCAGACGATGAGCTTGGGTCGGGTTGCGAGCGCCCGGGCAATGACGGCGCGCTGGCGCTGCCCGCCGGAAAGTTCGTGGGGATAGCGGTCGGCCTGATCGTGGCGCAGGCCAACGGCAGCCATCAGTTCCTCGATGCGGGCGGCACGTTCGTTCTTTTCAAACAGGCCGTGAATCTCGAGCGGTTCACCGATCTGGGCCGCAATGGTCAGGCGGCGGTCGAGGGCCGCCAGCGGGTCCTGATAGACGAGCTGCATGCGGGCGCGCAGCGCTCGCCATTTCGGCGTGCCGAAGGCGGGCATGGGTTGTCCTTCGAAGGTTACTTCGCCGCTCTGGGCGGGATCGATGCCGAGCAGCATGCGTCCGAGCGTCGACTTGCCCGAACCGGATTCACCGACGATGCCGAGCGTCTCGCCGGGCTGGACGGTGAGGGACACGCCGTCGACGGCGCGAACCGGAGTCGGTCTGCCCAGCAGGCCGTGACGGATCTGGTAGATGCGGACGAGCTCTTCGGCCTTGATGAGAGGTTCTGACACTTAGATGCTCTCCAGTATCTTTGTCTCGACGCGTCTGGCCGTCCTGACGGGCACGGGGTTGAAGCAGGCGAGCAGTCGGCCGTCCGTCATCGTTTCCAGCGGGGGTCGCAGGGCGTGGCAATCGTCATCGGCGTGGGCGCAGCGCGGAGAAAAGGCGCAACCGGCCGGAAGATGCTTCGGGTTCGGCACGGTGCCGGGAATGGGGACCAGCCTTTCGCGCGGTCCATCGAGACGCGGGATCGCGTCGAACAGGCCGCGGGTATAGGGATGTCGAGGTTCGCCGAAGAGCTGGCCGATGCCACCCTCTTCGACCATGCGGCCGGCATACATGACGCAAACGCGCTCACAGACCTGGCTGACGGCGCCGAGATCATGGCTGATGAATACCGTCGCCATGCCGGTCTCGGCGCGAAGCTGGATGAGAAGGTCGAGGATCTGCGCCTGGATCGTCGCGTCGAGCGCGGTCGTGGGTTCGTCGGCGATCAGGAGATCGGGCTCGCCGGCAAGCGCCATGGCGATCATCAAACGTTGGCACTGGCCGCCGGAGAATTCGTGAGGATAGAGATCGAAGCGGCGGCGGGCATCGGGAATGCCGACCATATCAAGCAATCTCAGGGCTTCGGCCTTGGCCGCCTCGCCTCGCAGACCGCGATGAAGGGAAAGCGATTCCGTGATCTGCCGGCCGATCCGCAGGACGGGATTAAGCGAGCTCGACGGGTCCTGGAAGATCATCGCAATCCGGCCTCCGCGCACGGCCTCCAGAGCAGATCGCTGACCGCCGCAGAGTTCCTTTCCGTCGAGGCGGACTGATCCGCTGATGGTCGCCTTGCCGGGCAGAAGCCCGAGCGCCGCAAGCCAGGTAACGGACTTGCCGCAACCGGATTCGCCGACGAGACCGAGCGCTTCACCGGGTTTCACTTCGAGGTTTATGCCGTGCAGGACCTGCACGCCGTCGAAGGAGACTTTCAGGTCTCGGATTTCCACGAGATGGGTGTTCATGGCGATCACCTTCTTCAGGGATGTTGGGCTTCATGGCCAATACGGTGCAACCGGCGCCTGCCGCTGCCGTTGCAGGAAGAAAAATCCGGCGGCGCATGGCCGCCGGATCGCATCGGACCGATCACATGGTCCAGTTGTTGGAACGGAAGTCCATGGCGAAGGCAGGTGCGGCCTTCCACTTCAGGGAGGACTTCATGCCGGTAAACACGGCGTTCTGGTGCAGGACCTGATAGGCCGGGTCTTCGCGTTCGGCGATTTCCAGCATGCGGGCAAAGGCCTTCTTGCGTTCGGCGTGGTCGGTGGAGGTTTCCATGACCATGGAGAGCTTGTTCAGCTCTTCGTTCGACCAGTCCTTCTTCTGCTGCACTTCACCGTTCGGGCCGAACTGCGTGACCATCGGGGTGATGGGATCGTTGATGCCGTTGCCGGCCGACCAGTCGCGTACGCCCTTGACACCCTGCGGATCGTGGATCTGCGCCCAGTTCTCCTTCATCTCGATTTCGACGTTCAGGCCGACCTGTTTCCACATCTCGACCAGGATCTGCGCGGTGGCGGTCTGGTTGGTGTAGTAATTGTTCAGCAGGCGGTAGGGGATCGGGTCGCCCTTGTAATTGGCTTCCTTGAGAAGCTTCTGGGCGAGCTCCGGATTGAATTCCGGTGCTGTCCAGCCGTCGATGAACATGTCGTTGTTCTTGTACGAGTCGAACTGCAGGCCGGCGGGAACGACGGTCTTGCCGCCCCACAGGGCATCCACGATGGCCTGCCGGTCTACGGAATGAGTGAAGGCGCGACGGACCAGCGGGTTGGCGAGGATTTCATTCTGGGTGTTGAACACCGAGATGCGATGGTTCCAGATGGTGGAACTCTGCACTTCGAGACCGGGGGCGGCCATTACGGTCGCGATCTGGTCTGGCGGCAGGTCGCAGGCGAAATCGTACTGGCCAGACAGCAGGCCGTTGACGCGCGAGGCAACTTCAGGAACCTCGATGAAGCGGATTTCCTCAAGCGGCGGGCGGCCACCCCAGTATTCGTCGAAGGCGACGAGGGTGAGCGAAACGTCCGGCTTGTAGTCACCAACCATGTACGGGCCGGTGGTGATCGGCTTGCGGGCCCAGTCGGTGTAGCTTGCGGCCTCATCCCAGGCACGGCGGTTGGCGATCTGGCTGCCGCCGGAATAGAGGCGGCCTTCCAGAGTTACGTCAGGCGTCGTGTTGTGGAAACGAACGGTATACTTGTCGACGGCTTCGACACCGGCGAGCGCCGGCCAGAGGCGGCGGCCAACACCGGGAACGACCGCCGGCAATTCCTTGACGGTGGTCGGCTTGTGGTCGGCTTCAAAGACGGTCTTGCCGCCCTTCGGCTCGGTGTCACCGAACACGCGCTCTTTCGAGAAGGAGAAGACGACGTCGTCGGCTGTCAATTCGTCGCCATTATGGAACTTGACGCCCTGGCGCAGCTTGAGTTCGATGGTCTTGTCGTCGATGCGGCGCCATTCGGTAGCAAGGCCCGGAACCGGACCCTGATTGCCCATCCAGTCGCGCAGGATCAGGCCTTCCCAGAAGTTTGGATAGAAGATGCGTTCGCCGACGTTGGACTGCTCGTTCCATACGTCGAGGGTATTGTTGTTGGTGATCTTCTGCACGGCGATCGTCACCGAGGGACGCTTGCCCTGGCTGAAGACCGAACGGGGCAGGATCAGGCTGCCTGCGGTCGCGCCCATAAGTCCGAGCGCGTTACGTCGTGTGATGGGAAGCATCGGAATACTCCTTTTCGCAAGAGGACGGCATGGAAGACGGAGGCGATATCCTTGCGCCTTCCGGATGTCCGTCTGTTAATGAACCCATGAATTTCTGGTGATATTGCCGCCGCGGAGGCCGCGACGCGTAGCGATCAGGCGTCCACGGGGAGATCCGCGACATCGCGTCCAAGGGAATGACGCGCTGGCGTGGACAGGACCGTGTCGAAAGCTTTTGAAAGTTCATCGGCGCCGGTGACGACGCAGATTGCTCCAGCGCCAGCGAGCACTTCGTGACGTCCCTCGCGCGGATCGGCGGGGTCGATGAAGCCGATCGCCCTCATGCCGGCGGCGACCGCGCCCGCAATGCCATGGGCGCTGTCATCGATGACGAGGCAACGCGCAGGTTCGATGCCGAACCGCTCTGCGCAGAGAAGGAATAGATCCGGTGCGGGCTTCGGCTTGTCGACCATCTCGGCGCTGAAGACGTTTGGCGAAAACTCGTTCCAGAGATCGAACAGGCCAAGGCTGTGCTTCAGTCGCTCCACCGTGCTGTTGGAGGCGACGCATTTCGGCTGGTGAAGGGTGCGTACGACCGAAACGATGCCGGGCATCGGGGTCAGCGCGCGGGCGAATTCGGGGTAGAGATTGGCGGAGGCTTCGGCAAAGACGCTTTCGACATCCTCAATGCCGAGTTCCTCGGCACAGATGCGTTTCGCGTCCGTCTCGGAGTAGCCAGTGAAACGCCGATGGACTTCAGTATGGGAAATGTCCGCGCCGGCGTTGTTCAGGGCCTGCCAGAACACCCGGCTCGCAAGCGGTTCGCTGTCGATCAATACGCCGTCGCAATCGAAGATGATGAGATCTACTGTCACTATTTCAATGTCCGTCCTGTCCGGCTCTGCCGGGGTGTAGACGCAAGATCGGTAAAATCTGCCTTGCCGCCGCTATGTGGTTGCCGATCGGGGGAGTTTCCGTGACATTGCGCTCGGACCCGCGATCGTCTATGCGGCGTCTCTAGGTTACATATGTTACGTCAGTGTGACATTTGATCGGGGGTTGTTTTGGAAAATCAGGAACTGATGGTGCGGGCCTCGTGGCTCTACCATGTGGAGGGGCTGACCCAGGCGCAGATTGGCGAGCGCATGAATCTGACGCGCCGACGGGTCAACGAGCTGTTGGCAGCGGCTCTGGAGAAGGGCGTGGTTCGTGTCAGCTTCAGCTCGCCATTGGCGGAAAATGTCGAGCTGGAAGCGCGCCTATGCGCGCGCTACGGACTGCAGGACGCGGTCGTGGCCCCGACGCCCGAAGATCTTTCTCATATGCATGCGGTCATAGGCAGGGCATCGGCGGCATTTCTCGATCGTTTCATTCAGGTGCGCAAGCCTGCCTCGATCGGTGTCGGCTGGGGGCGACACTGCATGAGACCGTCCAGCAGATGTCGGGTACGAGCGAGCCCGGAATGCGGATCCGTTCGCTGATGGGCGGCCTGACCCGTGGATCGGAGATCAACACCTTCGAAATCGTGAGAAGCCTGGCCAAGGTGCTGAATGCGAAGTGCCATTATTTCGCGGCGCCGATCTACGCCGGCAGCGAGGAGGCTCATGACGTGATCATGGCGCAGCTCGTGTTCCGGGAATTTCTTCGGGATGGATCGAGCGTCGAGCTTTCCTTCCTGAGTGTCGGGGATGTCACCGGTCAGTCCCTGCAGGTCCGCTATGGTCTGCCGCAGCATGTCGATATCGGCGAACTCGTCGCTGCCGGCGCGGTGGGGGACCTGCTCGGGCGTTATCTCGACAGGGACGGGCGACCTGTCGACCACCCGCTGAACCTGCAGGTCATCTCGCCCGATCTAGATGCCTATCGCGGCATCCCGACCCGGATCATCGCTTCGGGCGGACCGCACAAGCATGCGATCCTCGGTGCGACGCTCAAGGCTGGACTGGCGACGGTCGTCGTTACGGATGCCGACAGCGCCCGCTGGCTCCTTTCAGAAAGTGGCTGACGGGCCTGTGACGGATTGCAGGCAGTTCCGGACCAGCCGGAGAGCTGCCCGCGTTCCGATCCTGCAGGGCGACGTGTTGGCTTGCTATACCACGTTCCACGCTGGTCTCGGGTCCGCGCATTTGCGCAGAAACGGCTTCGAGATCCTGATGATACCTTGGCCCGAAACCTGCCGGTTGATGTTGATGACAAGCGGGCGGGTCGCAATGCGCAGCGTCGTCGCATCAATTCCGGCCGGCACCAGGAAAGGCGGGATCTTGAGCCAGCCGGAAAAGCCATCGGCCGCAAGCGGCAGATCCTGCGTCGTGTAGTCCGCGTTCTGCAGACCGCCCCGGACAATGAAGGCTTGCGCGTTGGAACCATTGTAGAATTCCATCTGCCAGTAGACTGACAACCAGCCGTCCCACGGGTTGAGTTCCACATGGATACCTGATTCGAGCCAATCGACACCCGGCACGATACCGGCCGTCGAGAGCGTCAATGCGGCGGTCTTGGAGACCCGCCATTCCTCGTACCTGTTGCCGGTCAGTGTGCCGCTCGGCGTGATGGTCACCACCTGCGTCTTGTGGCTTTCTGCGGTTTCGACCGAGCATATCGCAGTACTGTTGCCGCTGGCCCGAGCGATCGAGAGCGTGCTGACGCGTGTGCCCGAGGCACCGGTTCCGCCTGCTGTGCTTGTTGATGCAAAGGCCGCGTCACTCCACAGGTTCGAAGCGGAGAGAACGGCCGAATCCGAGATGTCCATGTGTTCGCCGGCGCTTACCATGGATTGCAGAACCGGCAGGAGAATTCCCGACATCCGTTCTGCCCCCTTCGGGTTCGGATGGAGGACATCGCCGCCAAACAGCGTCTGGTCGAACCCGGGATGGTTGAAACCCGAGCCGGTGAGATCGCAGACCCGCACTCCCTCGCGGGTCGCCTGTGCGACGATCCACTCGTTGACCCCGGCGACAATCGACGCCTTTTGCGACCCTTCGGCCCAGGCTCCCCGGTCGGTGATGGTCTGGATGACTGTCCAGATGCCTTCGTTGCGCAGCAGAGTCAGTTGCCTGTCGAGGCGTTCGATGATCTTGTCGGGAGAGGTTACGCCCGCGCCACTCGAAATGTCGTTGGTGCCGATGTCGAGATAGACGATGCCCGGCAGCATCGAGGCGACATTCGCAGTTCGTGCGATCGTCCCGGGGGCGCTTCCTTCCGCCACGATGTGGTCGCCGCCACGCCCCTGGAAGGCGCCGTTGATATAGTTGTCGTTGCCCAGATTGTTATTCAGATCATGCCAGACATCGAGGTTGAAGCGATTGTCGCGCAACCTGACCCAGGGCAGAACGCCACGCACGATGCTGGCCGCCAGATCTTTAGGGGACCCGCTTGCAACGATGGCCCAACCGCCACGCTGTATGAAGGAATGGCCGAGGCCCACCACCTTCGCACCCGCCGCAAGGGGGAGCGTCGGAAGAGGGCGGCGGACGTTGATGGAAAACGGCTGGCTTATGCTGCGCTCACCATCGGTGGCCGTCAGGATGATCTTCGGCGAGGGGGCGGTGCCGTGGTTCAGCGGGTTGATGCCCGTTACGAGATTGTTGCCGGAAAGGGCAAACATACCATCCGCGTTATCTTCGAGAGTGATGCTCCATGAAGCGGATGGGGTGTTTTCCACGGAGATCACGCCGACCAGAGAGCCTGCGGCGCTATCGTCATCGATCACCTGTCCCGAGAGGCGAATGAATGGTCGGCCGCCCGCAAGGGCCTGCCCAGACAATGCAAGTCCGATACCGATCATGGCCGCACCTCCGCTGAGGACGGCGCGGCGGGTGGGCAACAGCGAGGATTTTGGTTCATGGCAATTCCCTTTCTGAAGAACTGCCTGAAAGCCTAACGCACTCCTTGATGAGGGGGACGCGAAGCCCATTTCTGACCGCCGGTTTCGCATCGGTTTCTCCTCTAATCTCTTGTTTTGACTGCTATCGGCAGTGAATGCTCAGGGCGTGGTCTTCCCCGGTTTACAGTCACTTCCCGCAAGATAGCGGACCAGGATCGGTGTCATGATCTCCCCCGCCTTTTCAGGTCGTGGATGCAGCCCGTCGGGGATTGCCTTGTCGCGGTCGGTGTCTGAAAGGGCGTTCCAGGCAGGCCCGAAATCCACGAAACCCATGCCGCGATTTTCGGCTTCCTCGCGATGCGCGTCTATGTAGGAGGACAGGAACGGCCTTATCCAGCCGCGCAGGCCGGAAATCGGGTTCATCGCCATGACGACGATCCGTGCCTGCGGCGTGCCTGCATGCAACCCGTCAAGAATTGCCGCGATATTGGAGCGGCTGGCTGAGACGCTCATCCAGCGATTGACGGCCGCATCGTTGGCATAGAATTCCACCAGAACGATATCCGGTTTCTCCCCGGTCACACGGTCGATCTGGCCGAGTGCCCAATCGGTG
Organism: Rhizobium sp. ACO-34A; assembly: GCA_002600635.1. Taxonomy (NCBI): domain Bacteria; kingdom Pseudomonadati; phylum Pseudomonadota; class Alphaproteobacteria; order Hyphomicrobiales; family Rhizobiaceae; genus Rhizobium; species Rhizobium sp. ACO-34A. The sequence goes on along the minus strand of CP021371.1, from coordinate 4,248,879 downwards.
GTGGAGCCGGCCTGCGCCACGGTCCTGACGGCCACCGGCTCTTGCAGGCAGGCGGAAAGGCCTTTCTCCAGCATCTCCGGCCAGCCGCCGCGGGACGTGAGAGAAGTTCCAAGCGCGACGATCTTCAAGGACGATGGTTCCTCAGCTCTGCCGATGGATGGTTGTTGCAGGAGCAGCATGGCACAGATGCCTAAGGACACTCGGTTTCCGATCAAGCGATCCTCCGATGTTACTTTCGGGTGGCCGTTACCCGTTTCCTACCGCGACCCGGCTTCTGCTGCGGACGCAAGTACGGGAGCAGTCTGCAGGGGTCTGGGGGGCTGTCTTCGATAGGCAATCGGCTGCCTGTGATAGGAGAAGGCAAAGGAAGCAAGTACAAGCATCAGCGGAGTGGTTGTTGAACTGATGGCATTATCGGTGCTGCAATAGACGAAGAAACTCGCGCACATCAGAAGAAAGGCGAAGTTTCGCCCGGTGGTCGGTCGTAGCCAGATTGCCAGACATATGGTTGCAAGAAGCGCGAAGACGGCGGTTGCGCCGACATAGCCCGTCTCCACCGTCAGGCGAAGATACTCGTTGTGTGCCGCCATGGTCTTTGCGAGGAACGCGACATCGCCGGGAATCACGAGAATCTGGTGGCCGAGCCCTATGCCGAAATAGGGATAATCGTCGACCACGCGGCGCAGCGCTTCCCATATCAGGTCGCGGCCGCTGAGCGATTCACTTCCGAAACGCGTTAGAATGGATTCGCCGAACAAAAGCACGAAGCCGGCAGCGGCCGGTATGACCGCTCCCAGCGATGCAGCACGCATGAGGAAGCTGCGGTTCACCATGATGAAGTAGACATATCCGCAAATGGCGACCGCCAGAGCAAGCGGCATGCGGGCGGCGGAGAGAACGAGAATGATCAGGTTCACAAAAGCCAGCGGAAGATAGACCTTCTTGTTCAGGAAAGCCGCTCCGAGCATGGCCGCAACTGCTCCCAGGTAACCGGCCGTGCCCAGCCCCGCGGGAATGCTTGTGCCCTGCAACCGGGACGCACCCAGAAAGTCGACATAGAAAAGCGGCCTGATGCCCGCCACCTGGTACAAGCTGCCGACGACGATCATTATCACCGGTAGTGCCGCGAGAAGGCGCACGATCGTGTCGCGATCCTTTTCGGTCGGCACCCCCGCCAGCAACAGGAATGTCGCGCTGAGACTGAAGGCCGAGCGAATATAGCGATTGAAGCTCAGGCCATAATAGGAAGATAGCAAGGCGGAGATGAGCGTTGCCAACAGCATGAGCACAATCAACACGAGGATGTCCCAGCGAATCTTGCGTGTCAGCAGGAACAGCACGCCTAGCCCGAAGAGAAGCATTTTCTCGACGGAATTGGAATCGATGCTTATGAGATTGGCAACATTGATCCCGATAAAGACGACAAAGAATGTTAGCGCCAAACGGAAAAGCATACGTGGAACATCTCCTTATTGGCCATCTCACATCACATCGCCAGTGACATGATTTTATTTTGATCCGCTGGACGAAAAATCGATCGTTCAGCGGATCGGCTTACTTGAAATCGCTCAAGATTTTCCGTGCGGCTTCGCTTAGTCGATCAACTGCCCTATCCATGCTCTTGTCGGTGCTCAGATAGGGTTCGGTCTTGGCGGCGTTCACTAGCGAGTGGCATGCCAGATCGATCAGATAATTACTCAGAGGCTTGAGGTTTTTGTCCAGCCGGTGCAGCATTTTCCCTGCAGTCCCGCCCTTCTTACCTGTAACCTTTGTCCAAATCTCGGCACTTGTCGATGGCTTGAGTTTTTGCGGCTCGAACTGCACATCGAGGGCTTCCGCCCAGTCGTGCCATTTGAAATGATGATTGCTGTCGATCGGCAGCACCGGAATCCACGGAACTCTGAGAGCATCCGCAACAATTGCGCCGTGCATAGCTTCGGCTATCACTATCTCACATTCTTGGATCTCTTCAAGAACCTGCTCAACCGGTGCGCTGGGATCAAGAAAGTGTATATTTGCAATGCGGCATACTTCGGGCCAGCGCCCGCGTGCCAAGCTTTCCCAATGCGGTATGAAGCCAAATTTGTGTGTAATTTTCCGATTCGGGATACGGTATCGGTTGATGAGTATCGCGGCGTCGCCGATTCCTGCATCCTTCTCTAGGCCGAGGGCCTCGGCTGTGCGAGGTCCTCTCACGCCGTAAACCTTCCAGGTTAGGTCCAGAGTGGGTTTAGACGTATAGCCTCCGTAACCCGACCCAAAGACAATTTTTGTTGGATCCTTTGGGTGGTCGTCGTAAAGTATGGAACCGATACCCAGAAAAAGTTCTGTCGGATCATCATCGAAGAAATCTTCAAATATTTTTGGGAGAAGCCACGGATTCAACTCGTCTCCAAAATTCGGGATATGACTTCTGTAGAAAAAAAGTTTCATCGTTTGTCCCCGATGGTTAGACGTTCGCCAAAAAATTCCCTTTTCTGAGACTCATTCACAAATCTAAGCTTGCTTAAGTTGTCGAGGAATCTGGAGGGTCTTTTAAGGGCGCCAAAACTAAGAAAATACTTTTTCAGGAGGCTAGGCGCGTTGCTGTGGGAACCTTTGTGCGCCACGCGATAGACTGCGCCACGGAAAGGTAATACTTTCAGAGGCTTGCCCTGCTTCTGCAGGATCCCCTCTATGCGCACATGGCTCCCGAGCATGTCCTTGATCCAGTCTACTGACGCTGCCTCAAAGCTTTCCGGTATTCCGTAAGCCTTTGAGCTGATAATCAGCGATGTCCCGCAAAGATGGTTGAAATGGTTGTATCCGAGCAGCAGCTTGCCGCCGTCGTCCCAGATATAGCCCTTGTTGATTGCCCAGCCGTTTTCATTCGGGTGCTCCGAAACGTACTGAACGATCCGGGAACTGACGAAATCGTCGTCATCGACAATCATGAAAAACTTGCTGTCTCGCGCGTCCAGCATGCCGGACAACACGCGACGTCCCTTGTCAAAGCGGAAGGCATCGAGAAAGTCGTCCTGGGTTGCATTCCCCCGCTCGTGAATGTCGTTCGGTGGAAAGGTGACGCGGGTCACGGAAAATTTGTCCGGCAGCGCCGGCAGATCGGCACCTTCGTTGGCCACGATGATGCCCCTCCAGTCGGGATTGGTCTGGTTGGAGATCGAAGCCACGGTCTGGGCAAGATTCTTCTTGAGCAGACCCCAGTCGCGGGCATTTTTCTGATGCCTGACGGGAATGATGAATGTGAGAAGGCTCATGGCTGGCTCTCCGGTTCCGGTCAGGTTTTCGTGTTGGCGGCCTGTGCTTTCGCCCAGGCCACGCCGTCATCGAAGGATGTCGCCTTGTAGGAAAGATCGCTTTCGCCGGAAAACGCATCCATGAAGCCTCGTACCTTACCATAGTTGTTGTCGAGAACGGCATGAGGGCGACCGATGAGAATCGAGCAGATATGAACATGCAGGCGATCTGTGACGATGGCGCGACCACGGGAAATTTGACGGATTCCTCGGTTGAAACGATTGCGGGCGGCCGAATCCAGCTTGCGTAGTTCATACTCGGATGGCTTGAAATGAAGTAGAGCTGATGCAACGCCGAGTGCCTTGGCGATACGGACTCTGCGTCTTGACTCCGAGATCCAGTCCTCTTTGGGAATGTCTGGATGGGCGGAGAAGTCCACGACGCCAACCTGTTCCTTATCCTGACGAAGCATCGCCAGAACCGGAAACTGCGGAGCATCTGGCGTTACTTCGCCAACGCAGAACGCCATATCCGGGCAAAGACCGATCTGGCAGTCGAAGTTCTTTTCTGCGAACTGGAAGGACTGCTCATCGCGAACCAGCAATACGAAGTTCTTGTGCCGTCCGATAGCACGGGCGCTTTCGAGTAAGCGCTGCTCAGACTTGTAGTGAATCGACTGCGGGAACTGGATGATTTGGCGATCGGGAAACAGTTCGAGCACCCGCTCCCTAAAATCTTGATGCTCTCCCCAAATATCGCCAAAGGTTCCGCCACCTTGAATGAAAATGGGGCCGGTGGGGGCGGACTGTTTCAATTCGTCGGCGGAAAAATCGGCGATTGTGGAAACATAGTCTGGACGTTTGCCAAAGCGATGTTTCAGGTATGCCATCTCGCCAAGCCAAATCGCTGAGTCCCCGCAATTCTTGATATCGGGAAAGTCAAGTATGGCGAGTGGCTCATCAGGTCTGATGAATTCTTTCAAGCACTCGTGAGTTTTGTCTTGCAGCTTTCTGATCAGTTCCGATCGGGACAGGCTTGGCATAATCTCTCCATCTTCTGAATTTTGGCACAGGAAAACTTTGCCGGTTCAACCCCGGCGGCGGAGTTTCGTTAGAATCTTGACGACCAGTTTCTGTATTTCCGTTTCCGGTCCTGTGGGGCGCTTCGCCAGAATCCACAGGAGAAATGTCGAGCCGCAATAAATCACGCCACCAAGAGCGATAAGAGCGGTAAGCTGGATGATCCGTTCATAGAGGCCATCCACTGGCCCCCACATATCGAGCGCGGTATATACGCCTGCCGCCATCAGCGCGGAGCTGAAGAGCGCACGGAAATTGGCCGCGAGTTGGACAAGGACCGATACCCCGATAAATTTCTTCACGATGAACATATTGACCACCGCACCCAGCAAGCCAGTGAAAACGCGGCAGATGACAAGGCCCGGCAGTCCGTAAAGCAGCAATCCCGCGGTAATGATCGGAACGCGGATGATGAGCATCTGCATATCTCGGATGAAAAGCGTACGTGTCTTGCCGAGCGCCATGCCGAGCGGCTGGACAAGTGATCCGAGTGTCTGCAACGCGTACACCGAGGCGAGGGCCTGAATGATCGGGACGATTGCCATCCATCGCTCCCCGAGGGCCACCCGAACCAATGGATCACCAACGACTGCAAAGCCTATGCCGGCCGGAAGTGCGATAGCGGCTAGCATGGCCTGCGCACGCTGGTACGCATTGGCCAGGCGCTGAGGGTCGTTGCGGACATTCGAGAAGCCCGGATAGATCGTGGCGGTCAGGGGGGCGGTGGTCTCTCTGGTCGGCATCATCGCCAGCGTGCTGCCGAGCGAGTAGTAGCCGAGCGCGGAACTGTCCAGATATTTCCCGGTGAGAAGATAGTCGAAACGCCAGTTCAGCGTGTTTACGATCTGACCTGCGGTCAGCCAAACCGAGAAGGAAACGAACTCCCGCATGTGTTGGAAGGTTACTCTCGGGCGAAAGGGCAGAACCATATAGGACGTAACGACGTTGGTCGCCTGCATCACCAGTGTGCCTACTACAAGTGCCCAATAGCTCTGGTAGACGACTGCGATGACGACAGTTGCGACAAAGCCGGCAATCTTCTGCACGACGTTGAGGACAAACTCCTGCCAGAAGATCAGATCACGCTGCAGCATGAAACGCTTCGGATTGGCAAAGCCGTTGATCAGCAAGCTAAGACTTAGCGCCAGCATGACGTCGAAAAGCCGCGGATCGTTGTAGATGACCGATGACGGGTATGCGATGCCCGCAAAGACAAGGCACAGCAGGAGACCCCGGGTCGCACCGAGCGTCCAGGCGGCGCTGAAATGGGATTCCTGCGGATTTTCGTGACGTATCAAAGCCTGACTGAGCGACAGGTCCGTCACGGTCGTCACAATGGCCAGCATTGTGGTCGCAAGCGCAACGATACCGAAATCGGAGGGCAGCAGGTACCAGGCAAGAATGATCGTGCTCAGGCTGGACAGCCCGTTCACGATGGCTCGTGAAAGGCTGATCAGGAGGCTGCCCTTCATCAGGCGGTCGGCAACATTGCTCATCGCTTACTCGACAATTGATACCAATCGAATTTCTTGACCGGGCTTAAAGCCCACGTTCCTGCAGCCTGCGGCGGACGAAGTTCTTCACCATAAAAACCAGCGTGGGATCGCCAAGAAGCAGGAGGGTTGCTTTTTTGAGATCTTTCGCTGCAAGGGCCTGCCTGAAGTCTTTCCACCGCGCATGCTTGATGATGACCTTCTTGCGGGTTTCCAGGGCCTTTACAGAGCCTGGCGTGAGCCGGGCGCCAAGTCTGGCGATCAACTCATCGGACATGGCGGCCAGATTCTGGAGGGAGTTCCCGGACCGTGTCAGGGAATTGGGGCGCCGGAAATAGATGTAGCCGGCATAGCTCGTGCCGTAGAATTTGGGGTTAAGCGTGACAAAATCGGAATAGAGCAGAAAGTCTTCTCCAACCCGGCAGTCTTCCTGATAGCGAAGCTTGTTGCGGATCAGATAGTCACGACGAAACATCGGCTTCAGATAGCCGGAGTTCATGAAGGCGACGGGAACGGTTTCGCGGAAAAACAGTTCCTGGGTGATCGGGATCGGATTGCTTCCCTTCAGAAAGCCGAAGGCATCGAATACATGACGGTCTTCGCCGAAGTTCCGAACACTCTGGTTGTCGACGACGGCGTCCGCGTCGGTCTTGCGGGCCAGATCAAGGAGAACCTCAAGTCTGTCCTCCTTGTAAAGATCGTCGGCGTCGAGAAGGGTGATCCACTCGCCGGTCGCGATTTCGATGGCCTTGTTGCGGGCGGCCGAAGGCCCCGCATTCCGGTCGAACAGGATCGGAACGACTCTCTGATCCTTCTCGCTCAGAGCAAGAATGATCTCTCGGGATCGGTCCCTGGATGCATCGTCGATGACAATGCATTCCATATCCGTGTGAGTCTGCTGCAACACGGAATGGATGGCTTTCGCCACGAAGTCCTCGCCGTTATGGCAGGGAATGATAACGGATACTTTCATCGGGCCTCTTCGGATTTGAAGGCAATACGGATCTCAGTCATCCTCGTTCACCCGGTCTTTCAGACGCCCGAACTTCAGGGTTTCGATGCCGCTGCGTATGATTTGTGCCGGGTTGCCGGCAACGGCGCTGTTTGGCGGGACATCCTTTGTTACGACGCTGCCGGAGCCGATGACGCAGCTGTCGCCGATGGTCACGCCGGGGAGAATGATGCTGCGAGCGCCGATGAAGCAGTTCTTGCCGATCCGTGTGTCCGTCTTGATGGCGCGGGTCATGTCATGGGCGAGAATAGCGGCGTCGAAGGCGATATATGTGAGCTCGCCGATGTGAATGCCCCGAGGATGCGTCTTGTCCAGCCGGGCGCTTAGCGACATAACGACGGTCGGGTGGATGTCCATGCCCCACACCTTGGTCAGGTAAAGCCGCTTGCAGCCGACAACGAAGCGCTGGAGCTTGATGAATTGGTTCAACGAACGAAGCATGGATGACCTTATCGCTTGGTGAGCTGGCGTGCCGGAATTATCCGGCGAACGCGCGCGTCAGGGCTGAGAAGTAGTCCTTCCAGGACATTTGGTTGCGGGCGGCGAGCAGGCTTCCGACGAGGAGCTTGCGGCCCAGCGCCTGTAGCTCCGAGGGGCGCGTCCGCACATTCTTGGCGATGGCCCGAAGAGAGCCGGGATAGTACTTCGCCTTCAGGGCCTTGTTGGGGTCACGGTGGCCGATGCAGCGCGCATCGACATAGGCGGCCCTGCGGGCTCCCTGGAAAGCGCGCATCGCGTAATCGGTATCCTCGCCGCCCGAGAGGGCTGTCCCCACGCCGAGTTGTTCGTCGAAGCCGCCGATCCTTCCTGCGAGCGCGCCGCGCAGGAAGATGGTGTTCGAGGAGGCGAAGGAGATGACAGTCTGGAGGCGCGGCTGGGTGGCCGTGAAAGACGCCGCCGATCGTGGCTCCATGCCATAGCGGCAGAACCAGAAATCGAGTGCGGGATCGGACGAGAAGGCCTCGTGGATGGTGTCGAGTGTATCTTCGGGGTACCAGCAGTCGTCATCGGGGAAGGCTACGATGCCATCGAGTACGAGACGGCGCCTGGCGTCTTCTCCCGTCAGCAGCATGTTGCGCGCGGCCGAAAGTGATCTGCGATCCGGGATGGCGGATACCTGCGCCCAGGCGGGGCCTTTCGCGATGAAGCGTTTCGCAGTTGCTGGTTCGCAGCGCTGCAGCAAAAGGAACAGAGTAACGTCCACGCCCGGATTACGCTGCTTGAAGGCCTCGACCGAACCGAGCATGCGGGTGATGTCGTCCTCGCGCCCCGATTGCATGTCCGTGGTCGAAAACAGGGTGATCGGGAGCACAGTTCCGCTGTCGGTCATGGGCAAGCTTCCTGCAACTCGGTTACTCTGTTTTCGTGGTTGTCCCCGAACGGCTCGCCGCTGGAAATGACCGGCGAAGGAACACGCCTGCAGACTTTCATGTCAAGCTGGTGCAAGCGTCTTGTTTTGGGCATTGTTGCTGGCTGCAACGTGTTTCCGTTCAAGTCTTTCAGCCCCAGATTGATTTTCGGCTATGGTTATTTGGCGGGTTCGTACGGCTTCTCTTGCGACACGGCAGGCGTTGTTTGTGCGGATCCGCGCCAGCTTCAGGTGCCGTCGGTCCCAATGCGTATTCCCATGGGTAATACTATAGTCCGAGCCATCGCAGATCATCAACCCCGTTTTGCCGCACCGCACAATTAACCTTTACGGGCAAGTCGGCTCCCCTTTCCAGGGGTGGGGAAAAATCTTTTGAATACAATGGTTTGATGTCTGATGAACGGGTTATCCGAGCAGGTTGGACGAGGAGTGCCAGCGCCAGGCGGTCCGGATGATATCCTCGAGCGAGGATTGGGGTTCCCAGCCCAGAACCTGTCGTGCCTTGTCGTTATTCGCGACGAGAGCGGGTGAATCTCCTTCCCGGCGATCGACATAGTCCACCGGAAAATCGCGCCCGGAAACGGTCTCGATCGTCTGGAGCAGTTCCTTCACCGTCGTGCCGGTGCCGGTGCCGAGATTGAGCGCCACAGAGGATCCGCCGTCAAGCAGGTACTGCAGGGCGCGGACATGGGCATCGGCGAGGTCGAGCACATGGATGTAGTCACGGACGCAGGTGCCGTCGCGTGTCTCGTAGTCGCTGCCGAATACCTTGAAGCCGGCCCGGCGTCCGAGGGCTGCTTCGATCGCCAGCGGAATGGCATGGGTTTCCGGCGTATGCCATTCACCGATACGGCCCTCGGGATCGGCGCCTGCGGCATTGAAATAGCGCAGGACGGCGGAGCGCAGGCCGACATAGCTGTCATAGTCAGCGAGAGCCTGCTCGATGATCCACTTGGTGCGGCCATAAGGGTTGATCGGCTGCTGGCGATGGGTCTCGTCCATCGGAACCTGTTCCGGCAGGCCGTAGGTCGCACAGGTGGAGGAAAACACGAAGGCCTTGATGCCCGCAGCCTGAGCCGCCGAGAGCAGGGTGAGGGAGCCGATCACGTTGTTCTCGTAGAAGGACGGCGGGTCCTTGACGCTCTCGCCCACCTCGATCAGCGCGGCGAAGTGCATGATGGCAGCAGGCTTGTATTTTTGCAGGACCTCGTTCAGGCGGGTCCGGTCACGGATGTCGCCCTTCTCGAGAGGACCCCATTTGACGAATTCCGAATGTCCGTTCGACAGATTGTCGAAAACGATCGGCAGGAAACCTTTTTGCGAGAGTTGCAGGCAAGTGTGCGAGCCAATGTAGCCAGCGCCGCCGACTACCAGAACAGGCGTTTCCGTCATCAGTAACAAGGCTCCCGTTGCAGTGCACACTTTTCTAGAGACTGTATCGGGAAAAGACAAGCCGGCGTTTCCGCCGGCTATGCTTTCGAGATAACCCTATATGGAGGAAGGAAAATCAACGGCAAATAGTCTTGCTCTTGATCTCTTTTCTCACTGGACGCTCAGAATTCCGTGTCCGCGCCCGGCACTTCGACGCTATCGCGTCCGCCGATGATGATGGAGCGTTTTCCGACGTGGTTGGCCGGCCCGACAAGCCCTTCCTGTTCCATGCGCTCCACCAGCGAGGCGGCCTTGTTGTAGCCGATCGAAAGCCGCCGCTGGATATAGGAGGTCGAGCACTTCTTGTCCCGAAGGACCACCTTGACCGCCTTGTCGTAGAGGTCGCTGGTGTCCTCTTCGCCCATTGCGGACTTGTCGAAGACAGCGCCTCCGTCCTCGGGCACTTCTTCCACCTCGTCGGCATCTTCCGTGACGGTGCCGAGATATTCGGGGCGACCCTGCGTCTTCAGATGAGCGACGACCTTTTCGACTTCCTCGTCGGAGACGAAGGGTCCGTGAACGCGGGCGATGCGTCCGCCACCCATCATGTGCAGCATGTCGCCCTGGCCAAGCAGGTGTTCGGCACCCTGTTCGCCAAGAATGGTGCGGCTGTCGATCTTCGATGTGACCTGGAAGGAGATACGGGTCGGGAAGTTGGCCTTGATCGTGCCGGTGATGACATCGACCGAGGGACGCTGCGTCGCCATGATGAGATGGATGCCGGCGGCACGCGCCATCTGGGCAAGGCGTTGGATCGCGCCTTCGATCTCCTTGCCGGCAACCATCATCAGGTCGGCCATCTCGTCGACGATGACGACGATATACGGCATCGCCGCGAGATCCATTTCCTCCTGCTCGAAGATCGGCTCACCCGTCGAACGGTCGAAACCGGTCTGGACGCTGCAAAGGATGGTCTCTCCCTTGGCGCGCGCCGATGCTGCACGGGTATTGTAGCCATCGATGTTGCGCACACCGAGCCGCGACATCTTGCGATAGCGGTCTTCCATCTCGCGAACCGCCCATTTCAGGGCCATGACGGCCTTTTTCGGATCGGTCACGACGGGGGTCAGCAGATGCGGGATGCCGTCGTAGACGGAGAGTTCCAGCATCTTCGGGTCGACCATGATCAGGCGGCATTCTTCCGGCCGCAGGCGATAAAGCAGTGACAGGATCATGGTGTTGATGGCCACCGACTTGCCCGAGCCGGTGGTACCGGCGACAAGCAGGTGGGGCATCTTGGCGAGTTCGGCGATCACCGGCTCGCCGCCGATGGTTTTGCCCAGCGCCATGGCAAGCTTGAAGCGGGTTTCGGTATAGTCGTGGGACTCGATCAGTTCGCGCAGGTAGACGGTTTCGCGCACCGGGTTCGGCAGTTCGATGCCGATGACGTTACGACCGGGCACGACTGCGACGCGGGCCGAAAGGGCCGACATGGAACGGGCGATATCGTCCGAGAGGCCGATGACGCGGGACGACTTCACGCCCGGAGCCGGTTCGAATTCGTAGAGCGTGACGACGGGGCCGGGGCGAACATCGATGATCTCGCCCTTGATGCCGAAATCTTCCAGCACGCTTTCCAGAAGGCCGGCGCTCTGTTCCAGCGCTTCGGGCGTCATTGCCGTCGTTTCCTGGAACTGCGGCTCCTGGAGGAGATCGATCGGCGGATATTCGTATTCACCCTCGGCCAATGCCACTACCCGGCGGAAGACCGGCTGGCTTGGTTGCAGCACGGGGACGGCTTCAACGATCACGTTTTCGGCGGGCGCTTCCGCTGCCGGTTCCTGGAGAACGGCGGCCTCCGCAATTTCGTCGACGACCTCGGCGGGAGTTACGTCCTGGCCTGGTTCACGCAGGCCGACTTCGCGATAAAGCGCGATGACTGACCACTCCGGCGCCTGGAAGGCCGGCAAAGCTACCTGTGACAGTATGGGAGCGGGCTGTGGCGCAAGAATCGAGGCCCTTACAACGGTTGCCTTCACGACAGGAGGCTTGCGCACGGATGCGACCGTCGGAAGAACCGGTTGCGCCATTCTGGTGGGTGCCGGGCTCTGTGGAGCAGTGAGGACGGGCGTGGCATGAAGCGGTTCGATATCGTCGGCGCCGCTGTCGAGGTTCATCGCTTCCCAGAAGACATGGTCCGACAGATAGGCGGCATAAGCGGGCACGGCGGGGGCAGGCACGGCCGCCGTCACATCGCTTTCGCCTTGTTCCTGCGGTTGCGTCGAGGCGTTCGCCTGCTGCTGTTCGGCAGCGGTCATAGCCGGAGCGGGCTGATACATCTCCGGGGTATGCGCTGCTACCGGCGCCTCGACCGCGGAAGCGGCGGCCTGCTGCAGGCCTGCGGAGGCGGCCTCTTCCCGCTGGCGGGCGAGTTCGCGGCGCAGCTTGTAGGTAAGGGCACGGGCGCCGGTGGCGTCCGGCGGCTGGGGCAGCATGACGGAAAGCCCGGCGCGGCGTTCCTGGCGAGGAGCGGCCGGCTGTGCGGGCACTGCCTGTGCCGTTACGGGTGGAGGGGCAGCCTGAACGGGGTTTTCAGCCGGTACGGGTGCGGGTTCCGGGGTGAGCGTCGCGGGCGCGGCAATCTCCGGTGCTGCCTTGCGGCTGAGGGCATTTTCCGGCGTACGGGTAAACCGTACGTTCGGCGCCATGGCAAAGGCGCTCTGCCAGACCGGCATTTCGGAACGGCCCTCGATCTCGCTGGCCGCGAGTTCGTCGGTATGATGGCCGTTTACTCTCGACGGCGCTGTCGGAACTTTTTCCTGGGCGGCGGCCTCAGGGCGGCGGAGTACCGCCGGAGCCGGCTCGCGGGCTTTTTCTTCCCCTATGTTATTGTCAGAATTCAAGAAGTTGGATCGGGGGAGATTCATGGCAACCTGTACACTCGTTATACGCGGACAATGAACATGCCTTTTCAATAGAAAATAAACGTTAACCAGCTCTTGCCGAGGCGGCGGGCATGCCTCGCTTGGGGGCGCTGATAACGGCGCAGAGCGCCAATTTCCAAGCAGGTTCAAGGCCTATCGAGGGGCAAAAAATTTTTGTTAAATTTGCTTTTTCGGATGAATGGGCGCGTCAGGCTACATTGTTGCTGGAATGGGGGCGTAACTGCACGATGTCCTGATCCACCAATGCCAGCGCCTGATCGAGATGCCCCTCGAATACGAGGCTGCCTTCGTCGGATATCACCGTAATTTCCGGCATGCCGGAGAGCCTGACGGCATGGGATTGCGACAGGCCTTCCTCTATGCCTTGCCGCAGCAGGTCATAGTAGCGCGTACCGGGGCCGGTGATCGTGATCGGCATGTGTTCGTAGAGGCTGAGAAGCCGGGACAGTCCGTTGCCGAGTGCAAGCCCCGCCTGCCGGAAGGCATGGACGCTGCCGCGGTCGCCGCGGTTGGCAAGGGCTGCAATCTTGTCCACCTCCGACAGGGGTACGAATTTCGCCGGCAGCGTGTCCGTCGGCACCTCGAAGGCGGTCCGCAGAATGGCATAGAAGCCGGCATAGGCCTCGATACAGCCGCGTCCACCGCAGCGACAGAGCGCACCGTTCGCCTGATGCAGCATATGCCCGAAGTTCGGGGATGCCAGCGTATAGCCGCCAGCCGGCGATTGCGAGGAGAGCCCCAACCCGATGCTGTGGCCGAGCGAGAGTGCGGCAAGCGAACGTCTGGCCGTTTGACCCGATCTCTCGACGCGGCTCGCAAGCGCGCCTGCGACCAGTTGCGTTTCGTTGGCGAGCAGTATCCGCGCTTTCCAATCACGTTCCAGAAGTGACTGGAAGTCGATCTGCTCGGTGCCGAGCACGGGCGACCAGAGGAGGAGGGGTTGTTCGGCATCGACCAGCCCCTTGCTGCTGATGGAGATCGCCAGCACTGCGTCCCTGTCGAGCGTTGCGCGGCTCACGGTTCTTTCCAGCCCTGCCTTGAGGGCGGCGGAGAAGGCTGCGGCTCCACCGGATGGCATCCGGGGTTCCGCAAAGCGGTCGATCAGCCGGCCGGAATAATCCACGAGTGAGTATTCGAAGGCATCTGAGGAAATGCTGACGACGATGAGATAGCCGCAATCGCGTCGTGGTTCGAACAGCACGCGCGGGCGGCCTCTTCCGCCCACCGGCTGGTGCTCGGATTTCACCAGGATTTCCGCGCGCTCGAGTTCGGCCGTGATGGCGGAAACCGTGGCGGATGACAGGTCGGTCGCGGCGGAAAGTTCGGTGTGGGCCAGCCTGCCTCCGCGCCTCAGCGCCGCGAGCACCAGCGCACTGTTCTGCCGGCGGATGATTTCCGTGCTGCTGGATTTCGTCGGAAACATCGATCCCCATTCCTGCCCGACACCAACCTGCCGGTGGCGTGGCGAGTGATCGCCACAACAACCGAAGGCATTTGTCTGTCAACCTGCAAAAGCCGTTGAGCCGCTTTTCGGTCGATTTTTCACCTGCGCAGGATTGCAGATGATGGCCCGATTTTACCGGAAATTGTCGTGTTGACAGTGCCGATAATCTCTGACATCTATTTTCTCGACTGTCGAGAAAAATATTGGAGGCTCGACGGCATAATCGTGGCAGCCGGCGGGAGCAGAGGAATTGCATCCGACAGCCCACATCGGGAGGACATCATGAAATCTATTTTCAAGCTGATGGCGGGAACTGCCATCATCGTTTCCATGCATTCCGCCGTTGCCATGGCGGCGGACGTCGTCGTTGGCGTTTCCTGGTCGAATTTCCAGGAAGAACGCTGGAAGACCGACGAAGCCGCGATCAAGAAGGCGCTTGAGGCCGCTGGTGCGAAGTACATTTCCGCCGATGCGCAGTCCTCGGCCGCAAAGCAGCTGACCGACGTCGAATCGCTGATTTCCCAGGGCGCCAATGCTCTGATCGTGCTGGCGCAGGATTCCGATGCGATCGGTCCCGCCATCGAAAAGGCTGCTGCCGAGGGTATTCCGGTCGTTGGCTATGACCGCCTGATCGAAAACCCCGAAGCCTTCTATATCACCTTCGACAACAAGGAAGTAGGCCGCCTGCAGGCGCGCGAAGTGTTCAAGGCCAAGCCGGAAGGCAATTACGTCTTTATCAAGGGCTCGTCTTCCGACCCGAACGCCGACTTCCTCTTCGCAGGTCAGCAAGAAGTGCTGAAGGAAGCCATCGACGCCGGCAAGATCAAGAATGTCGGCGAAGCCTATACCGATGGCTGGAAGCCGGAAATCGCCCAGAAGAACATGGAGCAGTTCCTGACCGCGGCTGACAACAAGGTCGATGCTGTCGTCGCTTCGAACGACGGCACCGCCGGGGGCGCCATCGCGGCTCTGGAAGCCCAGGGTCTCGCCGGTTCCGTGCCGGTTTCCGGTCAGGACGCTGACAAGGCCGCGCTGAACCGCGTCGCGCTCGGCACCCAGACCGTTTCCGTCTGGAAGGACAGCCGCGAACTCGGCAAGAACGCCGCCGAAATTGCCCTGCTTCTTGCCGGCGGCAAGACCATGGATGATGTCCCCGGCGTGCAGAGCTTCAACGGTGGTCCGAAGGGTGTTGCGATGAAGTCCGTCTTCCTCGCTCCGCTTCCGATCACCAAGGACAACCTCAATGTCGTGATCGACGCTGGCTGGATCAGCAAGGCGGAAGCCTGCCAGGGCGTCAAGGCGGGTTCTGTCGCCGCCTGCAACTAAGCGGCGGATGCATTGGCTCGAATGCCGCAGCGAACCCGCTGCGGCATTTGTCGCGCGATAGGCGAAGGGACGAAAAACCTTGTCATCAGTGAATGAAGAGTGGAGGGGCGGCAACGCAATGGCCGGCACGATGCAGACCACAACATCGAAGAATGCAGGAACGTCCAGCGGCGGGGCCATCGCTTCATTCTTCCGGGCGACGGAAATCGACACACGCCTTCTCGGCATGGTCGGAGCCCTTCTCATCATATGGATAGGCTTCGAAATCCTGACCGGCGGATTGTTCCTGACGCCCCGCAACCTGTGGAACCTTTCGGTGCAGACCTCTTCGGTGGCCGTGATGGCGACCGGAATGGTGCTGGTCATCGTCACCCGCAACATCGACCTGTCCGTCGGTTCCATTCTCGGCTTTACCGGCATGATCATGGGCGTGCTGCAGGCCAAGCTGCTTCCGGGCATTCTCGGGTTCGATCATCCCGCCACATGGATCCTCGCGCTCGCAGGCGGCATTGTCGTCGGTGCGCTGATCGGCATGTTCCATGGCGCCATCATCGCCTTTCTCAATGTGCCGTCCTTCATCGTTACGCTCGGCGGCCTGCTGGTCTGGCGCGGCGCGACGTGGTTCGTTACCAGCGGCCAGACGGTTGCACCCATGGACGCCAATTTCCGCCTGATGGGCGGCGGCACGGACGGCTCCATCGGATGGACCGCAAGCTGGATCGTCGGCGTCATCGCCTGTATAGGCATCGTCGCCGGGATCATTCATTCGCGTCGTCAGCGCAAGCGCTTCGGCTTTCCGCAGCGTCCGCTCTGGGCGGAGTATTTCCTCTCGGCGCTCGGATGCTTCATCGTTCTCGGCTCCGTGCAGGTGGCGAACAGTTATTACTGGCCGACGAACATCGCCCGTCGCTATGCCGATGCCAACGGTATCGCCTGGCCTGATGGCGGGCTGCTGATTTCCCATGGTGTTGCCGTTCCGGTTCTGATCGCGCTCGGCGTCGGTCTGGTCATGACCTTCGTCGCCACCCGGCTGCGGTTCGGACGCTATGTCTTCGCCATCGGCGGCAACCCGGAAGCAGCTGAACTCGCCGGCATCAAGACCCGCTGGGTCACGGTCCGCATCTTCGCGATCATGGGTATTCTCTGCGCCATCGCAGCCGCGATCTCCACCGCCCGCCTCAACGCGGCGACCAATGCCCAAGGCGAACTCGACGAACTCTATACCATTGCCGCGGCTGTCATCGGCGGCACGTCGCTTGCCGGCGGCACAGGCACCGTTGCGGGGGCAATCCTCGGGGCGCTGGTCATGCAGTCGCTGCAGTCCGGCATGGTGCTTCTCGGCATCGATACACCCTTCCAGCGCATCGTCGTCGGCGTCGTCCTTGTTGTCGCCGTCTGGCTCGACACCGTTTATCGCGCTCGCGCCAAGTAATCAGGAGTTTCCATCATGACGGAGCAACGCACTCCCCTCGTGGAAATGAAGGACATTTCCATCTCCTTCGGCGGCATTCACGCCGTCGACAGGGCATCCGTCGACCTTTACCCCGGCGAAGTCGTGGCCCTTCTCGGCCATAACGGTGCCGGCAAGTCGACGCTGATCAAGATCCTCTCCGGCGCCTACCGGCGCGATAGCGGTGATATCCTGATCAACGGGACGTCGGCCGATATCCGCAATCCGCGCGATGCCAAGGCTTATGGCATCGAGACGATCTACCAGACGCTCGCGGTTGCCGATAACGTCGATGCCGCCGCCAATCTCTATCTCGGCCGCGAACTCAAGACGCCGTGGGGCACGCTCGACGACGTCGCCATGGAGGCGAAGGCCCGCGAGGTGATGGGCCGGCTCAACCCGAACTTCAAGCGCTTCAAGGAGCCGGTGAAAGCCCTTTCCGGCGGACAGCGGCAATCGGTGGCGATCGCGCGGGCGATCCTGTTCGATGCCCGCATCCTGATCATGGACGAACCGACCGCGGCGCTCGGGCCTCAGGAGACGGCGCAGGTCGGCGATCTCATTCGGCAACTCAAGTCGGAGGGCATCGGCATCTTCCTCATCAGCCACGACATCCACGATGTCTTCGATCTGGCGGACAGGGTGTTCGTGATGAAGAACGGTCAGGTTGTCGGGCATGCCCGTACCCAGGACGTGACCAAGGACGAAGTGCTCGGGATGATCATCATGGGCAAATGCCCGCCCGGCGCGATTGCCGGTCCCGGCGCCATGCGCAGCTGAGAAATGGCTTTCGGCGGGCAACTGCCGGAAGCATTTCCTCTTCCACGATATGGGCGTGTTATTGCGTCTGCTCGATACCGGCGAAGAGATCGTCGTCGAGATGCACGAAGCCGTTATCCTTCTGCCGGGATCTCAGCACATTCGGCGTGCAGCCGAAGGTTTGGCGGAAACGCCGGCCGAAATGGCTGGAATTGGCGAAACCCACTTCAATGGCGATATCGATCAGCGGCTTCGAGGTCTGCAGCACGAGGCTTCGGGCACGCCGCATCCGCAGCCTCGCATAGACCGCGCCGGGCGACATCTTGAGCCGGCGGTGGAAGAGCCGCTCCATCTGCCGGCGCGAGAGGTTCATCGATTTCGCCACATCATCCATGGAGACAGGCTTGTCGAGATTGTTCTCCATGAAGATCAGCGCAAGCCGCATCTTGGAGTCCTTGTGCTCGGTCGAAAGCGGATTGCGCGGCTGAATTTCGCGGCCTTCGCGCCGACGCTCGATCTGCAGGATCTGAAGGGCGTTCTTTTCTGCCGAATTTCCGATGTGCCGGCGGACCAGACTGGCCGCGAGGTCGGCCACGGCGCTTCCGCCAGCGCAGGTGATGATGTCGCGATCCTCGACGTAAAGCTGGTTGCTGACGAGACGGTGGTCGGGAAACCGGTGGAGATAATCGTGATGATGCAGCCAGCTCACGCATGCCGTGCGGTTCTTCATCAACCCTGCCTGCGCCAGAATGAAGCTGCCGGTACAGACCCCGATGACCTTCACCTTTTCGCTGATCGCGCGCTTCAGATAGCGCTCCATCTCCCCATCGATCGGGTCCTCGACATTCAGCAGGCCGCCGACAACGGCCAGATAGTCGAATTCCTTCGGGGCCGGCAGTCCGGTTCCCGGCGCGATCTGCACACCGCAGCTCGAGCGGATGAAATGGCCATGGGCGCTGAGGATCTGCCAGTCGCAATTCTTGCGCGTCGAGCGATCCTCGTCATCGCTGGCGAGCCGCAACGTATCGACGAACAGCGCAAAGGCGCTGAGCGTGAAGCTCTTGCTCAGGATGAAGCCGACCTTGAGAGGCTGGCGCGGCTTGATGGGCTCGGAACTGGTCATGATGCGATCAGCAAGGCTTTCCCGAACGGATGGTTGAGATATCGGCGACCGTCGATTTTACCGCCTTCGATCAAAAGCGCCATCCGTGATTTTTGAAGCATCGGTCTGCGGAATTCCGATCGTGTCAACGGAGGTACTCCTGATTGCTGCTCAATCGTTTCTTGCCCATTGTCTCGAACCTCGCCCCAATTCGGACCAACCGAACCGTTCACGCCGGAAGTTACCTTGTCATACTCCCTCCGGGCGCTATGGTCCGGTCCGTTTACGGCAGGCTTTTGCGGAGACAGATCGGTCACCGCATGTTTGATCCGGTAGTAACCAGACTTCACGCACGACGGACGAGACGCGTTCCATGATATTCGGCATGCCCTATGGCGACCTTCTTCTTCTGATCCTCGCCCTGCTTGCGGCCGGCGCGCTTACCGGGGTGCTTGCCGGCCTGTTCGGCGTCGGCGGCGGCACGGTCATCGTGCCGATCCTTTACGAACTCTTCCGCATTCTGGAAGTGCCGGAGGCGGTGCGCATGCAGCTTTGTATCGGCACCTCGCTTGCGGTGATCATTCCCACTTCCTTCCGTTCCTTCATGACCCACAAGCGAAAGGGAGCGGTCGACCTCTCGGTGCTGCGCATATGGGCGGTGCCGATCGTCGCCGGTGTGCTAGGCGGCAGCGTGATTGCCCGCTATGCTTCACCGGAAATCTTCAAGATCGTCTTCGTGGCTGTCGCCGGCTTCTCGGCAGTGCGCCTGTTGTTCGGCCGTGACAGCTGGCGTCTCGGCGACGATCTGCCGGGCAGCCTGCCGATGAGGATCTATGGCGTGGTGATCGGCGTGCTGTCGTCCCTGATGGGGATCGGCGGCGGACAGCTTTCCACCATGGTCCTGACCTTTTACCGCCGGCCGATCCATCAGGCCGTCGCCACGTCCGCAGGCGTCGGCATGCTGGTGTCGGTGCCGGGCGCGCTCGGCTACATGTATGCCGGCTGGGGTCGCGCTACCGATTATCCCGATGTCATGGCGCTGCAGTTTCCGCTTTCGATCGGGTTCGTCTCGCTGATCGGTGCCGCGCTCTTCATCCCCACCAGCGTGATGTGCGCTTCATTCGGCGCGACGCTTGCGCATGCGCTTTCCCGCCGCAAGCTGGAGATCGCCTTCGGCCTGTTCCTGCTGGCGGTCAGTCTCCGGTTCCTGCTGACCCTTTGACGGGTTCGCTGTTCTTCAAGGATGTCCGGTGACCAGCCGCGGCACGGCGGCGATAAGCGCTTTTGCAGCCGCCGATTGGGGACTGCCGATCACAGTGTCGGCCGGTCCCGTTTCGACGATACGGCCCTCATGCATGATCGCGATCCGGTGTGAGACGGCCCGGAGAACGGCGAGGTCGTGGGAAACGAAGAGATAGGCGATCCCGCGTTCCTGCTGCAGTTCGACCAGAAGCTCGAGGATGCGGCGTCTCACCGAGGCATCCAGCGCGGATACCGCTTCATCAAGGACAATGAGGGACGGACGCGTGGCGATGGCGCGGGCGATCGCCACGCGCTGGCGCTGACCGCCTGAAAGCTCTCGGATCGAACGCCCGGCATAGGAGACCGGCAGCCCGACGCGGTCGAGCAGGCCGGCAATCTCGCGTGGCCGTTCGGCCCGGTCGACGATGTCGTGAATGCGCAGCGGGTCGTCGAGCACGGAGCCGACCGTCGCGCGCGGGTTGAAAGCGCCGAGCACATCCTGAAAGACCATCTGCATTCCGCGACGCCGTTGCCTCAGCCGGGAGCCGGAAAGCGCCAGCCAGTCCTCACCGGAGAAATGCACCTGCCCGGCGTCGGCAGTCAGCAGCCGCAGCAGTACGCGGGCGAGCGTCGATTTTCCGCTGCCCGAAGCGCCGGCGAGGCCAAGCGTCTGTCCCTCGGCGAGCGTGAAGGACACTCCGTCGAGGGCCTTAACCTGGCGGCCATGGCTCATGTAGGTCTTCGTCAATCCATCGACGGTCAGAAGGGTCATCGGGGAGCGTCCCTTCCGACAAGTGGCGGCGACGCGAGATCGAGATGATTCGCGATCAGGCTTTTCGCATAGGCGGTCTGCGGGGCCGCGAGCAGGGTGCGGGTTGGCCCTTGCTCGACCAGATGGCCGTCCTCGAAGATGGCAACGCGATCAGCGAAGCCCGAAGCGAGCGCCAGATCATGGGTGATGAAAAGCAGCGTCATGCCGTTTTCGCGGACGAGTTCGTCGAGCAGCGATATGATTTCGGCCTGCACCACCATGTCGAGCGCGCTCGTTGCCTCGTCGGCGATCAGGAAGGAGGGGCGGGCGGAGATAGCCGCTGCAATCGCGATTCGCTGGCGCTGGCCACCGGAAAATTGATGCGGATAGGCTCTCAGCGCCTTTTCCGGATGGGGAATGCGTACGCGGTGCAGCAGGTCCAACGCATGCGTGAAGGCTTCCTTCCAGCCAAGGGCGAGATGTTGGCGGGCGCCTTCGGCGATCTGCTCGCCGATGGTTAGGACCGGGTCGAGGCTTGCCGTCGGATCCTGAAAGACAAAGCCGATGTCCCGACCGGGTTTCGGTTGGTCGCTTCGGGAGGGCCAGCCGATCTCACCTTGTACCCTCGATCCGTCCGGCAGCAGTCCGGCAATGGCTCGGGCCAGCGTGCTCTTTCCCGAGCCGCTTTCGCCGATGATGGCGAGCCGTTCGCCTTCGATCACATCGAGGTTTACATCGTGAAGTGCTGCCGGCTGTGTTGCATCTTTCCCGTAGGTCACCGAAAGCCGCCGGATGGCGCAGAGGACGTCGCTCATGGCGTGCCATCCTTCCGATCCTTCAGCGCCCGGTCGAGGCCTTCGCCGACGAGATAGACCGCGATCACCGTGACGACGAGAGCGAGCCCCGGAATGACCGAAAGCCAGGGCGATGAACGCAGCACGTTGCGTCCCTCCGCAATCATCGATCCCCATGTCACCATGTTGGGATCGCCCAGCCCGAGGAATGAAAGTGCCGCTTCGGTCAGGATCGCCGCGGCGACGATGACGGCGGAGAGCGCGAGCACCGGCGGCAGGACATTCGGCAGGATTTCCTTGCATGCGATTTCGACCGGGTGCATGCCGATGACGCGGGCGGAGGCGACGTAATCCTGCTCGCGCGCCGACAGAACCTGCGCGCGGGTCAGGCGTGCCGGGTCCGACCATGCGCCGAGTGCGATGGCCAGCACCACCACCGGCATCGATCCCCCATGACACTGACGAAGGCGAGCGCCAGCAGGAAGCCGGGGACTATCTGGAAGGCGTCGACAACGCGCATCAGCGCTTCATCGACAAGGCCACCGGCAAAGCCTGCCGCCAGGCCGACGCCCAGTCCGAACGCAAGGGCTGCAACGGCGGCGGCCAGCCCGACGGAAAGCGAGGTGCGCGCACCGTGCAGCAGGCCTGCGAGCACGTCGCGGCCCAGCCGGTCGGTGCCGAGGGGAAGGGCGGGGTCAGTGAAGGGAGCGACAAGAGCGCGGCCGGCTATGCGCAGCGGGTCGCCGGGCGAGAGCATCGGCGCCACCAGGGCGGTTAAGGCGAGCAGGAGCAGCAGGGCAAGACCGATCGCGCCTTCGGGCGTGGCCAGCAGCTTTTTCGCGAGCCTCAAGATGCGGCCTCCGAAGCACCGACCCGCGGATCGAGCCAGGAATAGAGCATGTCGATCACGAGGTTGATAAGGATCACTAGAATGGCTGAGGTGAGGATGATGCCCATCAGAAGGGGGGCGTCGCGACCGCTAACAGCCTCCTGTGCCAGCCGCCCGAAACCCGGTATGGCGAATATGCTCTCGATCACGACACTGCCGCCGAGCATGGCGGCGGATCGCAGGCCCAGCATGGTGACGAGCGGCAACAGCGCGTTCCTTGCAACATGGCGCAGCACGATCCTCGCGCGGGAAAGGCCGCGGGCACGGGCGAAGAGAACGAAATCGAGCGTCCAGACTTCGGCCATACCGGCGCGCATCACGCGAAGGAAGAGAGCGAGATAGATCAGCGCGAGGGTTGCGACGGGGAGAGCGAGATGCGTTGCGATGTCTGCCGCGCGCGCAAGGCCGGTACGGCCCGAGGCTATGGTCTCGATGCCGGATACCGGCAGCCAGCGAAGCTGGACGGAAAACAGGATGCTGAGCATGAGGCCGAGCCAGAAGCCCGGAATGGCATAGAGGATCAGCGATATGGTGGAAAGCAGCCTGTCGCGCAGGCTGCTGGGTCGAGCGCCGGCGAGAATGCCGAGCGAGGTGCCGAGGCCGAAGGCAAGTGCGGTGGCGCTGCCCATCAGGAGCAGGGTGTTCGGAAGGCGCTCAAGGAGAAGGCCGAGCACGGGACGGTCGAAAGCGACCGACCAGCCGAGATCTAGCCGGGCAAGGGACGAAAGGTAGAGCCAGAGCCTTGCCGTCATCGACTGGTCGAGGCCGTAGCTCTGCCTCAAGGACTTAACGAGCGAAGGATCGCCTCCGCCGATCGAGACGAGATAGGCGTCAACCGCATCGCCGGAGGCGGATTCCAGCAGGAGAAAGGTCAGGAATACGATGACCAGCAGCACCGGAATGCTGCTGATTGCACGTCTTCTGATCAATCGGATTGCGCGCGTCACGCCGGGGCTGGCCTTGGTTGGTTAGTGAGAACGGGCCAAGCTAGAGCATTTCCGGCGAAAACTGAAACGCCTTCAATGCTCTATCTCTTTGTTTCGGCGCAATTCCGGGCGCAAAACAGCTCCGCACTTTTGCTGGAATTGCTCCAGCACGCCGCACCATCAGGATTGAAGTGCGGTGTCGGCCCAGTTGGAAACCGCCCAACGCGGATTGCTTGCGACGTTGAGAACCGTGTCGCGCGCCACGGTGATGAAACCCCATTCCGCGACGTTGATCAGCGGCAGGTCGGCGGCGACGCGTTGCTGGAACGTCCGGTAAAGCGCGGTGCGGGCATCGGCATCCACCGTTTCCGCAGCTTTGGCGATGATGCCGTCGAGTTCGGCATTGGCGTAGCCGCCCTGGTTGGAGAAGGGCACGCCAGCCGGAATACCGGATTGAACGAGGATGGTCGTAGAAATCGCGGGGTCGCCGCGGAAGACCGGGGGCGCCACCGCCAGATCAAAGTCGTGATCGGTGTAAACGGCTTTCTGATGCGCTGCCGAGTCGGCGTTGACGAGTTCGGCGTCGATGCCGACGGCTGCAAGCGCCTGACGGAGATAGTCGCCGAACTGCCGGGTCTCGTTGAAATAAGGGGCGGGCCGGAGCTTCAGCGAGAAACGGGTGCCGTTTCCGCCGCGCGGGTATCCCGCTTCGTCCAGCAGGGCATTGGCCTTGGCGACATCGAAATCATAGGTCTGGACATCCGGATCGTAGAATTCCGGTGCGTTCTTCGGAACAGGTCCGGTGGAAGCCGTGGCATAGCCGAGGAAGATGGTGTCTACGACGAACTTGCGGTCGATGGCATGCGCGATCGCCTGGCGCACCTTGAGGTCGGCAAGTTCCTTGCGGTGATGGTTGATCTCGACCACGAGCTGATAAGTAAGCGCTTCATAGCCCTTGGTGATGACCTTGATGCCGGGAACCTTGGAGATACGGTCGAGGTCTGCCAGCGGCACGGCGGAGAAGGCGGCAAGCTGGATTTCTTCCGCTTCCAGAGCCGAGGCGGCCGCCGCGCGGTCCGGGAGCACGCGATAGATTACCTCGTCGAGCTTCGGCTCGTCCTTCTCCCAGTAATCGGGATTGCGTTCCAGCCGGTAATATTCGCCCGGCTTGTGCTCGGCAAATCGGAAGGGGCCGGTGCCGACGGGGCTGGTGTTCGCCGGGTTCGTGGCGATATCGGTCCCCTCGTAGAGATGCTTCGGCACGACGCTGCTGACGACGGGCAGGGCGTTGCGGATCAGCTGCAACGGTGTGGGCTTCGAGAAGCGGAAGATGGCGGTCAGCTCATCGGGTGTCTCGACGGTATCGAGATTGGCGAAGACGGTGCGCCCGAGGTTCTGCAGCGGTTTCCAGAGGTTCAGGGCGGAGAAGGCGACGTCGGCGGAAGTGAAGGGCTTGCCGTCATGCCATTTCACGCCTTCACGCAATTTGAAGGTGATGCTGCGGCCGTCTTCCGCACCTTCCCAGGAGAGCGCCAGCCGTGGCGAAAGGCCGTCTTTACCTTCGAAGGAGGCTTCGGCCAGAGGTTCGACGACCTTGCTGGAGATGAAGAAGACGCCGTTCGATGCCACGATTGCCGGGTTGAGGTTCTTCGGCTCCGAGTCCGCTGCAACGATCAGGCGCCTGCCACCTGCCGCGCCTTGGGCAAAGGAAAACGATGGCAGGGCGGTGGAGGCGAGCAGCCAGCCGGCGCCCTTCAGCAGGAAACGGCGGGAAACGGCGGAATGGGTCATTGATCTTTTCCAGGTGGGATTGCGGTGCCGCTATATTCGGCCGGAAAGCGGGCCGCCGGAAGTCATGAAAATCCTGTCGATCCGGCGGTAGTGGCAAATCATTGTAAGGACTGCGCCGGGAAAGAAAAGGCTGTTCACCTGAGGAGGATGCCGGAAAGTGTCCGGTGCAGTTCGGCGCGGTAGCTGTCGTCCTTCCGGGCCTTCTCTGTGAAGCGCGCAAGATAGGGGCGGGTGGCGGCAGTCATCGCCATGGCGCTGGCAAAGGCATAGAACAGGAAGTCCGGATCGCCGGGGGGAGCCTTGCCGCGCGCCTGTGCCACCCGGATGCGGGCGACGAACAGGCCTCGCATCATGGTGCCGATTTTTTCGAAGGCATATTCGAACCGTTCGCCCCGGTCGGCGAACTCCTTGAGCATGAACATGGCGAGTTCCGGGTGATCGCAGAGATGGTTGCAGAGTATCGCGATGGCCTGAGGCAGGGCATCCTCCGCATCGGGTTCCGGAAGCTCCCGCATGAGGTCGATCAGTTCTTCGGCCACGCCGTCGATGGCCGCCTTCCACAGTCCGAGCTTGGAGCCGTAGAGGCGGCCGACATAGGCGACGTCGACGTCGGCTCTCTCCGCGATCAGACGCAGGCTTGTGCCTTCATAGCCGAATTCGGCGAAGGCGAAGGTTGCCTTCTCGACGATCGCTCCCGCCTTGAGCTCCTGTCCTAGCGGTGGGCGGCCACGCCGACGCGCTTCCTTCATCCCGCTACTCGGTTTCGGCAACGACCGGCGTTGCCGGCGTATCGGGTTTCAGCCGGAACCAGGCCACATAGAGCGCCGGCAGGAACACCAGCGTCAGCAACGTGCCGACGATGATGCCGCCCATCATCGCATAGGCCATCGGTCCCCAGAACACTTCGCGGGCGATCGGGATCAGGCCAAGGCTTGCGGCGGCGGCGGTCAGCAGGATCGGCCGCGTTCGATGCTGAGTCGCTTCGACCACGGCCTCCCATGGCGCCTTGCCCTCGGCCCGCAATTCCTCGATCTGCACCACGAGGATGACCGAGTTGCGGATCAGGATCCCGATCAGCGCGAGTACGCCGAGGATCGCCACGAAGCCCATCGGCGCGCCGCTGGGCAAGAGGGCGGCGACGACGCCGATCAGTGCGAGCGGCGCAACGGAGAACACCAGGAAGAGCCGCGAAAAGCTCTGCAGCTGGACCATCAGGATGGTCGCCATGGTCAGCAGCATGTAGGGCACGACGGCGGCAATCGGCTGCTGGCTTTCCGCGCTGGATTCCACCGTGCCGCCGACCTCGAGCGTAAAGCCCGGCGGCAGCGTGTTGCGGAATTCATCGACGTCGCCCGTCAACTGTTCGACCACGGTCGCCGGCTGGGTCGCGTCGAGAACGCCGGCCTTTACCGAAATCGTCGGTACCCGGTCACGCCGCCAGATCACCGGCTGTTCGGTCTCGTAGCGGAAGTTGGCGACGGCGGCGAGCGGCACGGAGGTTCCGTTGGAACCCGTAAGCTGCAGGTCTTCCAGCGTGTCGATCGAGCTGCGCTCCTGCGGATTGGCGCGGGCCACCACGTTCACGAGATAAACGTCGTCGTTGATCTGGGTGACGGTCGTGCCGCCCACCACGCTGTTGAGGACTGTCGCGATGTCCTTGGACGAGACGCCGAGCAGGCGGGCCTTGTCCTGAAGCACATCGACGCGCAGTACGCGGGCAGGTTCTATCCAGTCGTAGACCACATCGCCGACATGCCGGTTGCGGGCCATGATGCCGGCCAGTTCCTGTGCCTTGAGCTTCAGGGTCTCGATGTCTTCGCTGGATATGCGGTACTGGACCGGACGACCGACGGGCGGGCCGATGTCGAGCAGCTTCACATAAGCGTCCGTCGCCGGGAAGGTCTTCTTCAGATAGTCCTGAAACTGGCGCTTGAGCCTGTCGCGGGCCTCCAGATCCTTGGTGATGATGATCGTCTGGCCGAAGGCCGGATCCGGTGGCTGCACGTCGAAGGCCAGAACGAAGCGGACGGATCCCTGGCCGACATAACTCGAATAACGGATCACGTCGGGATTGCCGGCAAGCTGTTCCTTCTCGAAGCGTTCGATCTCGGCATTGGTTTCGGCAATCGATACGTTCTGCGGCAAAGACCAGTCGACGATGAGCTCTACACGGTCGGAGGACGGAAAGAACTGCTGCTGGACGAACTGCATGCCATAGATCGACAGGCCGAAGATGGCGATGGTGGTGGCAATCGTCGCATAGCGCCAGCGCATTGTCAGATGCAGGAAGTTTTCGAACATGCGGCCGGCGCGGCTCTTCTTGTGTTCATGCTTCTTCAGCTTTTCCGACAGGATGGTCGCGCCGAGCAACGGCGTGAAAAGAACGGCCACGATCCATGAGGTGAGAAGCGAGACGGCGAGCACCACGAAGAGGGTAAAGGTGAACTCGCCGGCCGCGCTGCTGTTCAGCCCGATCGGGATGAAGCCCGCGACGGTGACGAGCGTGCCGGTCAGCATGGGAAAGGCGGTCGAGGTGTAGACGTAGGTTGCCGCCTTCTTCATGGGGTCGCCGAGTTCGAGCCGCGCCACCATCATTTCGACGGCGATCATCGCGTCATCCACCAGGAGGCCAAGGGCGATGATGAGCGCGCCGAGCGAAATGCGCTGAAGAGAGATCTCCAGCAGTGACATGACGAGGAAGGTGATCGCCAGCGTCAGAGGGATCGAGAGCGCCACCACGAAGCCGGCGCGCAGGCCGAGCGAGACGAAGCTGACCACCAGAACGATCACGACCGCTTCGAACAGGGCCTGCGTAAAGCCGGAAACGGCTTCCTCCACCACCTGCGGCTGGTCGGAGACGAGATGCACGCCGACGCCGACCGGCAACTTCGACTCGATGTCATGCATTTCCGCTTTCAGGGCCTTGCCGAATTCGAGAAGGTTGGCGCCCTGCTTCATTCCGATCGCGAGCCCGATGGCCGGCTGACCATTGAAACGGAAGAGATTGTCGGGCGGGTCGGTATAGCCACGCCGGATGGTGGCGATGTCGCTCAGGCGGAAGAAGCGGTCGTTGACGCGGAGGTTGACCTCCCGCAGGCTTTCCTCGCTGGAAAACTGGCCGCCGACACGTACGCTGATGCGTTCGGGGCCTGACTGGATGACGCCGGAGGGCGCCGTCGCATTCTGGGCCTGCAGGGTTGAGAGTACGGCCGTCTGGTCGAGGCCGAGAGAGGCGAGCTGGCGGGTGGAGAATTCAAGGAAGATCACTTCATCGCGTGCACCGACGAGATCGACCTTGCCGATATTGTCGACTGCAAGGATTCGGGTTCTGGCTTCCTCGACATAATCGCGCAGCTGTCGCTCGCTCAGCCCGTCAGCGGTGAAGGCGTAGATGTTGCCGAAGACGTCGCCGAAATCGTCGTTGAACTGCGGGCCGACCACACCGGAGGGGAATTCCCCCTTGATATCGGCCACCATGTTGCGGACCTTCTGCCAGATCTGCGCCACGTTGCGGGCCTTGGTGGTCGGTTTCAGCTCGACGAAGATCAGGGTGGAGCCGGGGCGCGTGATCGACTTGGTGTAGTCCAGGCTGTCGAGTTCCTCCAGCTTGCGTTCGATGCGTTCCGTCACCTGCTTCGTGGTGTCGGAAACCGAAGCGCCCGGCCATTGCGCCGAGATCGTCATGGTCTTGATGGTGAAGGAGGGATCTTCCTCGCGGCCGATTTCCACGAAGGAAAGCGCGCCGGCCAGCATGAAGATGATCATCAGGTACCAGACAAGCGATCGATGCTTGAGGGCCCAATCCGAAAGGTTGAAGGATTTCATGGCTTGTTTCCTTCCGGAAGAATGACCTTCTGGCGATCCTCGAGCGTGTGTACGCCGGCGATCGCCACGCGGGCGCCCGGCTGAAGGCCGGAGGCGACGGTGAATATCCCGTCCTCGCGATGGGCGACCCCGATCTCCTGCCTGACCGCAATGCTGTCCTGTTCATCGATCAGCCAGACATAGGCCTTGCCCTCCTGTTCGAGCAGGGCGGAGGCCGGAAGCGTCAGCGCCGGGGTGCTGTCACGCTCCAGCGTGGCGCGAACCGTCGTGCCGAGGCGGAAGGACGCTGGCGGATCGATGAGCGCGATGCGGACGCGCAGTGTGCGCGTGATCGCATCCGCCTCCGGAGCGACCTCTCGCACGCTGCCTGCAACGATGGCGCTCGGGTCCATCTGCAATGCGATCCGAAATTTCGTTCCGATGGCGATGGGGCCACTGTCGACGGGAATATCGACGACCGCGTCCCTGAGATCGGGCCGTGCGATCGTCACCACCGCATCGCCGGGTTCGACGATCTGCCCGACTTCGGCAGCAGTGGCCGTCACGACGGCATCGAAGGTCGCCTCTACCTGGGCATAGGAAAGCTGTTCCTCTGCCTTTGCCAGTGCCGCCTGAGCGCGGCTTACCGTGGCCTCAGCGGCAATCGCGGCCTGATCGGCGCTTTCGACCGTGGACTGGCTGGAGGCCTGTGTCGTCAGAAGCGCGCGCTGGCGTTCCGCGGCGGCCTGGGCGTTGGTGAGCTGGGCAAGCGCGCTTCCGACCTCGGCGGAGGCCGAGCGAACGGCAAGCTCCAGCGCCGTCGGATCGATTGCGGCGAGGCGTTCGCCGCGAGCAACCGTGTCGCCGACATCGACATCGCGGGAAATGAGGCGGCCGATGATGCGGAAGCCGATGTCAGTCTTGATTTGCGGTTCGACCGTTCCCGCATATTCCTCGCTGCGCGCTGGCTTCAGTTCCGCAACGGCCGTCAGCACCGGCCTCGGCTGCGTGGTCTTGTCGGCGTCCTCGCTGCTATCGCAGGCCGAGAGGGCGAGTGTTGCGAGCATTAGGCAGGCCGCTGTCCGGATGAAGCCTCTCATTGGGTTACCTCCGGAAGAACGGTGACGGTCTGCCCGTTGCGCAGGAGCTTGGTGCCCTCGCTGACCACGATCGTGCCGGGTTCCAGTCCGTCGGACACGAGTATCCGGCCCTTTTCGTAAAGGAAGATATGGATCCTGCGCCGCTCGACGATATTGGTCTTCGGATCGAGCACCCAGACGGCGGGTTCACCCGCCTCTGTCGCAAGTGCCGTCCACGGAAGCACGATGATCTCGACCTGCTGCAGTGTGCCCGTGCCGGTGACGGCGGAGCCCAGCGTCATCGCTTCGGGCGTGTCGGCAAGGCCGACCTTCACCCGCACGGTGCCGGTCGATGGATCGACGGTCGGCGAGATCTCGCGGATCTTGCCGACGGCCGTGACCTTGGGATCGTTGACCAGCGCAATGCTCATTTCGTCGGAGACGCGAGCGCCGGCATTGATGAAGGGCGTTTCGTAGAAGCGGAAGATCGCGTCACGCTGGCCGTTATGGGCAAGGCGGAAAACCGTCTGCGCGGCCTGCGTCAACTGCCCGATTTCGGCTTTGCGCTCGACGATGACGCCATCGGCCTCGGCTTTCAGCAGCGTGTAACCGAGCGCTTCCCTGGCGTTGGCGAGAGCGGCGCGGGCACCCTCGGCAGAATTGACAGCGCTGTTGTAGGCAGCGTCAGCCGCATCGAAGTCGCTGCGGGTGGTGAAACCCTTGGTCAGCAGTTCCTGCTGGCGTCGGAGGGTTGCCTGACGTTGATCGACCAGCGATTCCGCGGAGCGCACCGTCGCTTCGGCGGAAGCAAGGTCGGCCTGCTGTTCCTCGGCATCGAGCCGTGCCAGCACATCGCCGGCTTTCACCTGACTTCCGACATCGGCATTACGCTCGATGATGCGGCCGGAAACCCGAAAGGAAAGGTCGCTCATCGTGCGTGCGCTGATTTCACCCGTCAGCGTGATGGTGCGCGCATAGGGGGTCTTTTCCGCAACGATGGTACGGACGAAGGTTTCCGCGTGGGGCGCCTCGCCCTTTTCATCGCCGCAGCCGGAGAGCGCCAAGGGTATCGCCACCGCCACGAACGCGAACCAATGCCGCCAGCCGATCGGTGTCTGCTTTCTGGGCCACGGATGCGCTGGCGCGCGCCGACAAGGGAAAGGTAGCATCCGTTTCCTGCTCCGGTTGACGGTATTGGAATGCAGCCCCTTTTTGTGAGGTCGCGCAAGTTGAATTTAATCAATGAGTGTTGATTAAATTCTTCCAACCGGAAAGCAAGCGGAATTTCGGATCAGGCTCCGGCGGCGCTATGGGCTGTGTCCCTTGCGCGGGCAACCCAGGCCGCACCTTCGCGGGCATGATGGAAGCCGTTGGAGAGCGGGGCCGACGGATAGATCGCTCGCAGCTTTTCGATGGCTTCGCCCGGCTCCGTGTCGCCATCGAGCACCGACCGGTAAAGACCTGCGACGGTTACCATGTCGCAGTCCTGTGGCGAGAGGCGGAAGCCGGAAATCCCGACATCCGTCAGGTCTGCCAGCTCGCCGAGCAGCGCCTGGCAGGTGTGGGAAACGGTCTGGACGCCATTGAGGACCAGGAAGGATTGCCGGTCGAGGGTTCTTACCGGCAGGCCGTCGGGATCGTCACCGCAAATGAACTGGCAGTTGTCCTTGATATGGCCCTTGGAGCGCGCATGGGCACATCGCGCCGAGATCGCAAGCGGCATGCGGCCGAAGGCAAAGACTTCCAGTGCGATATCAGGCGTTTGTTCCGCGATCGCTTTCACCGAGGAGAAGGGCAGTTCCGGCGGAAGACAGATGCTCGTTGCGCCGCGGCCACCGAGAAGGTTTGCTGTTGCCGCATTGTAGACGTTGACGAGCGGGCCGATCGAATGGGGCTTGCCGTTGAGCAGGCCGAGCGCGGAAAGATCGTTCGCTTCGACCGGATGCTCGCTGTTGGCGATGATATCGCGGACATGGCGGCTTTCGCGTTCCAGTGTCACCAGCGCAAGCGTCGAGAGCACGACGGTCTTGCCGGCCGCCTCCAGTCGCTCGACGACGTCGGCGATATGGCGCTCGATGAAGTGCTGGCGTTTGGAACAGACGGTTTCACCGACCACGACGCGGTCGAAGGGCGCTTCGTCGGCGATGCGGAAATGAAAATCGCGCCACTTCGGGCCGTCCCAGAGATAGTAGACGGGACCCATGGTCAGCGAGGCAGTTGGATGGTGCATGATCATCTCCAGCGCTTTTCGTAGGCGCCCGACGTGGTCTTCTGGCCTTCGCTCAGGGCGCTGAGGCGAGAAAGCAGCGCGGTTCTGCTTGCCGGATCGGCGGCCAGCGCCTTCTTGAGAGTCGAGACGACTTCCGCGACATAGGCCTTTCCACGCTGCCGCCCCTCGATCTTGAGCGCGCTGACGCCGGCCGCCTTCAGGGCTTCGATCTCGCCCATGACGTCGAGTGAAACCGGGTCCTCGAAGGCGTAGGCATGGGTTTCGGCAATGTCGAAACGTCCCTTGCAGAGGGTAGGATAACCGGCTGCCTCGCCCCGCGGGAAGCGGTTGATGGTGTATTCGCCAAGTTCGGAAACGAGGTCGTTGCCCTCGTTGCGATAGTGGACATGGCTTGCGGGAGAACAGACACCGTTCATGTTCGGCGATTTTCCCGTCGCGTAGGAGGACAGCGAACAGCGGCCCTCCGCCATGACACAGAGGCCGCCGAAGACGAAGACCTCGATTTCGCAGCGGATCTGTCTGGCGATACGGGCGATGTCGCTGATCGTCAGCGTTCTGGGCAGGACCACCCGCTTGGCATTGAAGGCGTCGATGAGGAAATTGATCGCATCGGCATTCGACGCGGACGCCTGCACGGAGACATGCAGCCGCTGTTCGGGATAACGCTCCGCGACATGGGCCATGAGACCGAAATCGGCAAGGATCAGGGCATCGGCGCCGAGCGCCACGGCGTCGGCAGCGGCGCGGTACCAGATCTCCTCGTCGCCGGCGCGCATGAAGGTGTTGAGGGCGACGAAGGTCTGGGTGCCGCGTTTTCGCGCATAGGCGATTGCCTCGCGCAGTTCTTCACGGCTGAAGTTGAGGCCCGGGAAGTTGCGTGCATTGGTTTCGTCACGAAAGCCGCAATAGACGGCATCGGCGCCGGCATCGACGGCTTCGCGGAAGGCGGCGGGCGTGCCGGCGGGGCAGATCAATTCCATGCGGTGTTCTCCCCGGTGAGCGCCCGGCGGCGGATTTCGCTGGCCACGCGGCTGAAGATCGGTCCGAAAGGCCCGGCCAGCGCGGAGAGATCGCGCGGCAGGTCTATGTTGCAGTCGTCGAGCGCATTGCGCATGGCGAGCATCGCTTCCATGTCGCCGATGACGACGAGATCACGGGAAAAGAACAGCGCGTCGGCATCGCAGCGTCCTTCGAGCAGGGCGAGCAGCAGGAAGAGCGGACCTTCCACCGATGCATCGGCGTGCGGGGTCGGTGACTTGCGCTGCACCTTGATGGCGGGTGCCGCCGGATCGACGATGAAGGCGAGAGGCAGGTCGGCGGGCAGGAAAGCGAAGTGCTTCGCCTTGTGCTCTCCCAGTCGCTCGAACAGGTTCGGATGCTCCTTCAGCATCCGCCTGAACAGCATCCCTGTCGCTCGCTCGATCACCGGAAGCGGCATGAGGTCGAGCGGCGTTGCGAGCGTTGCAGGAAATTTCATGGGCCTCGGTCTCTCGGGGACAGCTATCGGATCGCAAGCTAGCCGCAGCGACGGATAACTGGTTTGAGCTATCGCAAAGACGGGGAGATTTTGCCGGGCCACACATTCGGGATGACAAGCCCTCCTCCGCCGCCCCGCCGCTATGACAGCCTCCAGCATTTCGCCGCCGAGCTCGAGCGGACCGGGAGGCTCAAGCGGATTTCCCGTCCTGTCTCGCTGGTGCATGAGATCACGGAAATCCATCGTCGTGTGCTGGCGGCCGAGGGGCCGGCGCTGCTTTTCGAGAAGCCCGTGAATGCGGCGGGCGAGGTGGTGTCCATGCCGCTGCTCGCCAATCTCTTCGGCACGCGTGAGCGCATCGAATGGGGATTCGGCCTCGCCAGCGGCCGGATCGGCGACCTCGCAACACTTCTTGGCGAATTGCGGGAACCACGGCCGCCGGCGTCGTTTCGGGAAGCGCTCGGCAAGCTGCCGCTGGTGCATTCGGCGCTTTCGCTCGGGGTTCGCCGTGTCTCGCGCGCGGCCTGCCAGGATATCGTCTGGCGCGGCGACGATCTCGATCTCGGGCGGTTGCCCATCCAGTGGTGCTGGCCGGGAGAACCCGCGCCGCTCGTGAGCTGGCCGCTGGTGATTACCTGTTCGCCCAATGATCCCGACGACGTCAATGTCGGGATCTATCGAATGCAGGTGCTGGGCCGGGATCGCCTCATCATGCGCTGGCTTGCCCATCGGGGCGGCGCGAAACACCATCGACAATGGCAGAAGCTTGGACGGGACATGCCTGTTGCCGTGGTGATCGGCAGCGATCCCGCCACCATTCTTTCAGCGGTGATGCCGCTTCCGGAAGGCATGAGCGAGCTTGGCTTTGCCGGCGTCCTGAAGAAAAGGCGAAGCCGGGTGGCGAGGGCCGTCAGTCAGCCGCTTCTCGTTCCGGCCAATGCCGAGATCGTGCTGGAGGGAACCGTTTCGGTCTCCGAGACGGCGGAGGAAGGGCCTTACGGGGACCACACCGGCTATTACAATTCCGTCGAGCGTTTCCCGGTGATGACGCTTTCGGCGATCACCATGCGGAAGAACCCCTTCTATCTCTCGACCTATACCGGCCGGCCGCCGGACGAGCCTTCCAAGCTCGGCGAGGCGATGACCGAGCTGTTCATTCCGCTGGTGAAGAAGCAGTTTCCCGAAATCGCCGATCTCTGGCTGCCGCCGGAGGCCTGTTCCTACCGCGCCATCGTGGTGTCGATCGACAAGCGGTATCCGGGGCAGGCGAGGCGGGTGATGATGGGACTGTGGTCCATGCTGCCGCAGTTCAGCTATACGAAGCTCATCATCGCCGTCGATCCCGATGTCGATGTGCGTAACTGGGATGATGTCGTCTGGGCTCTTTCCACCCGCTTCGATGCGGGCAGGGATACCGTGCTGATCAACGACACGCCGATCGATTATCTCGATTTCGCCTCTCCCAAGCACGGCCTGGGCGCGAAACTCGGCCTCGACGCGACGGTCAAGATCTGGCCGGAGACCGATCGGGAATGGGGCCGTGTCCTGAAGATGACGCCGGAGGTCGGGGCGAAGGTCGATGCCATCTGGCATGAACTCGGACTTGGAGATCCGGCATGACGGGCACCAGCAAACGGGTGGTGCTCGGAGTGTCCGGCGCTTCGGGAGCGGCGATAGCGCTGAGGATCGGCGAGCGGCTTGCCGCACTTTCCGGTGTCGAGCTGCATCTTGTCGTGACGCGTTCGGCGCTCAGGACCTTTACCCAGGAACTCGGCGCGGATGCCATCGGCCGGCTGGTCGGGCTCGCGGACCGCTATTACAAGATCGATGACATCGGTGCCGCCATCGCCAGCGGATCGTTCCGCACCGCGGGCATGATCGTTGCGCCCTGTTCGATGAAGAGCCTTGCCGGGATCGCGACGGGGCTTTCCGACAATCTGCTGGTCAGGGCGGCTGACGTGCATCTGAAGGAGCGGCGTCCGCTCGTCCTTCTTGCGCGTGAAACGCCGTTGCATCTTGGCCATCTGCGTAACATGACCGCTGTGACGGAAACGGGGGCCATCGTGATGCCGCCGGTGCCGGCCTTCTATCGCCGCCCGCAGACGCTGGATGATATCGTCGATCATATTGCCGCCCGCGCCATTGATCTTCTCAACTTGACGGAAGAGCCGCTTGCTGTCGAATGGCGGGGAGAGCAGGGCAGTTAATACGAGAGCGCCGTTATTGGGTCTGCACCGAAAAGTGCGGCGTGACCGCCCGTCAGCAGCCAGATCGTGATGGCGGCCGTGATCGCCAGAGACAGAGCAAGCGGGGCATCGACGCGAAGGCGTGCCTTGCCTTTCAACAGGCCGGCCAGGGGCATCATCGGGTACCGGGCGGCAAGTGCCGGCCAGCTGGGGCCGATCCGTCTGCGGGCGCGTCGGTCGAGGATGAAAAGGCCAGCCACGGAAAACAGGCCGAGGCCGCCGAACAGGACGAGAGAGCGGAGATCGCCATTGACCACGAGGTGGCCAAGCGACCAGAGCGTGAAGCCCCATTGCACGGGATGGCGGGTGATCTCGACGATTGCGCCGGGCTCATCGCCATGACGAAAGCTGATCGAGAAGGGATTGGTCGAGAGCAAGCCGGCGGTCACCAGAAGGAGACCGAGCGGGGCAAGCACAAGCGTTAGCGTCGCCTGCCAGCCGGCCGGCGCCCAGAGTTCGATGTATTCGGTGTTCAGCGCAGCATGGAAAAGCCAGGCGAGCACGACAACTGACACGAGGGAGTAAAGGCCGAGATAGGTTCTGCGTCCGAGCAGGGCGATTGCGCCGGCGCGGACCGGTGGTAGTGCCGGGATCGAATGCAGTGCCAGAAAGGCGGCAAGCGCCATAAAAAGCTGGCTCACATCAGGATCTCCCGCCCCTCCGCCTCGGCGACGCACAATGCCTCGATCATCAGCTTCTCGGCAGCGACGTGCCGGCGGATGCACTCGAAGAAGCCGCGAAGCATGTAGCCTACCGTGTCGAAAGACAGGCGGCAACGGCCTTCGATCATCGCCTTCAGCGTCAGTGAGATCTCTTCGGCCGCAAGCCCGTCGAAACGGTGCTCGCCTTTCAACCGCTCGATCATCATCGCGGCGAAGCAGGATCCGGCGCTTCGGTCGAAGTCGGGGAAAAGAACCCGTTCCTCCAGTTGCTGCGTCTGCCGGAGCAGCGGCGTGACCGACTGCGCCACTTCGCGACAAAGATCCTCATCGATATCGAAGGGCAGCGAGTCCGCGATCTCCTCGAGCTTGAGGCAAAGTGTGAGCAGGGCATCGTGGTTCCTGCCGAGGGTGGCAAGATCCTGTGCGTCGAGCGCTCGTTGGGACGTCATGCCCGCCTCCTCATTGTCCGACGAACAGGATGGCGGCGATGGCGACGGAGGCGAGCACCGCCGAGATGGTTCCGCCGCGTTGAAGCACGCCCATCCTGTGGAGGGTGACAGCAAAGCCGACGATAACAGGTGTCACCACGGCAAGTCCGATCTGTGCGTCTGTCATGAGCAAAATCTCCTTCGATGCCGCAGCCTATTCCCGCCAACCTCCCGCTTCTTTGTGTTTGCTCAAAGAGGCCGGCGATGGTGGCGGCTAGAAAGACGCCATGAACGCAAGCGCCGGATCATCGAACCTGTCCACCAGGATTGCCGCCGAAGAGGAAGGCGATACGCTTCTCCTCTGGATACTCGTGTGGAGCGAACTCGTCGCTTTCGGCATCCTGCTTGCCGGGTTCCTCGTGATGTCTCTGCTGGAACCGGAGCGTTTCGCGGCGGCGCGGCAATATCTCAATCCGGGGCTTGCGGCGCTCAACACGGTCATTCTGCTTTCAAGCGGATGGCAGGCGGCGCTCGCCGCCCGCAGGACGGCGTCTCCCTTGGAAGTCAGGCGTTCCCTGATTGTCGCCGCAGCGCTTGGCTTTGCCTTCATGGCAGTCAAGCTTGTCGAATATGCCGGCGAGATCGGGCATGCGGGGGAAGAGACGCTGAGCGGCTTTTTCGAGATCTACTTCCTCATCACGGGTTTCCATCTGCTGCACGTCGTCTTCGGCTCGGTCATCCTCCTCATCGTCGCGTGGCGACCGGCACGGCAGAACGTGTTGCTGATCACCACGCTCTGGCATGTGATCGATCTCGTCTGGATCGTCATGTTCCCCATTCTCTATCTGGCATGATGCGATGACCGACGCTTCCAGGGGAAAACTGTTCGGCACCTTCTCGACGCTGATGGTGCTCGCTTCCGGTGGCGCCGTGCTCTCGGCGCTGAGTGGGGGTCTTCTGGTGCCCATCGCGGCCGTCCTGCTGATCGCCGTGGCCAAGACGCGTCTCGTCATTCTGGATTTCATGGGGCTCCGCACCCAGAGGCGCGGCATGCGTCTGGCGCTCCTTTCATGGCCGGTTCTTTTCCTCCTCGCGGCGTTCGCGCGGTCGGCCGCGCTCGCCTTCTTCGTCGGTGTCTGAGCGGATCGTTCGCTTGTTTGCAGAAGCGCAAAGAAGGCTTTCTCCCTGCCGTTAGAAAGGGAGCGTCCCGCAGCCTGCGCGTCCTGATCATCGCGCGGGCTGCGGGAGGGGATTTCAACAGGCCGGCGGATTCTGACCGCGGGCGAAAGAAAGGACCAGGGGATGGCAGAGCGCCTGACCAAGACGGGGGCCCGCAATGTCTTTTACGGCGGGTCCATCTTCTTCTTCACAATCTTCGTGGGGCTTACGGCTCACAGTCACTACTACATGCGCACCACGTCCACGGACGAGACGACGCTGACCGACAGCGTCGCCCGGGGCAAACATGTCTGGGAGAAGAACTCCTGCATCAATTGTCACACCCTGCTGGGGGAGGGCGCCTATTTCGCGCCGGAACTCGGCAATGTCTGGAAGCGCTGGGGCGGCGAGAGCGATCCCGAAAGCGCGCGCGAGACGCTGAAATCATGGATGGCGGCCCAGCCCTCCGGCATCGAGGGACGGCGGCAGATGCCGCAGTTCAATCTGACGGAACAGGAACTCAACGATCTTTCCGATTTCCTCGAATGGACGAGCCGGATCAAGACGCAGAACTGGCCGCCAAACGACGCCGGCTAAGCAACGTCGATCCAAGGAGAACCTACTCATGAAGTACCAGACACAGAAGGTCGCGATGCTGTATTTCTACGGCGCGCTCGGCCTGTTCCTCGCCCAGGTCCTGTTCGGCGTACTCGCCGGCACGATCTATGTCCTTCCCAATACGCTTTCCGAGCTGCTGCCCTTCAACATCGTCCGGATGATCCATACCAATGCGTTGATCGTCTGGCTGCTGATGGGCTTCATGGGCGCCACCTATTATCTCCTGCCGGAAGAGGCGGAGACGGAGCTTTACAGCCCCAAGATCGCCATCGCGCAGTTCTGGCTCTTCCTGGTCGCGGCCGCGATCGCCGTGGTCGGCTACCTCTTCCATATCCATGAGGGGCGCGAGTTCCTTGAGCAGCCCTTCGCCATCAAGGTCGGCATCGTGATCGTCTGCCTGATGTTCCTGTTCAACATCACGCTGACGGTGCTGAAAGGCCGCAAGACGGTCGTCACCAACATCCTGATCTTCGGTCTCTGGGGCGTGGCGATCTTCTTCCTCTTCGCCTTCTACAATCCGGCGAACCTCGCGCTCGACAAGATGTACTGGTGGTACGTCGTCCATCTGTGGGTCGAGGGCGTGTGGGAACTGATCATGGCGTCGGTGCTCGCCTTCCTGATGATCAAGCTCAACGGCATCGACCGCGAAGTGGTCGAGAAGTGGCTCTACGTCATCGTCGGTCTGGCGCTGTTCTCCGGCATTCTCGGAACGGGCCACCATTACTACTGGATCGGCGCTCCGGGTTACTGGCAGTGGATCGGTTCGCTGTTCTCGACGCTCGAAGTCGCTCCGTTCTTCACCATGGTCATCTTCACCTTCGTGATGACCTGGAAGGCCGGCCGCAAGCATCCGAACCGGGCGGCGCTGCTCTGGTCCATCGGCTGCTCAGTCATGGCTTTCTTCGGCGCGGGCGTCTGGGGCTTCCTGCACACGCTGTCGTCGGTGAACTACTACACCCACGGCACGCAGGTCACGGCGGCCCATGGCCATCTCGCCTTCTTCGGTGCCTATGTGATGCTGAACCTCGCCGTCATGGCCTATGCGGTTCCCGAGATCCGCGGACGGCGGCCGTATAACCAGTGGCTTTCCATTGCCAGCTTCTGGGCCATGTGCACGGCAATGTCGGTCATGACCTTCGCGCTCACCTTCGCGGGCGTGCTGCAGGTGCATCTGCAGCGGGTTCTCGGCGAAAGCTACATGGCCGTGCAGGACCAGCTCGCCCTGTTCTACTGGATCCGCCTCGGTTCGGGTGTCGTCGTGCTCGTCTCGGCGCTGATGTTCATCTGGTCGATCCTTGTGCCTGGCAAGGAACGCGAAGCCAGCTTCGGCGGCGTTGTTGAGCCGGCGGAATAACGAAGAGAGATTGCCTCGCCATGCGGGGAGGCAATCGCGAGACGGCAGGCGTGGGGGTGAAAGGATAGCCTCCGAAACAAACCCGAAAGGGAACCCCACGCCTGTTGTCTCGATCATATCGAACGTCCTTGCCCGAAAGGAAAACACCCCATGAACCTGATGCTCACCAATCCGCCTTCGCCCGATATCCCGGCCTATTCTCCGGCGGGCAACGAATGCGCGCTTTTCGAGACCGCCTGGACGCGCCAGCTGCCGCTGCTGCTCAAGGGGCCGACCGGATGCGGCAAGACCCGTTTCGTCAGCCACATGGCGGCCCGGCTCGGCCTGCCGCTTTCGACGGTTTCCTGCCATGACGATCTTGCCGCTGCCGATCTCACCGGCCGTTACCTGCTCAAGGGCGGCGACACGGTGTGGGTGGATGGGCCGCTGACACGCGCCGTGCGCGAGGGCGGGATCTGCTATCTGGACGAGGTGGTGGAAGCCCGGAAGGACGTGGCCGTCGTGCTCCATCCTCTCACCGACGACCGGCGCATCCTGCCGCTTGAACGCACCGGCGAACAGCTCGAAGCGCCGCCCGGCTTCATGCTCGTCGTTTCCTATAATCCCGGCTACCAGAACCTCCTGAAGACGCTGAAGCCCTCCACCCGCCAGCGGTTCGTCGCCATCGAATTCGATTTTCTTCCGAAGGATCGCGAGATCGAGGTCGTTTCCTCCGAAAGCGGACTTGCCGCCGGTGAGGTCGCACCGCTGGTCGAACTGGCGCGGCGGCTGAGGGCGCTCAAGGGCCATGATCTTGAAGAGGGCGTTTCGACCCGTCTCCTCGTCTATTGCGCCAGCCTGATCGATGCCGGCCTTTCACCGAGCGATGCCGTCCGCTCGACCATGATCGAGCCGCTGACGGATGAGCCGGATGTGCGGGCCGCGCTGATCGAGCTCTCGCAGGCGGTTATCCGCTAAAGCCAAAGGAGTGCAGGATGCTGGACTTCCTCGAGCTTGAAGAAACCGTGGGGCGTGCCTGGCACAACATTGCCGGCAACACGCGGACATGGCCGCGCTATCCGCAGGCTGCGGTGTCGCTGGAAGAGATCCAGCCGATGCTTGTCGTCTGCTTTCGCGGGTTCGGCGGTGAGCGCACGGTGCAGATGGCGCCGGCCCGCGGACGAACCTCCGGCCATCGACTGAAGTTTCGCCAGCGGCTGGGGCTCGGAGAGGAAAAGCTGGTGCAGCCCGGCCGCGACCACGCCACGCTCATGCTTCCCCCGGTGATCGATCTGATGCCGGAGGCCGATCTGAACCGCGATCTCTATGTCTGGCTGGCCGCGATGATGGCGGTGATGCCGCTGGAACCGGTGCCGGATGCCGATCCCCTGCGGCGGGATCTCGCGGTGCTTGAGCAGGCGCGGGTGACGGTGGAAAATGTCATTGCAGCCTTTCCCGGAATGGCGGACCGTTATGCCCGTCTTTGCCTTGCGCTCCTTGCCGAACGCCAGCGGGGCAAGCTGCCGCGCATCGAGCAGATGGTAGAGGAACGCATCGTCGATCTTCTGCGTAAGGGGGCGGGTCTCGGTCCGCTGCATCCGCCCGTGATCCTGCCGGCGAAGGGGCCGCCCGGATATCTGCCGATGCTGCCGGTTCCGCTCTGGCCGGATGCGCTGCTGCGTGAAGAAAGCGCGCCCCGCGAGGTAGAGGATCGGCCGGCTGTGGGCGGCGACAGACAGGCCATGGCAGTAGGCCGCCACATCGCGACGCGGGAGAAGAGCAATGGCCGCGACAAGGATCGCAGTCCGTTCATCCTCAACCGGTTCGAGAAAATCCTGGCGATGGCGGAGATGGTCAATGTCGACCGCCCCGGCGACGACACCGACGACCATGACGCAACGGCGGCCGAAGAACTCGATGACATGACGCTCGGCGAGCGGAAGGGACGGCCATCCGCCCGTTTCCGGTTCGATCTCGATCTGCCGCCGGAAGCGCTCGACCGAACACCCCTGACGGCCGAGCTTTCCTATCCGGAATGGGACTACAGGCAGGGCGTCTATCTCAAGGATTACTGCCGGGTGCTTGCCGCGCCCGCGCCGGAGGAGGGTGATTCTCTGGAGACAGATGCGGCGATGAAGGGACTGATGCGCCGGGTGCGGCGGCAGTTCGAAGTGCTGCGTCCTAAACACGAGATGCTCCGCGCCCAGCTTGATGGCGTCGATCTCGACCTCGATGCCGTCGTGCGCAGCCGCAGCGATCTTGCCGCCGGCGGAGAGGGCAGCGACCGCATCCATCTGATGAGCCGGCCGCAGGCCCATGATCTCGCCGTGACGCTGCTTGTCGACGTTTCTCTCTCAACGGATGCATGGTTCGATGACCGGCGCGTGCTCGATGTGGAGAAGGAGGCTCTTCTCGTGCTGGCCAACGGCCTCGCCGCCTGTGGCGACAATCATTCGATCCTGACTTTCACCTCCCGACGCAGGTCATGGGTTCGCGTCGAAACCGTGAAGGACTTCGGCGAGAAGATGGGACCGGCAATCGAGCGGCGCATCGGCGCGCTGAAGCCCGGCTACTATACCCGGATCGGGGCGGCGATTCGCCATGCCTCTGCCGGGCTCGCAAAGCAGCCGAACCGGCGGCAGCTGCTATTGGTGCTGACGGACGGCAAGCCGAACGATGTCGATCACTACGAGGGCCGTTTTGCGCTGGAGGACAGCCGTCGCGCGGTGATGGAAGCCCGGCGCAAGGGTATCCGGGTCTTCGGCGTGACGGTCGACCGCGATGCCAAGTCCTATGTGCCGGCGATCTTCGGCCAGCACGGTTATGCGATCGTCTCCAACATCGCGAAATTGCCGGCGGCCCTGCCGGCGATCTATCGCAGCCTTGCGGGTTAGGCGGTCCGCGAGGCGCGGAAAAGGCCCGGCATGGGGATGATGCCGGGCCTTTTCTCATTCGTGGGTCTTTGACGTGTGCGGGTTTCAGGCGGCTCTCGAATGGGTACGGCCGGCTTCGCCGAGATAGGCGTCGAAGCTTGCTGCGACCACGCGGATCACGAAGCGATAGTCGCTGCTTACGCTGATGATGCCATTCCTGATCTCGATGACGCCGTCACTGGCCAGTCTATCGAGCATCGTATTGCCTTCGGTCAGCAAGCCGGTGTCGAAGCCGTGGCGGCGGACGAGACTGTCGAGATCGACCTCGAAATCGCACATCAGCCGTTCGATCACGTCGGCGCGCAGGCGATCCTCTCTCGTCAGCCGGTAACCCTTCGAGGTGGCAAGCTGTCCCGAGGCGATCCGCTGCGCATACTGGCCGATGGCGACTTCGTTCTGCACGTAACCTTCAGCAGTCCTGCCGATGGCAGATGCGCCGAAGCCGATGAGTGTGCGGCAGGCGTCTGTCGTGTAGCCCTGGAAATTGCGATGCAGGCGGCCGTTTTCCGTGGCAAGGCTGAGTTCATCCTCGGGTCGTGCGAAATGATCGAGGCCGATGCGCCGATAGCCGGCCGCAACAAGCGTTTCGGCGATGGCCTCCGCCTGGGCGTGACGTTCGGCGGCGCCGGGAAGGGCTTCTTCGTCGATCAGTCGCTGATGTTTCTTGAACGAGGGAATATGGGCATAGCCGAAGACCGCGAAACGATCGGGTCGCATGGCGATCGCCGTTCGGGTGGTTTCGATGCAGGAGGCTACGGTCTGGTGGGGCAGGCCGTAGATCAGGTCGAAATTGATGCTGTCGATACCGGAGTTGCGAAGCCGATCCGTAGCCCAAGCCGTCTGTTCCGCGGTCTGTATGCGGTTGATGGCCTTCTGCACGACCGGGTCGAAGCTCTGGACGCCGAGGCTTGCGCGGGTAACGCCGGCTTCGGCGAGCGCGCCGATCATGTCGCCGGTCAAGGTGCGCGGATCGATCTCGACGGCGATGTCCACGCCGGGCATCACATCGAGCCTTTTCTGCATGAAGGCGGAGAGGTCGAGGAATTCCTCGGGCTTCATGATCGTGGGCGTGCCGCCGCCGAAATGGATGTTGCGGACCTTCAGAGGCCTGCCAGCCGTTTTCGCGACAATGGATATCTCGCGCTTGAGCACGTCGAGATAGTCGAGGATCGGCTCATCCTTGAGGGTGATGGAGGTATGACAGCCGCAATACCAGCACATCGACCGGCAGAACGGGATGTGAAGATAGAGCGAAACGGGTTCGCCCTCCGGGATCTGGGTGAGCCAGTCGCCATAGGTGCCGGTGCCGATGGAGGGGGAAAAACGCGGCGCGGTCGGATAGCTGGTGTAGCGGGGCAGGCGGGCTTCGCCGTATTTTTCGACGATATCAAGGGACATGGGGCGGCGCTCCGTTCGAAACTGCCCGGAGCCTAGATCGTGGTCCTCTTTTGCTCTTTGCCAAATCCCAAGCAACGGAGCGAAAGCTGGCCGATGTTCTCGATGTTATTTGCGCGGCGACAAGTTCTCATCGTGTCCTTCAGGCTAGGTTTCGCTCGCAGGCCGGAGCCCGGGCCTCACAAGAGACGACTTCGGGCCGATGAAGGACAAGAGCGATCCATGAACCAGAC
Source organism: Rhizobium sp. ACO-34A (assembly GCA_002600635.1). Classification (NCBI taxonomy): domain Bacteria; kingdom Pseudomonadati; phylum Pseudomonadota; class Alphaproteobacteria; order Hyphomicrobiales; family Rhizobiaceae; genus Rhizobium; species Rhizobium sp. ACO-34A. The sequence continues at coordinate 4,204,303 of CP021371.1, read as the reverse complement.
CACGCAAGAAAAGCCCTCGATCGATGTTCGCACCGTGCCGCCGGCTGAGCGGCATCCCCGCATCTTCGGCATGCTCAATGCATTGCTTCCCGGTGGGGCCATGCTGATTACCAGCGATCACGATCCGCGCCCGCTGCATTATCAGCTCGAGATGCATTTCTCCGGCATGTTCGGCTGGGAATATCTCGAGCAGGGTCCGGACGTCTGGCGCGTCGAAATCGAGAGGCTGCAGAACAGCGGCTGCGACTGCTGCTGCGGCGCGGATCATTGAAGCGCGAAGTCTATCGCTGAGTGAGGTGATCGATATGCCGGGAGCAAGCCTTTCCCGCTGGACCATGAGCTATTTCGCCGCCGCCTGTTTTTTCCTGCTTGCGGGAGAGGGCTTGCTGGCCGTGGGTTATGGCAATCCGGTTGCCGGCATTTCCGGCGGCGATGTGCTGGCCGTCGTTCATCTGATTACCGCCGGATGGCTTGGTCTCCTGATGTCGGGAGCCCTGCTGCAGTTCGTGCCGGTGCTCGCGGCAAAGCCGCTGCGGGCGGGGAGGCTGGCGCTGCCGGCTCTCGTTGCGATCCTTGCCGGTGAAGTCGGGCTGGTGTCCGGCTTCGCCCTTATTGCCTCGGGCATGGCGGTCTCGGAGCATCTTCTGGCCTGTGGAGCATTGCTTCTGGCGGCGGGTTACCTCGGCGTGGCCATTATGGTGGCACGCACATTTCTCGACGCCCGGCCTTTGCCACTGGCGGGACGCTTCGTGGCGCTCGGTATCGTCGGCCTGATCGGCACGCTGTGTCTCGGCGTCTTCATGGCGCTCGGGCTGTCGGCCTTGCTGCCGGGAGAACTTCTGGCGCTCGTGCCGGATATCCTGCCTTTGCATGTGATCTTCGGGCTTGGCGGCTGGCTGACGCTCTCGGCGCTCGGCGTGAGCTACAAGCTGTTGCCGATGTTCCTGCTTGCGGGCGAGCCTTCCGGCCGCCGGCCCACTACGGTTCTGCTGGGCGGGGCTTCCGTCCTGGTGCTTCTCCTCCTGCTGGTGCTGTTGACAGTGTTCGATGTCAGCGGCGTGTTTGCCGCCCTGTTGCTCGGGATCGTTACGGGCATCGGCCTCCTTCTTTACGGTCTCGATCTCTTGGCGATCCTGAAGGCTCGGCGGCGCCGGGAGATGGAGTTGAACAGCATTGGGAGCCTTGCGGCTTTCCTCTGGCTTTTCATCGCATTCGTCTGGCTGGCGGTGGCGTTTCTCCTTGGCCGGCTTGAAGAACAGGTGCCGGCCATCGTCTATCTTGCCGGCTTCGGCTGGCTGACCGGTCTCGGGCTTGCCCAGCTCTACAAGATCGTGCCGTTTCTCACCTGGCTTGAATGCTATGGCCCGGTGCTGGGACGCGTTCCCACACCGCGGGTTCAGGATATCGTGCGCGAGCGGCGCGCCCGGCTGTGGTTTCTCGCCTTTCATGCGGGCGTGACGGCTGCCACGCTTGCCCTCGCGATTGGTCACTCCTTCCTTTTTCGCGCAGGCGTGTTTCTGCAGTTCGGGGCAACGCTTGCCCTCGTCCTTGAATTCCTGCGCGCAAGACGTCTTGCAGATGTCGATGCCGCCTTGCGCTTGCCGAAAGGCACCATCCGCCCCTATCTCTTTCTGCCATCCCCCGACCTCAGGAGGTAATGATGACACGACCATACAAGGAACTTGATGTGCGCCCCATCCTGCGCAATGGAGGTGAGCCGTTTCAGGCCATCATGGAGGCTGTGCAGTCGCTTGCGCCGGGCGAAGGGCTGCGACTGCTGGCGACGTTCAAGCCCGAGCCACTGTTTCGCGTGATGGGCAAGCGCGGCTTCGGCCATGAAGTCTCGGAGATCGGTGGAGGTGACTGGCAGGTGCTCTTCACCCCGGAGGCTGGCGGTCCCGCCGATATTTCCGCATCGGCCAGCGGAAACGACGCCGCGGCATGGGCGGAGCCGGTGTTTCATCTCGACCTCGCCGATCTCGATCCGCCGGAACCGATGACACGCATTCTGGCGAAGATCGAACTCATGGATCCCGGCGAGGTTCTGTTCGCCCTTCTTTCCCGAGAGCCGGTTTTCCTCATGCCGGAGCTGGAGAAGCGTGGGCATCAATGGGTCGGCAATTTCGATGAAGCTGGCTCTGCCTATCGGATGCTGATACGTGTCGGTGAAGCCCGGGAGTAATGACGTGAGCGACGATGCTGTGAATGCCCTCGTAGCGCGCATCTATGACGCGTTGAGCGCTATCCTTGATCCCGAGATCGGCGGAAACATCGTCGATCTCGGGCTGATCTATGAAGTCACGGTAGACACCGACGGCGTTGTCGCCATCGCCATGACGACGACCTCACGCGGTTGCCCGGCTGCGGGTTTCCTGAGGGACGCGGTCGAGGCGAGTGTGATTGTCGTCGACGGGGTGAGCCGGGTGGCTGTCGAGCTTGTCTACGAGCCGCGCTGGACGCCGGACAGGATCCGGGCCTCCGCGTTGAAGGTCGTCAGCCGGCATTGAGCAATTCCAGCAAAAGTGGGAACCGGTTTTGCGTCCGGAATTGTGGGAAAACAAAGAGATAGAGGATTGGAGGCGATTCTGTTATCGCCGGAAATGCTCTAAGCCGGAAGTATTGCAGTTCATGAACGAAAACGCCCGGTCCTAGAACCGGGCGTTTTCGTTTGTTCTGTTGCTGTCAGCCGCGGCGAACGCGTGCGAGCATCGGACCGTATTCCGTGAGAAAGAGGCCGAAGGCAGTCAGCCATGCCAGACCGGCAAGGCTGTAAAGCGTCATGGCCTGGTCAGGCAGAATGTCGGCAAGCGGTCTGAGTATCGCTGCCATGAGGATTGCGACATAGGAAGCGTTGGTGAGCCGCGAAGAGGTCAGTTGCCTGCCGGTGTGGCCGCGAGTGGCGCGGGTCATCACCGCCAGCATCATCGCCGCCATGGCACCGACCGTCATGACATGCATGATCGCGGTATCGCCAAGGCCGATGCGGTCACCGAGCGCGATTGCCGCAAATCCGAGTGGCAGGAAGGCGTAGGCGACGTGCAGGATGAAGAGCAGCTTTTCCGGCCACACGGCCAGCCCGCGCCAACGCCTGAGTCTTGCGGCATGGGCGATGCCGGCGACCGCGGCAAGCGCAAGCGTTGCCGGCTCATCCGGGCGAAAGCTCCAGCAGGCCAGCGCCAGCGCGCCTATCACGATGACGACGGTATCGAAACGGCCGTAGGATACCGGAAAGCGCGTCTCGCCCTTCTGGTTCAGCCAGTTGCGGCTGAAGCTCGGAATGATGCGGCCGCCGATGATCATGATGAGGACGAGATAGGCTGAAACCGCCAGCCTCTCGACCATGCCGCCATGCTCGCCGGCCAGCGTATCCAGATGGAAGCCGATATTGGCGAGCGACAGCACGGCGAGCACGCCGAGGACCTTCAGATCCTTCCATTTGCGTCCGGCGATGATTTCGCGGGCGCAGATGAAGAGTAGAACCGGGAGAAACAGGCTCTCGATGGCGACCGAAGGAACAAGGCCGGTCAGGTCCGGCCAGAGCATCAGCAGGCGGCCTGCCACCCAGAGCGCGAACAAGCCGGCGAGCGGCCGTCCCGAAACCGGCAGGCGGCCGGTCCAGTTTGGAACCGCGGTCAGGAGAAAGCCGGCGACGACAGCGGAGGAAAAGCCGAACAGCATTTCATGGGCATGCCAGTGGTGGGCGCTGTAGGAGCCTCCGACGTCCACAAGGCCGGCCAGCGCCGCGATCCAGAGGATCATGGCCGCCATGGCGACGATTGCCGCGCCGAGAAAGAAGGGACGGAAGCCATAGGAAAACAGGACCGGTCCTGTTTTGGAAAGTCCGCGTGGAATGCCGCCCGCCGGGCGGCTCGTCTGTTGGCTGGTGTTCATGGAGCGTCTCCGACTGCTTGATAAACCGCAATCGTTTTAGAAAGAAACTTTCTTCCGCTCTTTGTGCATTCGCAAGCAAAGCCTGCGCCGCTCTTCTTCTGACCTTTGTCATTTCATGGCCTGCCAAAATGACGCAGCCGGAATCCCGGGCCGGAGAAGTTTGTTCTGGCACAAATTACATTTCGGGATCGGGAGTAGAACTCTTGTCACCGGACGATATCCGCTCCGCTCTACCACAAGGAGACATTCCGATGACTGAGCAGTTTCAGGTAACCCGCCGCACAATCCTGGCCGGCGCGGCCTTTGCCGGCGCCCTGGCGCCGATCATCAAGACTTCCGAGGCACGCGCCGAAGGAGGTGGCATCAAGACCAACGTAGCCGCAACGGCTGCCGACATCGCCAAGCTTCCCCGGGAAAAGGTCGAACTGGTCAAGCCCCCGTTCGTCCATGCCCACACCCAGAAGGCCGAAGGCGGTCCGAAGGTCGTCGAGTTCACCATGACCATCAAGGAACAGAAGATGATCCTCGATGATGCGGGCACGGAAGTGCACGCCATGACCTTCAACGGTTCGGTTCCCGGGCCTCTGATGGTCGTGCATGAAGGCGACTATGTCGAGCTGACCCTGATCAACCCCGACACCAATACGTTGCAGCACAACATCGACTTCCATGCTGCAACCGGTGCCCTGGGTGGCGGCGCACTGACGCTGGTCAATCCCGGCGAGAAGACGGTCTTGCGCTTCAAGGCAACCAAGGCCGGCGTTTTCGTCTACCACTGCGCACCTCCCGGAATGGTTCCGTGGCATGTTACCTCGGGCATGAACGGCGCGATCATGGTGCTGCCGCGTGACGGCCTGAAGGACGCCAAGGGCAACGACCTGACCTATGACAAGATCTACTATGTCGGCGAACAGGACTTCTACGTTCCCAAGGACGAGAACGGCAACTTCAAGAAATACGAGAGCGCCGGCGATGCCTATGCCGATACGCTTGAGGTCATGCGGTCGCTTACCCCGAGCCACATCGTCTTCAACGGTGCGGTCGGCGCGCTCACCGGCCAGAATGCCATGAAGGCAGAGGTTGGCGACCGGGTCCTGATCGTGCATTCGCAGGCCAACCGCGATACCCGTCCGCACCTGATCGGCGGGCATGGCGACTATGTCTGGGCGACCGGCAAGTTCCATAACGTGCCGGAAACCGACCAGGAAACCTGGTTCATTCCCGGAGGTGCCGCGGGCGCTGCCTACTACACTTTCCATCAGCCGGGCGTTTACGCCTATGTGAACCACAACCTGATCGAGGCCTTCGAGCTTGGGGCCGCAGCCCACTTCACCGTTACCGGTGAATGGAACGACGACCTGATGACCTCGGTGCTGGCACCGAGCGCAAGCTGAATGACAAAGGGTCCGCGTCTGCCACAAGCGGGCGCGGATCCGCCACGTCCATCGCGGCCTTGGGGAGGTCGTCATGCTTTCCGTTCATGCAAATCATTCCGTTTCCGTCCTGTCGCTGATGCTGCCGGGGGTGCTGCTGCTTGGCCTTGCGGGGGCGCTTGCCCTGCGCACCGGCATCCTGCCGCAGTCCGGCATGGCTTCCGTGGCATCGCCGGAGACAGTTGTCATCGAGCCGCGGGCCTTCAGCTACCGGCAGGCGGGTGAGTTCTTCAAAGCCGGATTTGCCGTCGATGCCCCGATGCTGGAACGTGAGATCGCACGGCCGCTGACGATCACCAGATACCAGATCTCCACTGGCGAATATGACCGCTGCGTCGCGGACGGGGCCTGCCCTGCACGGGAATCGAAGACGCCATCTTCCCCCGACATGCCCGTGACCGGTGTCAGCTATGACGATGCGACTGCCTATGCGGTCTGGCTCAGTCAGCACGGCGATGCCGTCTGGTCGCTGCCGAGCGACGAGCAGCTTGCATTTGCGACGGGCTCGAAATTTCCCGACGATGCGCTTGGCGTCGATCCCGACAGCAAGAACCCCGCGCTCAGATGGCTGGCCGACTATCAGCGCGAAGCCGCCCGCAAGGCATCGCGGGAGCCCGCTCCGCAACCTTTCGGATATTTCGGCGAGAACGAATACGGGCTTGCCGATTTCGCCGGCAATGTCTGGGAATGGACGACCACCTGCAACCGGCGCGTCAACCTCGGGGCCTCGGGCGAGGTCCTCGATAGCGTCGAAAGCTGTGGTATCTATATCGCTTCCGGCAAGCATCGCGCGCCGCTCAGCGCCTTCGTGCGCGAACCGAAGGGCGGCGGATGCTCGGTCGGCACACCTCCCGATAATGTCGGCTTCCGTCTGGTGCGCGACGATCGCTGGTTTACGCGGCTCTTTTTCACCTTCCGCCAGGCAAGGCTCTAGTCTAAAGGAATCGAAGATGTTGCATTCGAGGGGGCAGGGCATGCGCACACGCGTATCCTGTTCGTAACGTCCGATGCCGGAGGAAAGGAATGCGGCGGTGAAGATTGACCGTGCCGTCGTGAAGTCGCTCCCATTGTTCGATCGCATGAGCGACGAAGAACTGGACAGGCTACTCTCGTACGCGACCTCGCGTCGCGTGCCGCAGGGCGAAGCCGTGTTCGAACAGGGGCAGCCGGCAACCAGTTTCTTCCTTCTCCTCCATGGACGCCTCAAGGTCACGCAGGTGACGGAGGACGGACAGCAGATCATCGTGCGTGTCGTCCATCCCGGAGATCTCTTCGGTTTTGCCAAGGCACTGCAGCGGACGGATTATCCCGGCACCGCGATTGCTGCGGCCGAGAGCGTGACGCTCTGCTGGCCGACCGATCTCTGGCCGAATTTCGTCGAGCACAATCCCCGCCTCGCAGTCAGCGCCATGCAGACCATCGGCCAGCGGCTGGAGGAGGCCCATACCCGCATCCGGGAGATGTCGACCCAGGAAGTGGAGCGCCGCGTCGCCCATGCGGTGCTGCGTCTGGCGCGCAAGGCCGGGCGAAAGGAAGCGGGCGGCATCCGCATCGACTTTCCGATTTCCCGGCAGGACATTGCCGAAATGACCGGTACCACGCTGCACACCGTCTCGCGCATTCTCAGCGCCTGGGAGTCGCTCGGGCTTGTCGAGGGCGGACGACAGAAGCTGCTGGTGACCGATCTTGAAGGCCTCGCCGAACTGGCAGACGGTGCCCGCGATTAACTCCCACAAGCATTAAAGATGCCCCGTTGCTGCCTTGCACAAATTGCGCTTTGCTATTTGTGCGGCGACAAAGAAGAGGCCGGCTCACCGGCGTATCTCCTTGTTCAACAGGCCCGAGGGGGCCTCTTTCAAGGAGCAAGACAATGACCATGATGATGAAGCGTCTCGTTGCCGCCACCGCGATCCTCGCCGCAGTTGCCGGCACTGCCGCTGCCGCCGATTTCGAAGTTCATATGTTGAACAAGGGCAAGGACGGCGCGATGGTCTTCGAGCCGGCAGGCATCAAAATCGCGGCTGGCGATACGGTGACCTTCATTCCGACCGACAAGGGCCACAATGCCGAGAGCATCAAGGGCATGATCCCGGATGGTGCCGCCGAGTTCAAGGGCAAGATGAGCGAGACGATCAAGGTGACCTTCGACGTGCCCGGCGTCTATGGCATCAAGTGCGCACCGCATGTGGGCATGGGCATGGTCGGCGTGGTCGTCGTCAATGACCCGAGCGCGAACCTCGATGCCTTCAAGACCGTCAAGCTGCCGAAAAAGGCCCAGGAGCGCATCGACGCAGCGCTTGCGAGCGTGCAGTAACACGTCTTTCCCAATCGTCCCTCGGACATCTCAGAGCCGCCCCTTCATAAGGAGCGGCTTTTGGTTTGTAAGGACCGGGCTCAACGAATTCGAATGTTCATGACGGAGAAGCGCGTCAGGATGCGATTGCCCAACCCAGCGCCGAGGCTGCGCCCCAGATCAGCCCGCCGGACGTGCCGAGAGCGATCGCGGCAAGCACGATACCGAACAATGTCGCGAGTCCATCCCTTTCCATGAGGCCCATGGCTATCACCACAAGTGCGCCGACCGGCAGGAAATTGCCGAAGGGAATGGGCAAGGCGATTGCCACGGCGAGAAGGAAGACCGGAGCGCCGAGTAGCGTCTGTGCCCTGTGGCCGGTGAGCGCCCGCAACCGGCCACGCTGCAGCAGGCCCTCGATCCGGCGGACGAGGGGTGCGGTATGGCGGACAACGAGCGTCACGATGGATGCCGAGAGCTTCCGGTCAGCGAGTGCGCGCGGCAGCCAGATGCGCCTGTAACCGGCGATGATCTGCAGGGAAACGATGGCAAGGCAGGTGCCGAAGAACATGCCAAACGGCCCGGGGATCGGGGTCAGTGCCGGCAGGGAGAGGATGAGGATTGCGAAGGCGATGCTGGTTCGGCCCATGGCGTCCAGCAGTTCTCCGAGCGAAAGCGTGCCTGCGCGGATGGCGGTTTCAGCCAGGGCCTCGAGCTTGGCGGAGGTAAAGCCGGCGTGTTGCCCTTCGGTCTCGTCCTTCACTCGGATCCTCTTTTCTGTTGGAAGCGATTCTTCCGTCACCCTTGGTCCCGGCTGGCTGGACTGATGTAGGAACGCGGATCGACGGGGCAAGGTTCTGCACAAAAAGGCCCAGATTGCTTCAAGCCGGGGCTAAGTATTTCATTTATCGATATGAAAAGAGCCGGCGCGAAGGCCGGCTCTTCCATCGTCTGCAATCCGTTTCCGAGGTCAGATATTTTCGGCGATCGCATCGCGGTCGCGCTGAAGTTCCTCTGCCCGTTCCTTGCGGTTGTAGCGGATCGAGGACCAGAGCGAGATGCCGATCAGGGCGGCGCCGCCAAGGCCGGTGATGACCTCGGGGATGTGTACCAGCGTCTGGCAGTACATGATCACCGAGAGGATCAGGATGGCGTAGAAGGCACCGTGTTCCAGATAGCGGTATTCCGCGAGCGTTCCCTTGTCGACCAGCATGATGGTCATCGAGCGAACGTACATGGCGCCGATACCGAGGCCGATTGCGATGACGAACAGGTTCTGGCTGAGCGCGAAGGCGCCGATGACGCCGTCGAAGGAGAAGCTGGCATCGAGCACTTCAAGATAGATGAAGGCGCCGAGACCACCCTTGGCCGCTGCCGACATGGTTTTCTGCGACTGGTCGAGCAGGCCGCCAAGCACTTCCACTGCGAGGAAGGTCAGGAGGCCGTAGATGGCCGAATGCACGAAGGTATTGGCTTCCTCGCCTTCCAGCAGGTTGGAAAACAGCAGGATGAGGAGCAGCACGAAGGCGATCTCGATGCCCTTGATCGAGGCGGAGCGCGCCATGTGCTTCTCGAGGAAGACGATCCAGTGCACTTCCTTCTCGTGGTCGAAGAAGTAGGTGAGGCCCACCATCATCAGGAAGGTACCGCCGAAGGCGGCGATTGGCAGGTGCGCATCGTTCATGATGCGGGCGTATTCAGCCGGTTCGCGCGCGGCAAGGAAGAGCGCCTCGATCGGGCCGATGCCGGCGGCAATGACCACGATCAGCAACGGGAAGACGATACGCATGCCGAAGACGGCGATGACGATGCCCCAGGTCAGAAAGCGATGCTGCCAGACGGGGGTCATGTCCTTGAGCTTGTTGGCGTTGACGATGGCGTTGTCGAAGGAAAGCGAGATTTCCAAAACGGCAAGCACCGTGCAGATGAAGAAGACAGTCGCCATGCCGCCAAGCGTGCCGGTGGTCTGCCATCCGAGCCATGCACCGAGCGCCAGGCCGGCGGCGGTGACGATGAAAGCCCATTTGAAGTAGGAAAGGCCTGATTGTCCGGTCGAAGGCTTGCTCATTGGCGTGCCTCCGAAAGGTTAGTTGCGAAAAGATACGCGAAATCGGCGTGCACGGCGTCGCATGCACGCGGGAGAGGCATGATCTGAAGAGTCATGTTTTTGAATCCGCCGGCTCATCTTGCTGGCGGTACCGACATCACGAGAGCGCCGTAAACTCTCGCCAGAGGGGCCCGGCACCAGAAGTTTGGTCCGCAACGCAAGGCACAAGGCGTTGCGTGACAAGCCGGTTTTATCTCAGCGCGACCATCCGTCAAGCCTTGAATCTGCCAGCCCGCCGTTCAGATGGGGTTGGGCGCGCAAGATTTCCAGTGACTGCCTGATTTTTGTCAGAAACAGTCAGTCGCCGGCTTCGATGGAGAATTCCGGGCTGCCTGCCAGAGTATTGCTGACCGTGCAGATTTCCTCGGCCGCGTGGATGATCTTCAGGCGGGTTTCGGCGTCGACATCGCCCGCAATGGTGATGCGGACATCGAAGCGCGTGACCCGCGAGGGGCCTTCATGGGCCTTTTCGCCCTTCACCTCGGCGGTGATGTTGGTGACCTTGTCCATGACCTGCATCTGGGTTGCGGCGATGCGGGCGCTCATGGCGAGACAGGCGGCAAGCGATGCGTAAAGCAGATCGACGGGGTTGAAGCCCGGCTGGCTGGGGCCGGTGACGATATCGAGTTCGCCTCCGGTGGCCGATACGACATGGGGAAAGCCGCGATGGCCGAGCGTTGCCGTTGCGCCAGTCTGTCTCGTCTTCAGTTCCGTCATGGCCTCGATCCCTTTTTCCAGTCGGTCATGACTTACGCTCGTCGCGCCCAAGGGGCAAGACGTCCGCTGTCCCGGCAATATGAGCACCGTTTTCAGGAGCGGACGAAAAAGCCCACGGTTGCCGCGCGGCCGGCGGCGTCGATGACCGTCAGCGTCGAATAGCCGATGCCTTCCGGTGTCCATTCCGTCGTGCGCCGTCGTGTCGGTTCCGACAGCGGTTTGCCATTGGCAAGCCAGCGGAAGGGCGCGCGCCCGGACTGCAGTTTCAGGGCAAGGGGCAGTGGCGCGCCGTCAGGCCCGACCCCGAGTTCGATCTGTGCGCCTTCCGGCGGGTAGACGATCTGCGGCGGCTTTTCGCGTGTCGAGGCAGACAGGAGGCCGCTCGGATCGAGCGAGAAGCGGCGCTGGCTGATCGGCAGTTCCGACTGGGCGATGCGGTTTGCGCCGCGTGGGGCGGAGGGAAGCGGTGTGCCCGAAAGCCCCGATTTCGAAAAACCTTCGAACAGCAGGGGAGCCGCCGTCGCGTAACCGGAAATACCCGGAACCGCGGCATTATCGGGACGGCCGATCCAGACGCCGAGGACATAACGGCCGTCGAAGCCAACCGACCAGGCGTCACGATAGCCATAGCTGGTGCCGGTCTTGTAGGCGATGCCGATGGTGGGGCTGCCGGAAGGTGGGAGCACGCCCGAGAGGATGTCCGCGACATTCCACGCGGCGACGTGTTCGAACAGGGCGGCGGTGTTTTCGATCTCGCCGGGCTGGTCATTGATGCCGTCACCCAGCCGGACCGGCGTCTTTCGATTGGCGAGGCCGGCATAGAGCTGGACGAGTTCCTTGAGCGTCAGGCCGGCTCCTCCGAGCGCAATGGCAAGTCCCGGCGCTTCCGCGGTCGGCAGGCGCGGACGCACTTCGGCGCGACGCAGCCTTACCATCAGCTTCGACGGGCCGAGCGCATCGAGCAGCCGCACGGCCGGCACATTCAGCGAGAGTTGCAGGGCCTGGCGGATGCTGACATCGCCTTGGTAGCTCATGTCGAAATTCTTCGGCCGATAACCGAAGAAATCCGCCGGGCGATCCTCGACTATCGTCTCCTGTGCGACCAGTCCTTCCTCGAAGGCCAGCCCGTAGATGAATGGCTTCAGTGTCGAACCGGGCGAGCGGCTGACGCGGGTCATGTCGATCCAGCCGGAGCGGGAGGCATCGAAATAGTCGGCGGCACCGATCTCGGCGACGATTTCCCCGGTCTCCGCATTGGCCATCAACATGGCGAGCGACACCTTCGGATCGAGACGCTGGGCGGTTGCTCGCGCAACGGTTTCCAGCCGCTGCTGCACATCCCTGCGAAGCGTCGTGTGGTAAGTCGTCTCAGTTGGAGACTTGCGTCTTGCGGCTTCCGCCAGATGGGCGGCAAGTGCTGGCAGTTGCAGGCGTTTTTCGGGAAGGGGGGCGATTTCGGCGCGGGCGATCTCGCCGGGTTCCAGCACGCCGGCGGTGTTCATGCGTTGCAAAACACGCTTGCGGGCAGCTTCGGCGTTCTCCCGGTAACGGTCGGGGCGGCGTCGCTCCGGCAATTGCGGCAGCGCGACCAGCAGGGCGGCTTCCGCCGTCGAGAGACGTTTCGGCTCCTTGCCGAAATAGGCGAGGCTCGCGGCCCGAACGCCTTCGAGATTGCCGCCATAGGGCGCGTGAGTGAGATAGAGGTCGAGGATCTCGGACTTGTCCAAGCGCCGCTCGATCTGCAGGGCGCGGGCGATCTGGATGAGCTTGGCCGTCAGCGACCGTTCGCGGCGTGGCTCGATCAGGCGGGCGACCTGCATGCTGAGCGTCGAGCCGCCCGAAACGATGCGGCCATTGGTCAGCAATTGCCAGCCGGCGCGGCCGAACGCCATGAGGTCGATACCGGAATGCTCGTAGAACCGCCGGTCCTCATAGGCGACCAGCATTTTCACAAGCTGCGGATCGACATCGGCAGCCGTCGTTTTCAGACGCCATAGCCCGTCCTTCGTCGCGAAGGCACGCAGCAATTGCCCATCGGCATCCAGCACTTCGGCTGAGACCGTGGCGGCCCCCTGTAATGGCGGCGGAAAGGCACGGTCGGCAGCGTCGAGGGCAAAGAGCGCTACGGTTGCTGCAATGGCAGCACCCGCAAGGCCCAGACCCGCGACGCGCAGCTTTCCCATCACCCTCTTCCCGTTACTCCGCCGCCGAGACCTGCATGCGGCCGGTGGCCGTGTGGGCCGAGAACTGCGGCCGGTACATGTCCTCGACCGAAGCCGCCGGATGCTCGTATGTGCCGGGCGTCACGGCGCGGACGACATAGGCAAGGGTGATCTCGCCGTTCTCGTTGGCCGGCCGGTCGATTGCCGCAACGAAGCGGTCGTTGCGGAATTCGAGATGGGCCGTTTCCGTCTCGCCGATCCAGTCGAAATTGGCGAGCGCCGCACTGTCGACGAGGCTCGGATTGTCGATCTCGAAACCGGCGGGAAGCAGGTCGGTGATCAGCAGTTGTGCTGGCCAGTCGTCATTTTCGGTGACGTTGAGAACGACGACATAGCGTTCGTTCTGTGCGGCTTCGCTGACATTCGCCTCCTCGCCATCCAGCGTGTAGTAGGTGCGGGTGATGTCGAAGCCTTCGCCGCCGGCCGGCAGCGGAGCCTTCGGTGCCGCAACCGTGGTGATCGCCGCCGAAACCGGATCGCTGCTCTTGTTGGTCAGCGTGATGGCATGCTGGAGCAGGGCGTCGCCGGTGATGCTTGCCTGATAGGTGCCGTTGTGCTGGGCGCCGTTGACGTCGAGCGACAGGCCATCGTCTCCCTTCTGCAGGGCGCGGGCAGCCAGCAGAAGCCAGGTCTGTTCCTGGGTGCTGAGATACTGTTTTTCGCGCCATTCATCGGTCACGACCTTGGCGAGCGCCGGCACGATCGGCGGAACCGGACGGCTTTCGGCGGCAAGTGCAAGCACGGCCGCTCCGTCGCGCAGCGATGAGCCATAGTCCGACCGGTTGAGGCTGACCTTGGTGAGGCGCGCTTCTTCCGACATGCCGGCGGCATCGAGGAAGACCGAGCGCGAGCGTTCGGCATCGCCATAGAGCGAAAGCGCCGCTGCCAGATGCGCCTTCGAAAGCGGGGTCGGGAAGTCGCCGAGCATGGTGTCCGCATAGTAGCGCAGGTCGCTGATCGCGGCCTTGCGATTGCGCGCCAGCACGTAGAGCGAATAGGCGATCTCGTTGCCGCGGCTGCGGATATCGGCATCATAGCCGATGCGGTTCTGCAGGTTTTCGATCGCCTGCAGCATCGCCTGTTCCGGCACTTCGAACTTCTGCTCGCGGGCGCGGGTGAGAAAATCGGTGACATAGGCATCGAGCCACAGATCCTCATAGCCCGGAGCCCAGAGGCCGAAGCTGCCGCTGGAGGACTGGTAGGAAAGAACCCGGTAGATCGCGTCCTGCACCCGCTTCTTAACATCCGCGTCGTCAGGCAGCCCCGAGATCGAGGAAAGCTCGCTCAGATACAGCAGCGGCAGCGCGCGGCTGGTGGTCTGCTCGGCGCAGCCATAAGGGTAACGGTCGAGGCCCATCAGCAGGGCGGGAAGATCGAAGCCATCGGCGCGGCTGACATTGAGGCTGACCGCCGCATCCTGCAGCAGGCTGTCGGCCAGCAGATCGGCATCGACGGTCAGGCTCTTGCCGGGGGCGAGAGACAGAACCCGGCGTTCCGTCACCGGCAGGGATGCCGGGCGGACGGGAACCTCGAGGCTCTGGTCGAGCGACAGGCCGGACGCGTTGGAGAGCGCGATGTCGATGGTTGCCGGACCCGGCTCGACGCCGGTGACGGGCAGCGTCACGATCGTCTTGCCGCCGGCTTCCAGGCTGATGGTCTGGGTTGCGGCCTGCGGATCGATGCGAACCGCATCGTTGGACGACACCGCGAGAGTGTAGTCACCGGTCGGCGCGTCGGTTGCGGCGATGTCGAGACGCAGTTCGGTTTCGTCGCCGGGGGCAAGGAATTTCGGCATGCTGGCCGTGACCACCACCGGATCGCGGATGATGACATCGGTTTCGGCATGGCCGACGCCGGATTTCGACCAGGCGACGGCCATCACGCGGGCGGTGCCGTTGAACTGCGGGATATCGAAGGACACGGTGGCGCGGCCCTCGGCATCGAGCTTCACCGGACCGGCAAAGAAGGCGACCAGCTTTTCCTTCGGCGGATTGCCCTGAAGCGGGCTTTGTGCGCCGTCGCCGCCGGTGCGCAGGCGTCCCATCGCGCCAAGCGATCCGTCGATCAGGCGGCCGTAGAGATCGCGGATCTCGAGACCCAGACGGCGCTGGCCGAAATACCAGTCTTCCGGGTTCGGGGCTTCGTAACGTGTCAGGTTGAGAATGCCGACATCGACGGTGGCGACCATGACATAGGCTTCCTCGCCAATGCCCGCACCTGCCACCTCGATGGGGATTTCCAGCGGCTGGCGCGGCAGGGTCTGCTTCGGCGGATCGAGCTTGATCGCCAGTCGGTCCATGCCCGGATCGACCTTCAGCCAGCTTATGCCGATGGCGCGCGCCGGCATGCGGCTTTCCTGCGCGTTGCCGGGACGGAAGAGCGTTGCGGTGACATAGGCTCCGGCACCGAATTCCGCGGTGACGGGAATAGCGACTTCGCCTCCGTCAGCGGGAATGGTCGCCACCTGCGTGGTGACGAGGGACTCGGTGCCGACGGTTACCAGCAGTTCGCCGGCAAAGCGGGGGGATACCTTCAGCGTCGCCGTATCGCCGATGGCGTAGCTTTCCTTGTCGAGGCCGATTTCAAGCGCATCGGGCGTTTCGGTGGTGCTCGCTTCGACGAACCAGCCAGCGTCGAATTCGACGCTGGTCGCGGGACCGTTGAGGATCGCCGTTTCGATTTCGAGGCGGTAGCGGCCCCATTGCACCGGAGCGGACACCTCGGCCCCATCGGCGGAAATATCGACGGTGCCATCCGCTACCTGCTTGGTGGTGATGATCGGCTCGTAACGCCAGGAGGTGCCCTCACGATACCACTGGTAATTCCGTTCGAGGCTGACGAGTTTCCACTTGGCACCGGCGAGCGCCTGACGCTTGCCGTCGGGACCGAGCGCGATGACGTTGAATTTCGCGATCGAATTTTCGGCAAGGTCGCCGGTGAATTCGGGCTTGATGCCGATCATCGGGCCTTCGGGGCGAACCGGAAGCGTGAGCTTGCGCTCCACGGCGCGGCCACCGCCTTCGACAAGGCGCAGCACGACTTCGGCGTTGAGAAGCTGCGTTGTCGACGGCAGTTCGCCAAGTTCGACGTCGAAGGTCGTCTTGCCGTCCTCATCCAGCGGTTCCAGCGCTTCGAGCGGCACCTGGGTTTCTTCGCCGGCCTCCTCGTCGGCAAGACCGAAGACATAGCGCTCATAGTCCGGATGGCTTCGGGTCGGGCGGATGTTGACTTCACCCTCCAGCGACAGGCCGGCGGCCGGCGCGCCATAGAGATAGCGTCCGTCGACGCTGACCGGGACGGAGGCTCCGGGTTCGATGTCCTTCGCTTCGCTGGTGATGTCGAATTCCAGCCTGTCCGGCACGAAATCGTCGACCAGGAAGGTCTTGCGGGCGATAGCTTCCTTTTTCGGATCGGTATGGATCGCGAGGCTCCACGTGCCGCGCATGGAATTGGCGAGCAGGGGCAGATCGACGGCGTAACCGCCGAGCGTTTCGCTGGTCACCACCATGCGGCGGAATTCAACGCCATCAGGCCGGGAGAAGATGAATGTGAGCGGCAGCCGGTCGATGGAGTCTGCCTCGATGTCGCGGGCGAGTGCCGCGGCATGCACGGTCTCGCCGGGGCGGTAGATGCCGCGTTCGGTCCATGCGAGCAGATCGATTGCGCCGGGAGCGGGCCGTCCGGTGACGCCACGATCCGAAAGGTCGAAACCGGCGCGGGTCATGTCGAGGAAGACGTTGTCGTCGTCCTGCGAGCGAGCGGTGATGACGGCGGGCGCAAGTGCGGCGCCGGCGCGGATGAGGCCAGCATCGAAGCGGGCATGGCCATCCTCATCCGTCTTCGCTGTTGCCAGCACCTCGTTGTTCTTGGAAATGAGCTGGAGATCGACGCCAGCCAACGGCTTTGCCGTCGCAAGCGAGCGGGCAAAGACGTGCAGACCATCGGTGCCGGCAAAGGTGGAAAGCCCGATGTCGGAGACGACGAACCACTGGGTCGGACGGCTGTCCCAGTTCTCGGTGTTGGCATTGGCGACGGATGCCGTCATCACGTAGATGCCGGGCTTGCGCTGGGGCAGGGCCTCATCCACCGGGAAGCTGGTGACGACGTCCTTGTTGAGTTCGGTGGCGATGTCGATCGAACCCTGCCAGACGAGTTCGCCGGTCTCGCTTTCGATGCGGTCGGCGCTGTAGCCGTCGAGCTGGGTGAGAAACTGCGAGGCGGCAAGCAGGGGAGCGACGTTGCGGTCGCCGATGCGGTAGAGCTTGAGGTTGGCGCTGTCGGTGTTGACAGAAACCAGCGGGATGCCGCGCCGTGCCGTGGAGGGTAGGACGAAGCTGTCGCCGGTGAAGCGAACCGATGCGGAACGGTCGCGAACATAGATATCGAGATCGACCTGCGCTTCGAGGCTTTCCTCGACCGAGGAGGGCAGGCCGGCGCGCAGCGCCAGCTTGTAACGTGCGCCATGGGTCAGGCCCTCGACGCAGATCTGGTTGTCCTTGGCTTCAAGCGCCTTGGGCGCTGCGCCGTCGAGTGTTACGAAGGGCGTGTAATCCACCCCGCGCTTGACCAGCGGGTCGGAGAATTCGACGCAGGCGCGCGGCGTCAGGCTGTCCGCATCGACGCTGTTGGAGACGACACGGAAGCCCTTGCGGGAACGCAGGTCGTTATAGGCGGCCTGAACGGTCTTGGCGGTGACGAGCTTGAGGCTTTCCTTGTAGGCGTTGAGCGCGTTGCGGTAGTCCTCTGAATTCTCCAGACCCTTGGCAAGGGTGGCGAGCGCATCGGCGCGGGTCTGGGTGTCGCGGCTCTGCAGGTAGCCGTTGAGCGCGGCGAGCACGCCCTGTCCGGTGACGCTGCTGTTGCCGGTGATTGTATTGGCGGCGCGGGCCATTTCCAGCCAGATGGCAGAGTCGTCAGGGGTGATCGCGAGCGCACCCTTGAAGGCATAGAGTGCCGCGTCGATGTTGTTGTTCACAAGCGACTGACGGGCGATGACGAGGAGGGCGCCCTGGCCGAGTTGCTGCTGGTCTTCTCCAAGGGAGAGATCCGCGCGCTGCGTGCGGGCATCCTCCATCAACTGGTCGGAGACGAATTCGGGGCGCTTGGCTGCCCCGAGATCTTCCGCAACACCTGCTTCCACCACACGACCGGCAATCGCGCCGGCAAAGGTGTTGAGCTGGTTGAAGTCGGATTTCAGGAAGCACCATTTCACCTTTGGATTGTAGGTGAAGGCGCGGCAGGAGCCATCGGCGATGCAGCTTGCCTCGCATTCGTCGAGCGAGAGGTTCTTCTCGGTTCTGAGATCAAAGCCGAAGTAATCGCCGTCCGGAGTCGTGACGATACTGCGGGTGTCGGCCGCGATTGCCGGCATCGCCAGAAGCGAGATTGCCAGGAATTTTGCGAGAAAACCTAAAGCCTTGCGCCCAGACATTCTGTCCCTCCCACGCTGACCGTTTTATTAGGAGGTACTCTTCTTCCATAACAACGGCTTGTCAATTGGACCGAAGATGAGCCTGTGCGTGATGACACAGCCTCATTTATTTCTCGGTGAGTACCGAACGGACGTTCACATGGATGAGACGCCCGGCGCCCCAGCCATTGATCGCGGCGCCGAGGCCAAGTGCGACGAAAAGCAGTGCCGTTGCCGAAAAACTTCCCGTCCAGCTTCTTATCAGCCCGACCAGCAGGGGGCCGATGGCCGCCAGAAGATATCCGATGAACTGCGCCATTCCCGATAGATGTGCGGCGACATGGGAATCCGGCGAGCGCAGCACGATGGCGGTCATGGCGACGGCAATCAGGCCGCCCTGACCTATGCCCTGAAGCACTGCCCAGATCCATATCGTGGAGAGGGGTGCGAAGAGGAGGCCGAGCAAGGCGACGACGGCGATGACGACCAGCTCTACATTGATGAGCCGCTGGTCGCGCCCGCGCACGGCGATCTGCGGTGCTACGATGCAGGATGCCGCCTGTACCATCACCGAGACCGAAACGATGGCCCCGGCCGTCACCCCGTCGATGCCGCGTTCGCGCAGGATGGGGACCAGCCAGCTGAAGACGCAATAGGCGAGCGCCGATTGCAGCCCCATGAACAGCGTGACCTGCCAGGCCAGCCTGTCGCGCCAGAGACCTTCGATGCGGATGCCGCTGCCCTTGGCGGGTTTGGCGCTTCGCAATGCCTGCGGCAGCCAGATGAGTGCCACCACGAAGGCGGGCAGGGCCCAGAAGGCAAGTGCTGCGCCGAGCGAGCCACCGAAGGCTTTTTCCACCGGCAGGCTCAAGCCCGCAGCACCTGCGGCCCCGGCACAGAGCGCCATGGTGTAGAAACCGGTCATCAGCGCGGTGCGATCGGGAAAATCCCGCTTGACCAGACCCGGCAGGAGGACATTGCCGATGGCAATGCAGGCGCCGGCAAGGGCGGTGCCGAAGAAGAGCAGGGGAAGCGAGGAAAGGCCCCGCAACGCGGTCCCGGTTGCCAGCAGGAAGACGGCGAAGAGCAGGGCTCTTTCCGCGCCGATCCTCTGGGCAAGGCGCGGCGCCAGCGGGGAGAAGAGGCCGAGGCAGATGACGGGAATGGTAGTGAGCAGGCTGGTGCCGAGGGCAGAAAGGCCAAGCTCCGAACGGATCTCGGGCAGCAGGGCCGATGCACTGGAGAAGACCGGGCGAAGGTTGAATGCGATCAGCACGAGGCTGACGGCCAGCAGCCAGCGAGTGGCCGGACCTGTGGTCTCGGTGATGGCGGTTGAAGGCGCGTCTTCGGCGTCGATCAGAAGCTCGTCCGCGAGGTCGAGTGTATGGCTATCGGTATTGTCGGTCATCAGTCGTTCCGGCGGTCGAGATAGGCAAAGACCGGGGCCATGAAACGGCGCACGGCGGCGTCCGCCTTGTCGGGCTCGCCGGTTTCGATCGCATCGACGATTGCCATATGGGCGGCCATGTCGGGTTCGGGCAGGTCGCCCATGGTCGTGGCCTCGATAGTCTCGGCGATGGTGGCGGAGAAGAAGTCGTAGAGCTCGACCATGGCCCGATTGTCGGACGCGGCGACGACGGCCCGGTGGAAGGCGAAATCGCGCGCGATGAAGGCGGCGCGGTCCCCTTGTCCGAGTTGCCGCGCTGGGCGAGCAGGGCGCGCAGGCGGGCGATGGTTGCGGCATTGGCGCGGAGTGCGGCAAGGCGGGCTGCTTCGACATCGAGGGCGCAGCGGGCCTCGAAACGATCGCGCAGGCTGGCGCGACGCGCGGCATCCAGTGCGCCATCGGTTTCCACGAGGGAGCGGACATAGGTTCCCGAACCGTGACGCACGTCGAGAAGCCCCTGCGAAGCCAGAACCCGCACGGCCTCGCGAATGGTGCCACGGCTGACGCCGAGCGTTTCCGAAAGGGAAGCTTCGTTTGGAACGCGGGAGCCGACGGCCCAGCGGCCGCTACGGATTTCCGCGCGCAGCGCTTCGGCAGCGGTATCGGCGAGACTGGTTTTGTGAAGTGCCTTCATGGCATGATGATTAAGTCATCGGATGACTTTGGTCAAACCGGTGGCACGGTTGCCGCGACGGGCCATCAAATCAGGGCATATGCTCGCTCCGACCGGCCTGCCGGGCGTTGAAATCGCGCACCTGTTCCAGAAGCCATTGCGAAAAGGCGGTGGCGGGTGGGTAGGCCATCTTCGAAAGGGGCCTGACAAGGTAATAGGCACTGGCGCTCCTGACCTCATGGTTCCAGGCGCGAACCAGTTGGCCGCTGGAAAGCTCCGGTTCGATCAGGAACGTCGGGACAAGGGCGATGCCGAGACCGGCGAGGCAGGCCTGCACCACGTTGGAAATCTGTTCGAAGCGCATGCCGCCGCCGCGGCCGTTTGGTATGTCCAGACTTGCGAACCAGTGCTCCCAGGCGCGGGGTCGCGACGCGAGATCGAAGAGCGGCATGGAGAGCAGGTCTTGCGCACTCGCGACCGGGTGATCGCGCAGAAAGGCCGGGCTGCAGACAGGCGCCACCATCTCCTGCATCAGGAACTGGCAATCGGTGCCGGGCCAGTTCGGATCGCCGATATGAATGGCGGCGTCCAGACCGGAGCTTTCGAAATCGAACTGCCCGATGCGAGTGGCGAAATCGATGATGATAGAGGGATTGCGGGCGAGGAAATCCGGTATGCGCGGCATCAGCCAGCGGGTGCCGAAGGTCGGCAGCATCGCAAGGCGCAGATGGGTGTCGCCTGCCTTGGCCATCGCCTCCAGTGAAAGCGTACGGATCATCGCCAGCGCGTCGCCGATCCCCTTGGCGTAGTCGCGGCCGATGGGCGTCAATTCGACGCCGCGATTGTTGCGCTCGAAGAGCTTGACGCCAAGCTGATCTTCCAGAAGGGATATCTGCCGGCTGATGGCCCCTTGGGTCAGCGCCAGTTCGTTGGCTGCGGCGGAGAAGCTTCCGAGCTTTGCCACGGAATCGAAGGCCGCGAGCGCGCTGGTGGAGGGCAGGAAACGGCGTTGATGGGTCAGCATCCGATATGAATAGACCTGATGGCAGCATGAGTAAACATGGCTTGCACAAGGGGCCGAATTCGTCAATCTGGCCCAAAATCTGAAGAGGATATGAGTGATGAGCGATATGCGGCCTTTTTCCTGGAGCGATCCTTTCCTGATGGCGGAGGTTCTTTCCGAAGACGAACGGATGATCCAGTCGGCGGCAGCGTCCTTTGCCGAAAGCGAGCTTCTGCCGCGCGTGAACGAGGCGTATCTCGGGGAAACGGTCGAGCCGGAAATCTTCCGTCTCATGGGCCAAGCCGGATTGCTCGGCCTGACGCTGCCGGAGAAATATGGCGCAGCCGGTGCAAACTACGTTTCCTACGGCCTCGTCGCCCGTGAAGTCGAGCGCATCGATTCCGGCTATCGCTCGATGATGAGCGTACAGTCGTCACTGGTCATTCATCCGATCTATGCCTATGGCTCTGAAGAGCAGAAGGACAAATACCTGCCCGGCCTCGTTTCGGGCGAGCTGATCGGTTGCTTCGGCTTGACCGAACCGGATGCCGGCTCCGATCCGGGCGGCATGAAGACGCGTGCCGAAAAGATCGAGGGCGGTTATCGCCTGCGCGGCTCCAAGATGTGGATTTCCAATGCGCCGATCGCTGACGTGTTCGTGGTCTGGGCGAAGTCGGAAGCGCATGGCGGCGAGATCCGCGGCTTCGTGCTGGAAAAGGGCATGAAGGGCCTTTCGGCGCCGAAGATCGGCGGCAAGCTTTCCCTGCGTGCCTCGGTGACCGGCGAGATCGTGCTCGATGGCGTCGAAGTTGGCGAAGACGCATTGCTGCCGGGCGTATCCGGCCTCAAGGGGCCGTTCGGCTGCCTCAACCGCGCCCGCTACGGTATTTCCTGGGGGGTGCTCGGTGCGGCGGAAGATTGCTGGTTCCGCGCTCGTCAGTATGGCCTGGACCGCAAGCAGTTCGGCAAGCCGCTGGCCGGCACGCAGCTTTACCAGAAGAAGCTTGCCGACATGCAGACGGAAATCACGCTTGGCCTTTTCGCCTCGCTGCGCGTCGGCCGGCTAATGGACGAACACCAGTTCGCGCCGGAAATGATCTCGCTCGTCAAGCGCAACAATTGCGGCAAGGCGCTGGATATCGCCCGCATGGCCCGCGACATGCACGGCGGCAATGGTATCCAGATCGAATACCATGTCATGCGTCACGCCCAGAATCTCGAGACGGTCAATACCTATGAGGGAACCCATGATGTGCACGCGCTGATCCTGGGTCGCGCCCAGACCGGCATTCAGGCGTTCTTCTGAGTTTTCTGCCGACTGTCTGTCGGATCGTATCTCATGCAAAAGGCCCATCCGATGATTGGCCTTTTGTTTTTCCTTCTTCACCCGGGGCGCTCGAAGTGCCTCAGTGCCGTCCGGTCCGTCCGGGGGTGGAGGAATAGGTCGCGGATACCGGGTCGCTGGCCGGGAAGGAATCTTCCAGACCTTCTTCGAGCTGGGTTTCCAGTTCTTCGGCATCCTGCGAGCGGCGCGCGCTCAGCACGGCATCCGATAGGCCGGTCTCATCCGTTCCGAGACGGTCGCGCATGGCGGCCCGGTCGTCGGCACCGGCAAACGAACCGACCTCAAGCAGGAATGCTCGCGCCTTTTCCAGCGCGTTATGGCGATTGATACCGTTCGCTTCAGTTTGCTTCATGTGAACCGAAACGATCTCGCCTCCATCGCAGACGAATTCGACCGTGAATCCCGGTTTGCGGCCGGCATCTTCATGAACCTGTGTACTGATCACCTGCATCGCCTTTCTCCCTTCTGGAGCGCTTCGGCGAAAATGGAAACGCCGAAGCGGCTCTCATCGTTCTAAGGATATTCCGGAGCCGGATCGACGGGCTTTCCCGGAAGAGCTTTTCCGAAAACTACAACGTTCGAAGGTCCTCAATGTTCCGAGGAGAGAAGCGTGGTTCCGAGGAGAGAAGCGTGGAAAAGAAGGGATTCATTAACCAATAACGACATGAATTCATGGAAAACCGAACAATACCGGACGGGCTGCGTTCTGTCGCAAAAGGAGACAAGCGATGCAGCCAAACGCAGAAGCACTAGAGGCCGATACGGTCCTGATTGTCGAGGATGACGCGCTGATTTCCATGGATGCGGCGGAAAGTGTCGCCCGTGCCGGCGTCAACGTCATGACGGTGGAAACGGTGGCGGATGCGCTCGACGTTCTCAATCACGAGCGTATCTCGGCGGCGATTCTCGACTTTCACGTACGCGACGGGGCCGTCACGCCCGTCGTGGAAAGATTGCAGCGATCCGGTGTTCCATTCCGCATTGTGTCGGGGTCACCGCTGTCGGAAATCGCGGCAAAAGGCATTCCGCTTCACCTCTGTGCTCAGAAGCCGGCGGATTATCTGAAGGTTCTGATTTCGCTGATCGGCGACCGGCCCTGGTTTTCCCTGAGGGCCAGTCACTAGAGTCTGTCGGGTTCATACCGAACCCGACAGACTCTAGATTCTTTTGTTTTTCGTTTGTCTTTTCGGGAAAAGCGGTGTCCACTTTTCCCTGACAAACTCTAGGATCGGCAGGAGGATCAGGCCGGACGGCGCTGGTCCAGGAGACGGGTCAGAGTCCGCTCCACTACGTCGACCATAACCATGGTCTGGTGATCGACCTCGATATTCAGCTCGTCGCCCGGCTTGTAGCGCGGGAATGTGGTCTGGCGCAGTGTTTCGGGAATGAGGTTGATGGTGAACTCGTTCCTGTCTGCATCCGCGACCGTCAGGCTCGCGCCGTTGACCGCGAGAAAACCACGCGGAAAGACGTATTTCGCCCATTCCTCCGGCACCGCGAAGCGGATGAAGGCGCCCGGCATTTCCATTTTCGCATCCACCAGCTTCGCAGTTGTGGCGATATGGCCGGCGATGGCGTGGCCGCCATTCTCGTCGGTCGGCTTGGCCGAGCGCTCGATGTTGACGTCATCGCCCTGATGCAGCGTGCCGAGATTGGTGCGCGACAGGGTGGCATCCATGGCGTCGAAGGTCACGGTCTTGCCGCTGATCGAGGTCGCAGAAAGGCAGACGCCTTCCACCGAAACGCTGCCGCCGATCTGCAGGTCTTCAAGCAGGTGTTCGGGAAGCTCGACGGTGAGCGTGGTGTAGCCGTCATGCCGGATGATGTTGGTGACGGGGGCCACGGTCTGAACGATACCGGTATACATTGCCAATCCTGTGTGTTTCCTCGGCGGACAACCGCCGGAACGTGAGCGAAATCCCCACAAAAGTAATGCCTGCCCGGCCAAAGACAACCGCGAAATCGGGACGCTGCGTCAAGATTTTCTGAACGGTCTTTTCCCGGTTCTTTCGGAATTGCAAACCGAGGCTTGCTTTGCGATGAAGCGAAAGACGGTTCGG
The DNA here is from genome assembly GCA_002600635.1 of Rhizobium sp. ACO-34A. Taxonomy (NCBI): domain Bacteria; kingdom Pseudomonadati; phylum Pseudomonadota; class Alphaproteobacteria; order Hyphomicrobiales; family Rhizobiaceae; genus Rhizobium; species Rhizobium sp. ACO-34A. Next base: position 4,179,762 of record CP021371.1, on the reverse strand, counting down.
TGACCGAACGACATGGAAGGACATTCCCGATGCAGCCCCACGACTTTTGGCAGGACATTCATCCGGCCGGCAGTTTCGATCCTTCCGGTCCGCATGAGGCGCGCTTTCCGGCCACGCTGGATGACGGCAGGCAGATGCTCCTGCCGATCCGCACGCTTGCGGACGGTGAGCACGGGATCGCCTCGCTGATCGTCAATCAGGCAAGCTTTGCGGTGCTGCGCGCCCTTGCCGAGGACGTTGCCGCAAAGCTCCAGGCGTATCGGCCGGAGGTTGTCGTCGGCCTGCCGACGCTCGGCTTGACGCTTGCGGCCGCCGTTGCCGAGGCGCTGGGGCATACCCGCTATGTGCCGCTCGGGACTTCACGCAAGTTCTGGTATGAGGACGAACTGTCCGTTCCGCTGACCTCGATCACCACGCCGCACCAGCAGAAGCGGCTTTACGTCGATCCGCGCATGCTGCCGCTCATCCAGGGATGCCGGGTCGTGCTGATCGATGACGTGATGTCGAGCGGCGCTTCCATGGCCGCAGGGCTTTCCCTGCTTGCGGCGGTCGGTGTCGAGCCGGTGGCGATCGGGGCGGCGATGCTGCAGACGGACCGCTGGCGAAACGCCATGGCGGCGGTTGATGCGCAATTGCCCGAGCGCGTGGTCGGGGCATTCTCGACGCCGCTTCTCGTCCGTAGCGCCGATGGCGGCTGGGTTGCTGGGTCCCTCCGCCTTTAGGAGCGTTGAACGAGGCGTGTTGCCCGGCTATACCGGATCGGCCGGGCAAGCCTTTTATCGCCCGGGTTGTTTTCTTTGATTTGTCATATTGGAACGGTAGCTTCGGGCATGTCGAAAATTCTCTCCATCGCACTCAATCCCGCTATCGATATTTCCAGCGACGCGGACGAAGTGCGGCACACGCACAAGACCCGTACGCATAACCAGCGTCAGCATGCGGGCGGCGGCGGCATCAATGTCGCGCGCATCATCGTCGAACTCGGTGGTCACTGCGAACTGCTTTACCTTTCTGGCGGAGCGACCGGGGAATTGCTGGAAACCATGCTGCGGCCGCTCGGCATCCAGCAGCATGTGATGAAGATCCACGATCCGGTGCGGGTCGCCTACAATGTGCATGAGCTTTCGACCAATCTCGAATATCGCTTCGTGCCCGAGGGGCCGCTGGTCAGCGACGCGGAACTTGCGCCGGTCTTCGATCTGCTCGAAACCAGTGATGCGGATTACATCGTTGCGAGCGGCAGCCTGCCGCGCGGCGTGCCGATGGATACCTATCTTCGCATGGCCGAAATCGCCCAGCGGAAGGGACAGCGCTTCGTGCTGGATACCTCCGGTGAAGCGCTCCGCGAAACACTCGCAAGCTGCCATGTCTTTCTGGTGAAACCGAGCCTTGGCGAGCTGGAAGGGCTCGTCGGACGCAAGCTGGATCACGAAAGCGTCGGTCCAGCGGCTCAGGAAGTCATCCATCGCGGAGCCGCGCAGTACATCGCCGTCACACTCGGTGCCGACGGGGCGGTTCTGGTCAGTGCCGACAGCATCACGCGCGTTCCCGCAATCAAGGTGACGGTGCAATCGGCGGTCGGTGCCGGCGACAGCTTCGTGGCGGGCATGACATGGTCGCTGTCCGAGGGGCGCGATATTGTCGACGCCTTCCGTCTCGGCATGGCGGCTGGTGCCGCAGCGGTGATGACATCGGGTACCGAGCTTTGCCGGCAGGCGGATATTCTGGGTCTCTACGACGCCAACAAGGGCTGACTTCGCCCGTAAGTGATCGCGAACCCTGTTGAATGAGACGGACGGAAATACTTCCGTCCGTTCTATTTGATCCGAGCCCCTCGCTCAGCGCAGTCCGAGAGCCACTTCGGTTTCAGCGACCTTGCGCTTCACCTCCATGAAGCTGTCGGGGCTCACGGACATGGAGTCGATGCCGCATTTCACCAGGAACTCGGCGAATTCCGGATGATCGCTCGGAGCCTGACCGCAAAGGCCTATCTTGGCCCCGGCCTTGTTGGCTTCCGTAATGACCCTCTCGATCATCCATTTCACGGCTTCGTCCTGTTCGTCGAACAGATCGGCCAGTTCACCGGAATCGCGGTCGACGCCGAGGGTCAGCTGAGTGAGGTCGTTCGAGCCGATGGAGAAGCCGTCGAAGCGATCGGCAAACTTGGCGGCGAGGATGACGTTCGAGGGAATCTCGCACATCACATAGACCTGCAGGCCGTTTTCACCACGCTTCAGGCCATTCTCCGCCATCACCGCAAGCACCTTGTCCGCTTCTCCGACCGAGCGGCAGAAGGGGATCATGACGACGACATTGGTGAAGCCCATCTCGTCGCGCAGCCGCCTGATGGCCTTGCATTCCAGCGAAAAGCCCTCCCGGTATCGCGGCGAATAGTAGCGCGATGCGCCGCGGAAGCCGATCATCGGGTTTTCCTCGTCCGGCTCGAATTCCGCGCCACCCAGAAGGCCGGCATATTCGTTGGTCTTGAAGTCGCTCATGCGGACGATCACGGGCTTCGGATGGACGGCGGCGGCGAGGCGGGCAAGACCGCGGGAGAGCTTGTCGACGAAGTAATCGGTCTTGTCGTCGTAGCCGGCGGTCAGCGCGGCGATCTCGGCCTTGGCGGCCTCGTCCTTCAGTCGGTCGAAATGGACGAGCGCCATCGGATGGACCCGAATGGCGTTACTAACGACGAATTCCATGCGTGCAAGGCCGATGCCGTCGGAAGGCATGCGCCACCAGCGGAAGGCGGAGCCGGGATTGGCGAGATTGAGCATGACCTGCGTGCGGGTGGAGGGTAGATCGCTGACATCGAGTTCCCTGACCGCATAGTCCGCAATGCCCTCGTAGACGAAACCTTCGTCGCCTTCGGCGCAGGAAATCGTCACCTCTTCGCCGCTGTGCAGTAGTTCGGTGGCATTGCCGGTGCCGACCACGGCCGGCAGGCCGAGTTCGCGGCTGACGATGGCGGCATGCGAGGTCCGCCCGCCGTGATCCGTCACGATGGCTGCGGCCCGTTTCATGATCGGTACCCAGTCGGGGTCTGTGGTCTGTGTGACGAGGATGGAGCCGTCGATGAACTGGTCGATGTCCTTGACGCTTTCAATGAGGCAAACCTGTCCGCTGGCCACGGCATCGCCGATCGACAGGCCCTTGGCCAGCACCTTGCCCTTGTTGTTGATGCTGTAGGATTTGAAGACGCCGGCGCCACGTCGCGCCTGAACGGTTTCCGGACGGGCCTGCACGATGAACATTTCGCCGGTCTTGCCGTCGCGCGCCCACTCCATGTCCATGGGGCAACCGTAATGTGTCTCGATGATGACGGCCCAGCGGGCGAGATCGAGGATCTCAGGTTCGCTCAGCACATAGGACGCACGCTCGGCCTTGGATGTCGGGACGTTGCGCGTCGGCTTTTCACCGGTCGCGTAGATCATCTTGATCGCCTTGGCGCCCTTCTTCTTCTCGATCAGCGGCTTCAGCGCGGCATCGGCAAGCAGAGGCTTGAACACCTGATACTCGTCCGGGTCGACGGCACCCTGCACGACGTTTTCACCGAGCCCCCAGGCGGCATTGATCAGCACCACCTTGTCGAAGCCGGTTTCGGTGTCGATGGAGAACATGACGCCCGAGCCGCCGATATCGGAGCGCACCATGCGCTGCACGCCGATGGAGAGAGCGACCTTCATGTGGTCGAAACCCTTTGCCTTGCGGTAACTGATGGCGCGGTCGGTAAACAGCGAGGCGTAGCAGCGGCGGCAGGCGTCGATCAGGGCTGCCTCGCCCTTGATGTTCAGGAAGGTTTCCTGCTGGCCGGCGAAGCTCGCATCCGGCAGGTCTTCCGCCGTGGCGCTGGAGCGCACGGCAACCTCGACTTCATCGAGGCCTGCGCGTCTTGAAAGCTCGCGATAGGCCGCACGGATCGCGGCTTCGGTTTCTGCGGGCCAATCGCCCTTCAGGAAGATGTTGCGGATCGCCTGACCGGTTTCGGCAAGCGTCGCCTTGCCCGCTTCCCATTCGGCCAGCAACGCGGTCATCCGGTCCCTCAGCTTGTTGGTCTCGACGTAATTCCAGTAGGCGTCGGCCGTGGTGGCGAAACCCGGTGGAACCCTTATGCCCTCTGCGGCCAGCGTCCGGACCATCTCTCCCAGCGAGGCGTTCTTGCCGCCCACATGGGCGACGTCCTCGCGTTTGAGGTTTTCGAACCATGCAATGGTTTGCGAGTCTGCGGACATGAAGGCCTCCCGTGCCACGTTAACTTCCTTGGTTGCCAGAAACGCTCTGGATGTTGTGCAGCATAATCATCTTGAGGGTGGCTGCCTTGATAACGATCAAATCGGCATGGGGCATGCGTATGGCGTGTCTCTGCCAAACCCCCGTCCAAAACGGCTCACGGCGCCTCTCCCCGATTTCTTGTGCCTTTTTGTCGTGTTTTTTTGGTTTCTATCCGGTTTATTACTTGTCAAAAGAAGTCAAGTTTACTATCGAAGACAAAGTCGCTGTCCACCCGATCCCAAGCGGGTTGGGCCGCTTTGTCCTGTTCAGTCATTGCCAAAAGGAGCTCCCAGTGTTTCTTCGTCATTCGGGACCTTCCGCCGCGGCCGCGTTTGCAGCCTGCATGATGATCCTTGCCGCTGAGCCGGCCCTCGCACAGGAGGCCGCTCCTGTCGCAACGCAGGTTGCTCCGGCGCCTGTGCCCGCCGCGCCTGCTGCAGGCGTCGATACTTTTACTCCGAGCCCGGCGGTTGCGCAGGAAGCTCCGGTTTCCGCCGCTCCGGCAGCCCCGGTTGCTTCCGATGCCGCGCCTGTTGCCAGCGAGCAGGCCGCTCCTGCTGTCACGCAGCCGGTAGCGACCGAGCAGCCGGTGGCACAGCAGCCGACGACCTCGCAGCCTGTCGCTCAGGATGCTGCCCCGGCGGCGGCCGAGCCCACGGCATCAGCTCCGCTTGAAGCTACTCCCGTTGAAGCCGCTCCGGTCGAGGCGACGGAAACTCTCCTGCCCGATCTCTCCGCTCCGCGCGGGGATCTGCCGCACAATCTTTCGCCTTTCGGCATGTTCATGGCCGCTGACTGGGTGGTCAAGTCCGTGATGATCGCTCTGGCGCTTGCCTCGCTGGCCACCTGGACGGTCTGGCTGGTCAAGACGCTGCAGCTTGCCGGCGCGCGCATCCGTGCGAAGAAGGGGTTGCGCGCCGTTGTCAAGGCCGCAACGCTGGGACAGGCACTCTCGCATGTCGAACGCCGCGGCGGTGTCGTTGCCGGCATGGTGCGTGCTGCCAATCACGAGGTTCGTCTTTCCGACGCCGCCATTGATTATGCCGGCGGCGAGGGCGTCAAGGAACGCGTTTCCTCCGCTCTGGCGCGGATCGAGGTCGGCGCGGGCCGCAACATGGCCAAAGGCACCGGTGTTCTTGCGACCATCGGTTCTGTTGCTCCGTTTGTCGGTTTGTTCGGCACGGTCTGGGGCATCATGAATTCGTTCATCGGCATTTCCCAGTCCAACACGACCAACCTCGCCGTCGTCGCGCCCGGTATCGCCGAAGCACTTCTGGCAACCGCGATCGGCCTTGTCGCCGCTATCCCCGCGGTCATCATCTACAACATGTTCGCACGCTCCGTTACGGCCTATCGCCAGCTTCTGGCCGATGCCGCGGCCGGCATCGAGCGGCTCGTCAGCCGCGACCTCGATTTCCGCAAGGTGCCGAATGACGGTCACCATGCCAGCGTGAAGTTTGCTGCGGAGTAAGAACGATGGCCGGCGGCATTCGCGAGAACCATTCCGGAGACGAGCTCCAGGAAAGCCACGAGATCAACGTCACGCCGTTCATCGACGTCATGCTCGTTCTGCTGATCATCTTCATGGTGGCGGCGCCGCTTGCCACCGTCGATGTCAGCGTCGATCTGCCCGCCTCCACCGCCAAGCCGGCGGAGCGCCCGGAAGAGCCGGTTTACGTGACCCTCAAGGAAGACATGTCGCTGGCGCTCGGTAACGAGACCGTAGTGCGCGAAGCCCTTGGCACGAACCTGGATCGTCTGACCGAGGGTAACAAGGATGCGCGCATTTTCCTGCGCGCCGACAAGGCTGTCGACTATGGTGCGTTCATGGAGGTGATGAATCTCCTGCGTGACGCAGGCTACCTGAAGATCGCCCTGGTCGGCCTGGAAACGTTGCCTGCTGCACAGGCGCCCGCTGCGTCGACCCCCGATGCACCGGCTGCTCCTGCCGAAGGCCAGACCCCATGACTGGACCTGGCGGATATCGGTCCCGGTTCTCCGCCGGAGAACTGTTGCTGTGGACCTCCGCCGCCGTGCTGGTGGCGAGCGCCCATGCGGGCGCTGTTGCCTTTCTGATGCGGTCAACGCCGGAGCCCCTGGGTGATCCGGCTCCTCCGGCTGCGATCATGATCGAGATGGCGCCAGAGCCGGAAGCCGCGAATACCGAAGAAGAACAGATCGTTCCTGACGAGGTGGATGCCGAAGAAGTCAAATCGGCCGCAATCACACCCCCACCGGAGCCCGCTGTGGAACCTCCGCCAGAACCTGAGCCGGAACCGCTGCCAGAGCCGGTTGAGGAAGTGGTTGAAGAACTGCCTCCGCCGGAGCCGGAGCCCTTGCCCGAGCCGGTTGAAGAGCCGCCCCCGGAAGTCGTGGAAGAGATAGACCCGATCGAACAGCAGGTATTGGCGCAACTCGAAAACGTTGCCGTGCCGATCCCCGTCGTTCGTCCTCCTGTACCTCAGAAGGTCGAGGAACAACCCAAGAAAAAGCCGGAAAAGAAGGTCGAGAAGAAGAAGCAGGCCCCGGAACCGCCGGCTTCCAAGGCCGCGCGACAGGCCAGTATCGATGCGACGCAGTCCAACCGTACGGCAGCCCAGCAGACGAGCACCGGCGGTAACAGCAGCGTCTCTCCGGCCAAATGGCAATCGCGTCTGATGTCGCATCTGGAGCGGCGCAAGCGTTATCCATCCGAATCCCGCAGCAACCGTGAAGAAGGTACTGCGTATGTACGATTCCGGATCGATGATTCCGGCAACGTGCTATCGGTGTCGCTGTCTCGCTCCTCGGGATATCCCCGGCTCGATCAGGAAGTGGTTGAGATGGTCCGTCGTGCATCTCCGGTGCCGGCCCCGCCGCCGGGCGTCAACAAGACGATCACTGCACCGGTTCGGTTCAATCTCCGGTAAGCTTGCAAGCCCCTTGCCATGTTGCGCCGCGTCGTACAGGCTAGCTGTCGATGGCGACGAGGGTTTCATGGAATTGTTGCAGGCCTATGAGGCGGAATATGCGTTGATCGAGTCCTGGCTCGATATGGTTCTGCCTCAGGCCTGTGTCGATGCCGGTCTCGAAGTTATGGCGTCTAAACCGCCTGGGCATGTGAGCGTCATTGCCCGCGACGAACGCTGGCTGCGTGTGTCGCAGGAGGATTGCGTCGATGCGCTCCTCAACGTCTACACCAACACCACCCGCTGCAATGTGGTGATTGTCGCCGATCCGTCGACGCCGGCGGATTTCCTCGCCGAAAAGGTCAGGGCGACGACTGTCGGTGCCAAGCAGATCGGCTGGACATTTCTGGCGGTGGACGACCGCCGCCTCGTCTGTTTGTTCGAGGATATGGATCTCACGGCCTCATCAGGCCGCAATTCCGGCTGGGTGGCACGCGATCTTGCCCGGATGTTGCGCTGGCTGTTGTCGTGGGGCACCGCTTTTTGAGCCCGGCCCGCGCCGAAGCGTAGAACTCCAGACGCTGCATTCTCTTTGAGACAATGGATTCAGTCAGGAAAGGCTTACGCTTGTCCTGACAGATGATCTCTCAGGCGCAGACGGATTCGGATTTTGCGGCGAGGGCAAGTGCCCTCTCCACAAGTTCAGTGGTCGGCAGCGTTGTTGCGAGCCGGATCCAGTTTATCTCACCGATATCCTTCGCAAGCTGGCGTTCCAGAATATCCGTCGTCGCATCCGACTGTCCTTGCGGGCGGGCGGCGATCCTTGCCTTCAGAGTTTCGGCGTCTGCCTCCAGCCAGATGCCGGTGAAAGATATTCCGGCCTCGGCTGCAACGGCCTCGATGTGCCTGCGCTCTTCCGGCCGGTCGAACACGGCATCCACGACGACCGCGCCATTGCCGGCTATGATTTTCGCAGCGCGGGTGGCGAGGCTGTCATAGACCTTTTGTGAGACTTCAGGCTTGTAGGCCCCTAGCGGCAAGCGTTCGTCGACGGCTATGCCGAACATCGCCTTGCGTAAGCGGTCGCTTTCCAGAAGCCGGGCCCCAGGGGCTGTTCCAAACCGTGGCGCAAGCGCATCGGCCAGCGTCGACTTGCCGGAGCCGCTGAGGCCGCCAATCGCGATCAGTCGAGGCATGCCGGGCTTCAGCAGTTCGGCCGCGAAGTCGAAGTAGCCTCTGGCGCTTTTCGTCAGGCTGCCATCCGCATCGCCTGCTTCCTCGATCTGGGTTCCCGTCACATGCGCGCGCACCGCGGCACGCACGGCCATGAAAAAGGGCAGCAGAGCGTAGCCTTCATCGTCGCCGGTGCGGTCGAGATAGCGGTTCATCACGATGTTGGCGAAGTCCGGGAAACCGCGGTGCCAGAGATCCATCAAAAGGAAGGCCAGATCGTAGAGCACGTCGACGGTAGCGATCTGGTCGTTGAAGTCGATGCAATCGAACATGCGCGGACCCGCAGCGCTCATGAAGAGGTTCCGGAGGTGGAGATCGCCGTGACAGAGGCGCACCTTGTCCCGCTCTTCGCGGCTGTCCATCAGCGATGCATGGCCTTGCCAGGCAGCGCGGAAAGCCTTGGCCAGATGCGCTATTTCTTCCGGCGGAAAGACATGGCTGGTGGCGAAACCGGCCTCGTTGATATCGAGCACGCCGGCCAGATTGGCGGAGCCGCTGCCGGCATGAACGACGGGCGCCTTTGCATGGAAGCTGGCGACGAGACCGGCGGTTTCCTCCATGATCCGGGTCGTCAGCCTGCCTTCCTGCGCCATGCGGTCGAAGAGGTCATGCTGGGCAAAGCGGGTCATCTCGACGATCACGTCCACCGGGTCCCCGGTTCCGTCGAAGGCAAGCCGGCCATCGGCTTCGCGGGTGATCCGGCGGATGCCGAGATAGAGATCCGGTGTCCCACGGCCGTTCAGTTCGACCTCGCGCTGGCAGTAATAAAGTCTCAGATCGTAGGTGGAGAAGTCGACATAGGGCAGCTTCACCGCCCGCTTCAGCTTGAAGGCGCGACCATCGATCAGGAAGACGAAGGAGATATGGGTCTCGATGACCTCGACCTGTCCGGAGAAACCGTAGCTTTCGGCGCTTCTGAGGAATTCTATGGCCGCCGACTGATCGTGAATATCCATTCGCCCTCCGCGGGAGCCGTCCATATCACTCCCGGTACCTTGTCCGATTCCGAAAGGGAAGGCCAGTCTCTCGCGCTCGACCTTGGTCGCAGACTGGCGAGAGAAAGCCTGCAATGAGAGAGGCCGCGCGGTCCTTGCGGATCGCGCGGCCTTCAAAGGATCGAGGTGCCGATTATCAGCCCACGTCGAATTTGACGCCCTGGGCGAGCGGCAGGGTGCGGCCGTAGTTCACGGTGTTGGTCGCGCGGCGCATATAGGCCTTCCAGGCGTCCGAACCGCTCTCGCGGCCGCCGCCGGTTTCCTTTTCGCCGCCGAAGGCGCCACCGATTTCGGCGCCCGAAGGGCCGATGTTGACGTTGGCGATGCCACAATCCGAGCCACGGTCCGAAACGAAGGCTTCCGCCTCGCGCAGGTCGTTGGTGAAGATGGAGGAGGAGAGGCCTTGCGGCACGTCATTGTTCAGCGCGAGCGCTTCGTCGAAGTCGCTATACTTGATGACGTAGAGGATCGGGGCGAAGGTTTCCTCGACGACCGGGCCGGTCTGGGCCGGCATTTCGACGAGAGCCGGGCGCACGTAGAAGGCGTCTGCGGCTTCGTCGGTGTTGACGCGGTCACCGCCGGCCACCTTGCCGCCGGCAGCTTTGGCGGCTTCGAGCGCTGTCTGCATGCGGTCGAAGGCGCCCTTGTCGATCAGCGGGCCGATCAGGGTGCCGGTTTCCAGCGGGTTGCCGATCGAAACCGAGCCATAGGCCTTGATGAGGCGCGGAACCAGCGTGTCGTAAACACTTTCATGGACGAACAGGCGACGCAGGCTGGTGCAGCGCTGGCCGGCCGTGCCCATGGCGGCGAAGGCGACGCCGCGCAGCGTCAGGTCGAGGTCGGCGGTCGGGCAGACAATTGCAGCGTTGTTGCCGCCGAGCTCGAGGATCGAGCGACCGAAACGGCCGGCAACGCGCGGACCGACCGCGCGGCCCATGGCGGTGGAGCCGGTTGCGGAGATCAGCGGAACCTTCGGGTTGTCGACGAGGATCTCACCGATGTCACGGCCGCCGATCAAGAGGGTCGAGAGGTTTGCCGGAGCCTTGTTGCCGTCTGCGACATAGCGGCTGACAGCCTTTTCGAAGATCGCCTGGGTGGCGATGGCGGTGAGCGGGGTCTTTTCCGACGGCTTCCAGATGGTCGAGTTGCCGCAGACGAGCGCCAGCGCCGAGTTCCACGACCAGACGGCGACCGGGAAGTTGAAGGCGGAGATGATGCCGGTGACGCCGAGCGGATGCCAGCTTTCCATCATGCGGTGTTCGGAGCGCTCGGTGGCGATCGTCAGGCCGTAAAGCTGGCGGGAAAGGCCGACCGCGAAATCGCAGATGTCGATCATTTCCTGAACTTCGCCGAGACCTTCGGACGTGATCTTGCCGACTTCGATGGAGACGAGACGGCCGAGGTCAGCCTTGGCGGCGCGCAGTTCCTCGCCGAGCAGGCGAATGAGTTCGCCACGCTTGGGAGCCGGTACGAGACGCCATTCGAGGAAGGCCTGGTGGGCGGCTTCGATTGCTGCCTTGGTGCCGGCGGCGTCGATTTCGCTGAGGGCGGCGATCTGTTCGCCGTTGATCGGGGAGCGGACAGTCAGCGAGCCGCCGGTCAGGGCCGAGGCGGGTACGCCGAGCTTGGCCATGATGGATGCGACTTCTGCTGCGAAATTCTGTTTGGCAAGGGTCATGGAGTTCCTTCCGGTATCCTGTTGTGTTCCGTTGTCGTGTTGTGGTTCGGCGTGTTCCGCTTTCAGAAGCGTTCGCCGGCAAAATGGGCGATCTGGGCACCCGCCTCGTAGTAGGCGCCCTTGAGGTTGCGAAGAGGAACCTCCTTCACCGTCGAAACCGGCAATGGCATTTCCTCCTCGGTCAGTTCGCCAAGAATATGGCGTGCCAGCGTCTTACCGAAAACCGTACCGGGCGCAATGCCGCGGCCGTTATAGCCGGAGAAGCCGACGACATTCGGTGCGAACTTGTGGAAGCGTGGAATGGCGTCGTCGGTCATGCCGATGCGGCCAAACCATTCGGCCTCGAAGGCGACATCCCCAAGTTCCGGGAAGAGCCTCTTCAGCGAGCGCTTGGCCCAGGAGCGGTGAATGGCGGCGCCGGTGTTGCGCAGCGCGCCGACGCTGCCGAACACCAACCGGCCGGCCTTGTCCATGCGAAAGGAGGAAAGGATTTCCTTGGTATCCCAGCATCCCTCGCGGCCCGGCAGGATCTTTTCGAGCTGGGTCTTCGACAGCGGCACCGTGGCGAAGTTGAAGTAGGGCAGCAGCACCTGTTCGTTGCGAACCTGTTCCCACGGGCCGGTCGAATAGAATTCCGATGCGACGATGATCCAGTTTGCGGAGACCGAACCGTTCTTCGTCCTGACCACCCAGCGGCTGCCGTTGCGCTCGGTGGAGATGGCGGCGCTGCCTGTGTGGATCTTCGCTCCGGCGGCGATGGCTGTCTTTGCGAGGCCGCGCACATAGGCGAGCGGTTGCAGTGTACCGGCGCGCATGTCGAGAAGCGAACCGCTATAGGCCTTGGTGCCGACGCGTTTTGCCGTTTCCTCGGCCGAGAGAACGCGGACATCGGCGCCTCGGGCTGCCCATTGCGCGCAGCGTTCCTTGATTTCCTTGAGGCCTTCCTCGCCGACGGCGCAATGCAGGGTGCCGTTCTTCTCGATCTCGCATTCGATGTCGTGCTTTTCGACCAGTTCGCGCACCAGAAGGGGCGCATTGCCGAGAAGATCGAGCACGCGTTCACCATAGACAGGTCCGAGCACGCCCGGGATTTCCAGCGGCATGACCCACATGCCGCCGTTGATCAGGCCGACATTGCGGCCCGCGCCGCCGAAACCGATTTCCGTCGCCTCAAGCAGGACGACCTTCGTACCGGCCTGAGCAAGATGAAGGGCGGCGGAAATGCCGGTATAACCACCGCCGACGATCACGACGTCAGCATCGACATTGCCGGAAAGTGCAGGTGTCGAAGGGGCCGCGGGAGCGGTTTTTTCCCATAGACCGTGGGAGCGGGGGTCGTTCAGCATGATGCCATCCTCTGACGTGGCCGTGACAACTGGCCTCAAAGACGTGTTCCTGGCGGGATGGCACGGCGGCTGCTTCGTCCCTCCCCGGAGGAAGCAGCGTTCGTCGGCGCGTCATTCCGAAACGTAAAGTCTTGCGAAATCTAGAAGACGAAACTAACCCGTTCCAACGATAATTTCTCAAGAGTTCATTCCGGAGATGCATGACATGCTGGCGGCCCGACGCTTTCTTCCGTCACTCTCCCTGCTGGCTGCCTTCGAGGCTGCGGCGCGGACCGGCAGTATAACGGCGGCGGCGCGGGAACTCGATCTGACCCAGAGTGCGGTCAGCCGCCAGATCAAGGCACTGGAAACCCAGCTTGGCGTGGAACTCTTCCTGCGTGAACGCCAGACGATCCGCCTCACCGTCGCCGGTGACGGCTATGCACGAGAGATCCGCGAGGCCCTGCGGCGCATCTCCAGCGCCTCGCTCAACCTTCGGGCAAACCCGGATGGCGGCTCGCTCAATCTCGCCATCCTGCCGACCTTCGGCGCGCGGTGGCTCGCGCCACGGCTGGGCGAATTCCTGTCCGCCCATCCCGGTATCACCATCAACATGGTCACGCGTCTCTCGGCTTTCGATTTCCGCCTGGATTCCATCGATGCGGCCATTCATTTCGGCGACCCGGTCTGGCCGGGAGCCGAGCTTGACTTCCTGATGCGGGAGACGACGCTGCCGATGTGCAGTCCGGCGTTCAGAGACAGACACAGGTTGGACGTGCCGGCGGATATTCTTGACATGCCCCTGCTGCACCTGACGACGCGGCCAGATGCCTGGGAGCGCTGGCTGACGGGCCGCGGGGTGGCTTTCGACAGCGTCCATGGCATGCTGTTCGACCAGTTTGCCACGGTAGCGCAGGCGGCCATCGGCGGACTTGGCGTGGCACTTCTGCCCGTATTCCTGTTTCGAGATGAACTGGAGTGGGGCGAACTGGTGCCGGCGATCGATGGTGAAGTCGAAAGTGCCGAGCGCTATTACCTCGCCTTCACGCGGGAGAGGGCTGACTATCCGCCGCTTGCTGCATTCCGGAAGTGGATTGTCGGGGAAGCCCGCGATGCGCTCGCCGTCAAAGGGTCTGGCTTGTCGCCAGAATGATGGCGAAGACCAGATGGGTGATGTGATGCAGCGTCTGGTCGGTGCCGAGCAGCCACCAGAAGCCGGTTGTCGTCGTGGTCAGGGCGTAGTGCTGCTGGATGACGGCCTTTGACCGATCTATGGCGAAGTGGATGGCGAAATCTACGACGCCGATCCATGCCAGCGGCGGCGCAAGTACGGCAAAGATCGCGGTGGTCAGGGCGCCATGGACAGCAGCATGAATTGTAAGCGGCACGAGCCAGCCTTGCACCTGCTCCTTGCCAAGCGCCATCCATTTGGTCTGCAATATGAAATCCGCAAGCAGATGCTTGGCCAGAAACAACGCGATACCGTTCATCATCCACGTGGTGGAGATCTGGTCAGGCAAGGTTAACATCATACTCCCTTTGGCAGGATGGGGCTGCGCATCAAGGATAAACCGGCTCGGAAAGCTATGGGAAGATGGATTCTGAGCGAGCTGGTGTTGCGATGTGTGAAACGTTGACGACATCGGAAAAGATCCGATGTCGCGGTTATCGTGAATTAAGATCTTTCGCTGTCGCTAAAATATTCTACCAGCCCTCGGAGAGTACCTTTTCCAGCATGTCGGCGAAGAAATCGGCGCTCTCGCGGCTCAGGCACAGCGGCGGCTTTATTTTCAAAACGTTAAGATGATCGCCGGTCGGCTGCATGATGACGCCGAGATCCAGCAGCCTGTCGCAGATTGCCGCGGTCTCTTCCGTTGCCGGCTCCAGCGTCTCCCGGTTGCGGATGAATTCAAGGCCGAGATAAAGCCCCATGCCATGGACAGCGCCGACCAGCGGAAAGCGCTGGCCGAGCGCCTGAAGCCGGGATTTCAGGTAATCGCCGGTGTCGCGTGCGTTTTCTTGGAGTGCTTCGTCGCGCATGATATCGAGTACCGTCATGCCGACGACGCAGCTGACGGGACTGCCGCCGGCGGAGGAGAAGAAATAGCCTTCCTTTTCCAGGCTGTCGGCGATTTCGCGGCGGGTGATGACAGCGCCGAGCGGCTGGCCGCTGCCCATCCCCTTGGCGATGGTGATGATGTCGGGAACGACGCCCTGTTCCTCGAAACCCCAGAAATAATGGCCGAGACGCCCGTAACCGACCTGAACCTCATCGGCGATGCATACGCCGCCGCGTTCGCGCACCTTGGCATAGACTTCGCTTAGATAACCGGGGGGCAGGGGAATGCCGCCGGCATTGCCGTAGACACTTTCGCAGATGAAGCCCGCGAGGCCTTCGCCCACCAGATCGAGCGCTTCCAGCGCCGCCTCGACGCGTGCGACATAATCCGCGGTTGATGACGCCCCGCGGAAGGGGCCGCGATAGGTGTTGGGCGCTGTGACGGGATGCACCCAGCCGGGGCGCGTTTCCAGCGCTTTCGGATTGTCGGCGATGGAGGTGGAAACGGCGTCGCTCGCCACTGTCCAGCCATGATAGGCCTCAAGCAGGCTGATGATGTTGCGGGATCCGCTATGGGCCCAGGCGAGGCGCAGTGCGAGATCGACCGCTTCGGAACCGCTGTTGACGAGGAAGACCGTATCGAGGCCTTCAGGCGCAAGCGAAGCCAGACGGTCGGAAAATTCCGCGACGGCGGCATAATGGAAGCGCGAGTTGGTGTTGAGCAGCGACCACTGACGGCCGACGGCGCGCGCGAGCCGTGGATGGCCATGGCCGAGGATCGTGACGTTGTTGACCATGTCGAGATAGGCGCGGCCGGTCACATCATACATGTGCTCCTTCCAGCCCCGCTCGATCTGCGGCGGTTCGGCATAATAATTCTTCTGCGGCCTGGCGAAGCTTTTCTGCCGCTTTTCCAGCAGTTCGCCGCTCGCGGGGGCGGGTGCATCGAGATCGACGCCAAGGAGTGGGGACGGCGACGGAGCAAGCCTCGACCACGCGGCTGCGTGGCCGGGTCGGGCAAAGAGCGGCGGCACGAGGTTGGCATCGCGGCAAAGCTGCAGCCTGAGACCGCCGACGGAGCCCGGATGGCCGGAGACAACGCCGATGGGATCGCCCGCGGAGACTGCGGTCTCATGTTCTAGCGGGGTTTCCAGTCCGTCCAGATGCAGGCGAATGTCCGGGGAGGAAAGGATGAGATGATGGCCATCCTTCAGCAGCGTTCCGTCGAAGGGAGCGACGGCCTGTGCTTCGGCCGGTACGCAGGCATCGACATGAAGCGCGAAAGTCGCAGGCGCGCGCGGGGAGAGTGGCTGGGTGTAGGACAGCCGGTATTCGCCATAGCGGGTCGAGGCCGCGCCGGTTTCGGTGGCGGCCCGGGCGAGCACGCGCCAGTCGATTTCCGGGTCGGACCAGTTGTTTTCCGCAAGCTCCGTACTCAGGACCGAAAGATCGGTCAGGTGAATGGTTTCCGGGGCGATGTCCGGCAAAAGGCGACCGATCGCCGGCAGCGCCTTGTCGGCGATGCCGGCAAGCTGGAGGATCGCGGTTTCCATCAGCACGAAGGGAACCGAGGTCGCAACCTCGAACATCTCACGCTCATGGTCGGCGTTGCCGATGACATATTCGTTGTCCGGATCAATGGCGAGTTGTTGCTCGGTGCTGGCAACCAGCACACCGGCGCGGGCGACGATCAGAGGCCAGAGTGCCCGCAGCTCCTCTTCGTTCAGGGGATGGATATCCTGGAACGCGCGAATGGCGGGCAGAATGAAGAAGGGGTCGCCGTCTGCATGGTGCAGCAGGGCGGTGCAGGTCACCGCAAGGTCGGCCACCAGCCAGCCGGAGATGACGTCGCCGAAGTCGATCACGCCATCGGGCATCAGCCGGCCGCCGGCATCGGGCCGGGCCACGACGTTGTCGTCGGTGATGTCGTGATGGATCGCCTGGGTGCGGAGCGCCGGAGCGAGAGGCTGGATGCGCTTGACCGCTGAAATCATCGCCTTGGCGATGCGGTCGCGGCGATCCTGATCGGTCACGGATTTCAGGAGATGCAGGGCGACGGGGCCGGCGCGGCGAAGATCCCACTGCAAATCGCGCTGAAGGCCGGCGTGGGTGAAATCTTCCAGCCCCTTGGCTATGCGGGCGGAAACCGCGCCGAGTTCGGCAACCACGGAGGGGGCCAGATACTTGCGGCGGGTCAGGGATTCGCCTTCGAGGAAGTTCAGAAGCCTGACCTGATAGTCTTCGCCTTCCAGCGAGAGGAAGAGAATATCTTCGCCGGTTTCCGGTGCGGCAACTGGCTGGGGGATGCGCGGCATGCCGGTCAGCGAGCCGAGATGGCGCATCGCGGCATTCTGGGCTTCCAGCTCGACGGTCGCATATTCGGCGCGGCAGATCTTGAGAACGAAACGGGCTTCGCCGGTGTCGATCAGGTAGTTGCGATCCTGCTGGCTCCCCAGTTCGCGGATCGTACCTTCCAGCCGGTAATGGTCCTTCAGGATTTCCCGGGCCTGCGCCTCCGACACATTTGGTCTCGGCAGCTCGGTGCGCTGAAGAAGAGCGGAGTCCGGCATGCTTGTTTCCCCTCGTGAATCACAGCTGTGACATTATCAGAGGAAGTGGGCGCGTCCATACCGCGCTGCATAGGGACGGCGGGTCGCCGTCCCTCGTGTCGAGATGTCGTCAGCCCATGCGCTCGGAAGCGTAGGAACCCGGGCTTGCCGGGAAGACGACGGTGCGGTTGCCGTTGATGAAGGTGCGGTGGTGGATATGGGCGTGGATGGCGCGGGCGAGAACCTGGCTTTCCACGTCGCGACCGATCGAAACATAGTCATCCGCGGACTGGGCATGGGTAATGCGGGCTACGTCCTGCTCGATGATCGGGCCTTCGTCGAGGTCCGCGGTGACGTAGTGGGCAGTTGCGCCGATCAACTTCACGCCGCGCTCGAAAGCCTGCTTGTAGGGGTTTGCGCCCTTGAAGCTTGGCAGGAAGGAGTGATGAATGTTGATGATCTTGCCGGACATCTTCTTGCAGAGGCTGTCGGAGAGCACCTGCATGTAGCGGGCGAGCACGATCAGCTCCGTGCCGGTCTGCTCGACGAGGTCCAGAAGCTGTGCTTCCGCCTGTGGCTTGTTATCCTTCGTCACCTTGATGTGGTAGAAGGGGATGTCGTGATTGACCACGACCTTCTGGTAATCGAAATGGTTCGAGACCACGCCGACGATGTCGATCGGCAGCGCACCGATCTTCCAGCGATAGAGAAGGTCGTTCAGGCAGTGGCCGAAGCGCGATACCATCAGCAGCACTTTCATGCGCTGTTCGGCATCGTGGAATTCGCAGTCCATGCCGAACTTTTCGGCAATCGGGGCGAAGCCTTCCACCAGCGTGTCGCGCTTTGCGCCTTCCTCGGAAATGAAGCTCACGCGCATGAAGAACTTGCCGGTGCCGAGGTCATCGAACTGGGAGCTATCGACAATATTACAACCCGCGCCGGCCAGATAACCGGAAATGGCGGCGACGATGCCCCTCGTGGACTTGCAGGAAACCGTCAGTACATAGCTCGTCATGTTCTCATCCTCTACTCGCTCGGCAAACCGCGCGGGTTGTCTCTACTCTAATCAAAAGGCGCCGGATAGATCCGACGCCATGATTCGGGAATGGCGAATTGTCGCCCGAACGGAAGTTCCCGCTGCCCTAGATATCGAGTGTGGTGGTGCGTTCCCACTCGGTAAAATGGGCGGCGTACGCGTTCCATTCATTGTGCCTGAGCTTAAGATAGGCGGCGGAAAACTCCGTTCCCATTGCGTCTTTCAAAAGCGTATCCCCGTCGTATTCACGCAGGGCATCGAGAAGATTGAGCGGAAGACGCGGCGCGTCCTTCACCAGATGGCCTTCCTGATACATGTCGATGTCATAGTGCGGGCCGGGGTCGGCCTTGCTGCGAACGCCGTTGATGCCGCAGGCGATGATGACTGCCTGCAGGAGATAGGGGTTCACGGCGCCATCCGGCAGACGCAGTTCGAAGCGGCCGGGGCCGGGCACGCGCACCATGTGGGTGCGGTTGTTGCCGGTCCAGGTGACGGTGTTCGGCGACCATGTGGCGCCGGAGATGGTGCGCGGCGCGTTGATGCGCTTATAGGAGTTGACGGTAGGGTTGGTAATGGCGGCGATTGCCGAGGCGTGCGCCATGATGCCGCCGAGGAAATTCCGGCCCTTGGCCGAAAGACCGAAGTCCGCGTCGCCATCGGCAAAGACGTTGACCTTGCCATGGGCATCCCAGACCGAGATGTGGCAATGGCAGCCATTGCCGGTCAGGCCCTTGAAGGGTTTCGGCATGAAGGTGGCGCGCAGACCGTGTTTCTCCGCAACCGATTTCACCATGAACTTGAAGAAGGAGTGCTTGTCGGCGGTCTTCAGCGCGTCGTCGAATTCCCAGTTCATCTCGAACTGGCCGTTCGCGTCCTCGTGGTCGTTCTGGTAGGGACCCCAGCCCAGTTCCAGCATGTAGTCGCAGATCTCGGAAATCACGTCGTAGCGACGAAGCAACGCCTGCTGGTCATAGCAGGGCTTCTCGGCAGTATCTGCTCCGTCGGAAATTTCCGATCCGTCGGCGGAAATCAGGAAGAACTCGGCCTCAACGCCGGTCTTTACCCGCATCCCGTCGGCGGCAGCTTCCGCGATCAGCCGTTTCAACACGTTGCGCGGAGCCTGCTCAACCGGCTTTCCTTCCATGTAGCAGTCGGCCGCCACCCAGGCGACTTCCTTCTTCCAGGGGAGCTGGATGACGGAAGAGGCGTCCGGCAGGGCGAAAAGGTCGGGATGGGCGGGTGTCATGTCGAGCCAGGTGGCGAAGCCGGCAAAACCCGCGCCTTCCTCCTGCATGCCCTTGATCGCCGCGGCGGGAACGAGCTTGGCCCGCTGTCCGCCGAAGAGATCGGTATAGCTGATCATGAAATACTTGACGCCATGCTCCTTGGCATAGCTTTCGAGATCCAGTGTCACTTCGTTCCCCTTTTGGATTTTATGAAGACACTTCTGGCGATGTATGCGGAGTTGTCGGGAGGGTCAGAACCCTCCCTTGCCGGGGTACCAGCTGGTGCCGGCAAGCGGCACCTGCGCCATGGCGGCGGCTTCCATGGTGAGAGCGCAGAGGTCTTCCGGCTCCAGATTGTGCAGTTTGTTCTTGCCGCAGGCGCGGGCGATGGTCTGGGCCTCGAGCGTCATGACCTTGAGGTAATTGGCGAGCCTGCGGCCGGCGATTTCCGGATCGAGTCGTTTGGCGAGTTCCGGGTCCTGGGTGGTGATGCCGGCGGGGTCCTTGCCCTCGTGCCAGTCGTCATAGGCGCCGGCGGTGGTGCCGAGCTTCTGATATTCCGCTTCCCAGTGCGGATCGTTGTCGCCGATGGCGACCAGCGCTGCCGTGCCGATGGAGACCGCATCAGCGCCGAGTGCCAGCGCCTTGGCGACATCGGCGCCCGAGCGGATGCCGCCGGAGACGACGAGCTGAACCTTGCGGTGCATGCCGAGATCCTGAAGCGCCTGAACGGCCGGACGGATGCAGGCGAGCGTCGGCATGCCGACATTTTCGATGAAGACGTCCTGCGTTGCCGCCGTGCCGCCCTGCATGCCGTCGAGAACCACGACATCGGCCCCTGCCTTCACGGCCAATGCCGTGTCGTAATAGGGGCGTGCGCCGCCGACCTTGATGTAGATCGGCTTTTCCCAGTCGGTGATTTCACGCAGTTCGAGGATCTTGATTTCCAGATCGTCCGGGCCGGTCCAATCGGGGTGACGGCAGGCCGAGCGCTGGTCGATGCCCTTGGGAAGCGTGCGCATTTCGGCGACGCGGTCGGAAATCTTCTGGCCGAGCAGCATGCCGCCGCCGCCGGGCTTGGCGCCCTGTCCGACAACGACCTCGATCGCATCGGCGCGGCGCAGATCCTTTGGGTTCATGCCGTAACGGGAAGGCAGATACTGATAGACGAGCTTTTCCGAGTGGCCGCGCTCCTCGTCGGTCATGCCGCCGTCACCCGTCGTGGTGGAGGTGCCGGCGAGCATCGCGCCGCGTCCAAGGGCTTCCTTGGCATTGCCGGAAAGCGCGCCGAAGCTCATGCCGGCAATGGTGATCGGGATCTTCAGCTCGATCGGCTTCTTGGCAAAGCGGGTGCCGAGGACGACCGATGTATCGCATTTCTCGCGGTAGCCTTCGAGCGGATAGCGGGAGATCGACGCGCCGAGGAACAGCAGATCGTCGAAGTGGGGCACCTTGCGCTTGGTGCCGCCGCCGCGAATGTCATAGATGCCGGTGGCTGCCGCGCGGCGGATTTCGGCAAGCGTATAGTCGTCGAAGGTGGCTGACTTGCGCGGCGGGGTGTAGGGGTTCTGATAGCTCATGGCTGTTCCTCGCCTCAGTACGCGTCGGCGTTGTCGATGTTGAAATTGTAGAGCTTGCGGGCGGAGCCGTAGCGCTTGAACTCTTCCGGCCTGACGTCCTTGACGCCTGCCTTCTCCAGGAGAGCGGCGAGCTTTTCGAGATGCTTCGGCTTCATCTGCTTTTCGACGCAATCGGCGCCGAGGCTTTTCACAGTCCCGCGCACGAAGAGCTTCGCTTCGTAGAGGCTGTCGCCCAGGGCCTCGCCGGCATCGCCGAGCACGACCAGATGGCCTGATTGCCCCATGAAGGCGGACATGTGGCCGATGCTGCCATGGACGACGATGTCGATGCCCTTCATCGAGATGCCGCAGCGCGAGGCGGCATTGCCCTTGATGACGAGCAGCCCGCCGCGGCCGGTCGCGCCGGCATATTGCGAGGCGTCGCCCTCGATGACGACGGTGCCGGACATCATGTTTTCGGCGACGCCGGGACCGGCCGAGCCGTGCACGGTGACCGTGCCGCCGTCGTTCATGCCGGCGCAGTAGTAACCGACGGAGCCCTTCACCTCGACGGTGACGGGGCTGTCGATGCCGACGGCGACCGCGTGGCTGCCGCGCGGGTTCACGACTTCGAAGACGGTGTCGTTGGTGCCCTTCTCTATCTGGTGAAGGGCGCTGTTGAGTTCGCGGAGCGGCGTTTGGGAGAGGTCAAAGACTGGCATGGTTCAGGCGGCTTTCTCGTGATCCCAGAAATAGACGGTCGCCGGTTCCGGCTCCCAGATCCTGGCGTTTTCGATGCCGGGCAGGCCGACGAGTGCGCGATATTCGGAGCCGAAGGCGACGTACTGGTCGGTCTCGGCCATCACGGCCGGCTTGCAGGCGATGGGGTCGCGCAGCACGCCGAAGCCGGATTTCGTGCCGACGACGAAGGTGAAGAAGCCGTCGAGATCGTCGAGGGCGCTTTCGAGCGCCTTGCCGAGATCCTTGCCCTTGGCCATTTCCGCGGTGAGATAGGCGGCTGCGACCTCGGAGTCATTGTCGGTCTCGAAGCTCATGCCTTCCCGCTTCAGTTCGCGGCGCAGGTTGTTGTGGTTCGAAAGCGAGCCGTTGTGCACGAGGCACTGGTCGGGGCCGGTGGAGAAGGGGTGCGCGCCGAGTGTCGTGACCGCGCTTTCCGTCGCCATGCGGGTGTGGCCGATGCCGTGGGTGCCGCCCATGGCGCGCACGTCGAAACGGGAGACCACATCCTTCGGCAGGCCGGTTTCCTTGTAGATCTCGACGCTTTCGCCCGACCCCATGATCCGGATGTCGGGACGGATTTCGGCGAGTACCGCGCGGATCTCGCCAAGCTTGTCTTCCTCGATCTCGATGACGGCATGGGTGCTTTTCAGCGTCACGCTCGCTGCAATTCCCGCCTTGGCGAGATCCGCTTCCAGGCCGGTGAATTCCTGTTCCGGTTCGGCGGATTGTACCGTAATCTTGGCCTTGCCCGCGGGCGCGCCGCCATAGATCGCGATGCCAGCCGAATCCGGTCCGCGGTCGGTCATGGTGATCAACATGTCCGAGAGCAGGGCGCCAAGTTGGGGTTCAAGGCTCTTGTCCTTGAGGAACAGGCCGACGATTCCGCACATCGCTCTTCTCCTTGCCAGTGTGCAACTGCACAATGGCTAGCAAAGGAAAAACGGCAAATCAACCCAAGAGAAATTTAATTTCCTGTAGTGAAATTTATGTTGAATGTGACGAAGGTTCATCCGTCCATTCACAGGCTGCGGCCCTTTTTCGGCGTCGTGCCGTAGAGCTCCCGGTAGCGGCGGGCGAAATGCGCAGGGCTGGCGAAGCCGCAGGCGAAGGCGATCTCGGACACGGAAAGGGCGCTCTGCTGCAGCAGCTTGCGGGCGTGTTCGAGCCTGAGGCGACGGTATTCCTGCAGGAAGGTCGAGGCGAGATGTTCGGCGAACAACCGGTCGAGATGGCGGGGCGTGATGCCGGCAAACCGCGCCATGGCATCCCGGTCGAGCGGATGCTCGATCGTCGCTTCCATTTTCTCAAGCACCGCGAGCAGAGCCGGATGATGCAGGCCGTGGCGTTCCGCGAGCGATGCCCGCTGAGGTTCGGCGGATGAGGCGACATGGGTATGCAGGTACCAGTCACTGACGCGGGTGGCGAAGGCGGGGCCGAAGCGGGCGGAGATCAGCGCATGCATCATGTCGAGAGGCGCCACGCCGCCGCCGCAGGTCAGGAGATTGCGGTCGAAGATATAGCGCGCCTGCTCGGGTTTGAGCCCCGGAAAATCCTCGATGAGAGCAGGTGCGTGTTCCCAGTGGATGGTGAAGCGGTGATCGGTCAGGAGGCCAGCGGCGGCAAGCAGATAGGGTCCGCCCGATATCCCGCCAATCGTCACGCCATCGCGTGCAAAGGCGCGCAGGCTGGCGTGAACGGCCGGCCATTGCCAGCCGGAGGGATGGCCGCCGGCGATGACGAAGAGCGAGTGCAGACGGTCCCGTTTCGCTGCCGCCAGCGGTTCGGCCGGGACGACGGCGCCCGAAGAGGAGGGAACAGGTTCACCCGACGGCGAATAGACGTGGACGCGATAGAGTTCGCGCCCGGCAAGCAGGTTGACCGCCCGCAGCGGCTCGACGGCGGAGGCGTAGCACATCAGGGCAAAGCCGGGGATCAGGATGAAGCCCACATCCTGCACATTGTTGTCGGTTTCCCGCATGATGCTTCGCGTCCCGGACTTTCGATACCAATTGCCGTGCGGTCAGAAAACATGAGCGCGTGAAAGCTTGCAAGGGCGATGCCGGCGGGGTGCCTTTTCAGGTCGGTTCCACGAGAACGATACCGAGTACGATGTCGCGGCTGTAGCCCAGTGTTTCGAGGAGATCGTCGACGTCGGAACCGCTTGTCCGGCCGATCTCCATCAGAACCACGATCGTATCGGCTTCATGAACGAGTTGGGGAAGACATTTCGCCGCCGGTGTTCCGCAGGCATTGATGACCACCATATCGGCATTCGAAGGGTGAGAAATGCTGTCATAGCGGGAGAACGTGCGGCCGATGCCGGCGAAAGCCGTCACTTTCGCCGCAGAGGGAAGATGTTCGTATTTCAGGAGGTCAGCGAGCGGGGCCGATCCTTCCGTTGCCGCGTCGGCAAGGCCCATTACCCCTTGTCGGGGTTCAGTGCCGAGGCGTGTCACCTTTGGCTTCAATGCGCCAGGGGCGTAGAGAATATCGCGGCCGGCATCGATCAGTTCCTGCACTATGTCTGCGGCCACCGCGCGTGGCTCGTCGAGATCGCCGATGCCGATGAGCAGAACCGTGCCGCGGCGTCCTGTCGGCATCGCCGCCTGCAGCCGATCCGCCACATTGCGAATGCCGTCGTTGGCGGCTCGGGGCGATGCCGTGCGGGTCGACCGGCCAATCCGCAGGAACCGTGCGAGGCCGGAGGGTTTCCGCGTTGTCTGTGCCGCGGACGAGACACGGCCAAGGATCGGGAAGCCGGTCTGTTTCACGAGGGTCTGTTCCGTCAACCGTCGGGAGACGGGCAAGCCGGTCAGGAAGGTGAGGCCGCTGCCGATGGCGAGGCCGCCAAGCAGGATTGCTACCAGAAGAGGCCATGTCCTGACGGGCGGTTGTGTTTCAACCGGCACGGCGGCAGTGAGGATGCGTGAATTGAGTGTCACAAGGGATTGCTGCCGGCGGTATTCCTCTACCCGGTCCATTGCTTCCCTGTAGGGCGTGCGCGCGGCTTCGGCCTCGGTTTCGAGTTGGCGCAATCTGCTTCGGACCGCAGCGCTGTCGACGCTTGCTTTGGTCAGCGTCTCCAGTTGGCCGGCAAGCGAGCGGGTATTGGCGGTCGCGCGCTGGTAGCTGGATTGCAGCGATTGCCTGAGACGGTCGATCTCCGTCCGCATTGTCTGCTTCACACTGGTCATCTGCGTGTCGAGCGCACGCATCTGCGGATGATCCGGGCCGAGATGGATGGCAAGTTCCGAATACCTCTCCTGCAAGGCGTCAAAACGTTCGCGCAAACGCGCGATGGCGCCGGATTGCAGGACCTCGGGAATGGTTCCCTGTTCCAGCGAACCGACTGTCAGGTTGCGCGCCTGTTCGTATATGGTGCGCTGTTGTTCCTCGGCATTGCGGGCATCGAGCAGTTGCTGGTTGAGGCTGGCGAGCTGCTGGTCGGCCAACTGTCCCAGCTGTTCAGCGCCGACAAGGCCGTTTTCCGCCCTGAACGTTTGCAAGGCGAGATCGGCCTTGTGAACGCTCTCTCCCAGTTCGTCCGCCTTTGCGGCGAGGGCATCGGCGGTGCGTTTCGTCTCCTCATTGCGCGCTTCCCTCAATTGCCGGAGATAGACGTTTGCCGCGGTGTCGGCGATCTGTGCCGCGCGCGTTCCGTCCGGATGTTGGGCGGTGATCCTGAAGACGCTGGATTTCCCGGCCCGGGTAATCGTCAGGCGTGATCGCAATCTTTCAGCCACGGCGTTCTGCGCTGCGGTAGCCGCCCGGTCCAATGAGGTGCGCTGAGGGGCAAAAACCGGGTCGCTTGCAAGGTCGAGTTCGGTGGCGATGGCGTCCAGAACCCGGCGCGATTGCATCACATAGACCTGACTGTCGAGACTTGACGGGTCGGGTCGGGCGCTTCCTGTCCCGCCATCCGTACTCGTCGTTACGAGGTCGGCGGGGTCCACCAGCAGTTCCGTGGTCGCGGCAAAGCTCGCCTGCTGGCGGAAGACATGGATTGCGGCCAGCAGAGCACAGAATGCGACTGCGCAGGCCACGAGGAGCAGCCACCGCTTCCACAGTCCTGTCTGTCGCAAGATGCCGATACCCGTTCTCCCGTCAGAAGGACCGTATCGCGAACTTTCGCCTCACCAGGCGTTTTCCGCGTCGATCCTGTTTCCAAGCCCGTGTCCGGTTCCATCGCATCTGGCCGCAAGCCTGTCTCCGGCCGAGTGCGATTTCGGATAAATCCTCTTCACTCCACACTTAACCAAGCCTGAACGCAAGCTATTGCAAGTATTAACCTTGCTCGCAAGCAAGTGGCGCGGAGAAGGCCGGGAACACCTGATGTTAAGAGTTGGCGTCGTTGAGAATAGGTCATCGTGAGGTGTTCTCCCGGAGTTGCAGATCTTCTCCGGAGCCGCAAACCAGGCAGGTGAAAAATGGCGTTCAGCTCTTCCACAGCCGGATCGATTCCGCTCGGCAAGTCAGGCTCTCCTCTCGTCGTGCAGGTCGTCCGTCAGTATCCGCCAAGTCGCGGCGGGCTGGAAGATGTCGTTTCCAATCTCAGCCGGCTGCTTTTGAAACGGGGTTTTCGTGTCCGCGTCGTCACTCTCGACCGTCTCTTCGTCGATCCCGGCACGACGCTGCCGGCGCATGACATGATCGACGGTGTCGAGGTGGTGCGCATCCCGTGGAAGGGAAGCTCCCGTTATCCCGTCGCCCCGCAGGTGTTCCGCCATATCGCCGATGCCGATCTCGTACATGTGCATGCGATCGACTTCTTCTTCGATGCTCTGGCATGGACGCGGCCGTTCCATGGCAAGCCGATGGTTGCGACGACCCATGGCGGCTTCTTCCACACCAGGAACTATGCGGCGATCAAGAATATCTGGTTCAAGACGGTGACCCGGCTTTCTGCGTCCGCCTATCGCTCCGTCGTCTGCTGCAGCCAGTCTGATCTCGACCTGTTCGCGCAGATCGCCGGCCGGCGTTCCGTGCTTGTCGAGAACGGCGTCGACAACGAGAAATTCGCCCGCCTTTCCTCATCCGTGCCGAGGCGTCGCATCATCACCATCGGGCGCTTTTCCGTGAACAAGCGGCTGGACCGTCTGTTCGACACGATCTACGCGTTGAACAAGATCGAGCCCGGCTGGGCACTCGATGTCGTCGGCTCGGTTTCCGACCATAGCGAAGCGGATATCCGCAACGAAATCGCGCATCGCGGGCTGGAAGGGCAGGTCTCGCTGCATGTCGGGCTTGAGAATGCGGAGGTCCGCAAGCTGATCGGTCGTGCGTCGCTCTTCGCTTCCGCATCGGAATATGAGGGCTTCGGCCTTGTCGCCGTCGAGGCGATGAGCGCCGGTCTCGTTCCGGTCCTTCATACCAATGATGCTTACAATGTGCTCGGCAATCGGCATGGCGGCATCTTCCTTGCCGATTTCGCTCGGCCGGAAGAGGCTGCGGCGGCTGTCCGCAAGGCTTACCAGCATCTGTCGTCCGATCCGGAAGCCGTTCGCAACGCCATGATCGATGCGGCTGCAACCCATGCATGGGCGAGCGTTGCGGATCGTTATGCCGCAATTTACGAGGATGCGCTTCGCGGACGTTCCGTCCGGGCGAGTGCCTGAGCCGATGGCCGAGCCTCGCATGCCCCGCCGTGTGCTCATCGTCACCGGCCAGCATTTCGCTGCCGCGCCGCGCAAGGTCGACCTGCACTTCATGGCCGATGCCTTGCGGGCGCAGGGCGACCACGTCGATTTCCTCACCTGCCGGCTCAGCCCGATCAGCAGGTTCCTGAAGGACGGGCGCTATGCCTATGCCCGCAGCCGGTTGCTCAATCGCTGGGTAGAGATCGGGCCGGGGTTCGAGGAATTCATCTGGTTTGCGCCTTTCCACCCGATGAACCTGAAGAAGCCTTTCCTTAATCGGCTGTCGGGGCTCTTCTTCCGGCGTTATGCGGATCTGCTGCCGAAGGCCGTGCGGGATCGCCTGCCGGGCTATACCCATGTGCTGATCGAAAGCGGGCCTGCGCCACTCCTGACGCCCCTCATTCGCCGCAAGGCACCGGATGCGCAGATCGTCTATCACGCGGCCGACCGGCTGAAGACCATCGGAGTGCATCCGGTGATCCAAGAGGTGCTCAATGAGAGTATCGGTTTCTATGACCTCGTCCACATCATGGCGGAGGCCATGCGGCCGGATTTCCCCGCCGATGCACCGGTTCTCTATTTGCCGCACGGCATCAGCAAGGGGGTCTTCGATCAGGCAACTGCAAGCCCCTATGCAAAGCCGCTGAATGCCGTCAGCGTCGGCGACATGCTGTTCGATGCCAATGTGATCGACACGCTTTCGGCGGCCAATCCGGACTGGAAGTTTCATCTCTTCGGCAAGAAGGCGCTCCCGGCGAAACCGCGGGACAACATCGTCGTTCATGGTGAAGTCCCGTTCGAGGCGATCGTGCCCTTCATCAAGTTCGCCGATATCGGTCTTGCGCCTTATCGCCTGAGCGACGGTGCCGATTATCTCAGCCAGTCGAGCCTGAAGATGATCCAGTACAGCTATTCGAGGCTGCCGATCGTGGCGCCGGCATTCGCGGCAGGTGGGCGGGAGCATGTCTGCGCCTACGATCCGGCTGATGCCTCGTCCATTCGGGAGGCTTTCGTGAAGGCTCAGGTCTACGACCGCAGCAGGATCGACGTATCCGGGATCAGAACCTGGGAGGAAGCCGTGCAGGTGATCTTCCCGGCAGACAGGTCAGGTTAACCACATTTGGAACTCATTCGCCCGCGCGGCGGCGCAGCATAACATTCTTCAATGATTTCCCCATAAAAGCGCTGGATATGCGCGCCCGCATGAAGCAGGGCTTGGATTAGAGGTAAAATGGTAAAGCGGATCGTCGCAAACTCGGCTCTCAATGCTGCCGCGGGCATGTCCCTGCTGATGATCGGTTTTGCCTGCTCCATCATCACCGCCCGTCTTCTTGGACCGGAAGCCAACGGCATCATCGCCTTCTCGCTCTGGCTTGCCGCCACGGCAGCGCTGATTGCCGAACTCGGGACCGGCATCACCCTTCTCCGGTTGCTGCCCCAGCTTCGCGCGCAAGGGTACGGTGACGACGCCCGGCGTGGTTTTGCGGTTTATCTGCTTCGCCCGGTCGTCCTTGCGACCATTGCCATCACCATCCTCTACGGCGGCATTTACTGGCTCGCGGAACACGAACACTGGGCCACGAATACGCCCGTCGTCCTGATCTTCACCGGCGTCCTGCTGTTCGTGCAGTCGATCGGTTCCTTCACCAAGAACGTGATGCTGGGAGAGCAGAATGTTGCTGCCTTCTTCCGCATATCGGTGGTGGCAGGCACATTGCAGTTTGCGGGTGTTCTGCTTGGCGCGATCTTCTTCGGCATACCCGGAGCGCTCTGCGGCTATATCCTCGGCTTCATCGTCCAGTTCTTCTATTCTCTCGGCCTGCTCCGTAGTCCGGCGGATCTCTGCGGCGTCGCACCGCGCTATCTGGTGACGTCGTCGGCCATGCTGTCGGTGCAGTACATCATCGAGTCGATCTTTCTTACTCGTGTCGAAATCTACTTCCTCGAAGGTTCCCATGGCGTCGAGATGGTGGGTTACTATGCGGCGGCGCTGTCGCTGGCGAACCTCGCCCTGCAATTGCCAGTCCAGCTGACCGGCAGCCTCGTTCCCTATTATTCGGAGAAGATCCACGCCAACGGGCATGGGCGCCTGCCGGTCGAGGTTTTCGAAAGTGTCGTCCGCAGCCTGTCCTACATCACCCTGCCGATGAGCTTCGGGCTTGCCGTCATCGCGCCGCGTCTGGTGACGACGGTGTTCGGCGAAGCCTTTTCGGAAAGCGGCCCGATGCTCACCATCCTCGCGCTGGTGACGCCGATCTATGTCTTCGGGCTCGTCTGCTCGCAATATCTGCTGTCGCTCGATCGGGTGCGCGCACGGCTCATTATCTGCTTTGTCGGTGCCGTCATCATGGTCGGCGGGGCGCTGCTGGTGGTGCCCGAATTCGCTGGCGAGGGTGCCGCATCCATCCGTTTCGTGGTCTTCCTGGTCATGGCGATCCTGACACTGCGGCAGCTGGAATTCGTGGGGTCGTTGCGCGGCATGTATGTGACCCTCGTCAAGGTGACGATTGCCGCGACCCTTTGCGCAGGGGCTGCCTATGGCGTGCTTCACGTCGTCCCGGGGCTGGCGGGCCTCGTGCTGTCGATCGGCTGCGGCGCGCTTGCCTATATCGCCGCTCTCAGGCTGTTCGGCGCCATTCCGGCGGAAGATCTCGCGGCGATCGAAACCATTGTGGTGCGCCTGCCGGGACCGGCGGCATCGTTGGTCAACAGGCTGCTCGGTTTTCTTGTCGCCAAGCCAAGGGTCTTCGAGGGGAGTAACTGACGCGGGGTTGCGCGCGGTGAAGGGGGAGCCATGAATGCCTTGTCGAAGTTACCATCGGAAAACTCCGGACCTGCCTTGAACCCGGCAGTGTCGGCGGCGCGGCCGTTCACGTTTTCCGGCAAGGTCGGCCTTTTCATGCCGTCAGCCGCCTCGGCCCACGATCTCGCAGTGCTGTTCGTCAGCCCGTGGGGGCTGGAAGAGCTTTGCGTTCACAAGTTCTGGCGGGTGCTTGCCGATGCGCTTTCCGCGAGCGGCGTCGCCAGCCTGCGCTTCGACTATTCAGGAACCGGTGACGCGTTGGACACTGCCGATGGGGCGGCTGCCGGGCTCGCTCTCTGGGAAAACGATATCGTCGAAGCGGCGGGGCAGTTGCGGACCCTGTCCGGCTGTAAAACCATTGCCGTCGTGAGTCAGGGGCTTGGCTCCATGCTTGCTCTGCGGGTGCTGGAACGGCTGGATGACGTGGCAGGCATTGCCTGCCTTGCGCCCGTAACCTCGGGACGCGCCTATCTCAGGGAATTGCAGATCTGGTCCCGCATGGTGGATGAAGGGCTCGGCATACCGGAAAAGGATCGCATTCGTGATCAGGTCTCGATAGCCGGGCTGCGTATGCCGGAGGCGATTGCGGCTGATATCCGCAAGGTTGCTATATCGGGTGCCGCCGTGGGTAGCGCCTTTGTCGCGCTTCGACCGGATCGGTCGGGAGACAGGGAACTTGCCGAAGCGCTGCGGCGCGACGGCGCCGATGTTCTCGAGATCAATTATGCCGGCTATGATGCGTTCATTTCCAACCCTCTGATTTCGGTCATGCCGGAGAGCATCGGCGAGAGGCTGGTGTCGTGGGTTTCCGGTTTACGGGATCCTCAGCCGGCAAACGAAAACCGCGTGTCATCGATGGCCGGCGTGCCGAGCGAGTTGCGTGGTCCTGATTTTCGGGAACTGCCGGTAACCTTCGGCGATAACGGCCGGCTCTATGGCGTCCTCTGCCAGCCGCTCGGTGAGCGGAAGGGGGCGACGACGATTATTCTCGGAACGGCTTATGACCGACATGCCGGCTGGGGACGATCCGGCGTCGAGATGGCGAGGCGGCTTGCAGGCGAGGGGATCGCGTCCCTGCGGTTCGATGCCGCCAATGTCGGTGACAGTCCGCCGGTGCCGAATGGCCCGGAGCAGATCCTCTACAATCCCTCGCAGATCGACGATGTCGCGGCCGCTCTCGATTTCCTCGAAACGAGTGAGTTGCTGCCGGCCGCCATTTGCGGTCGTTGCAGCGGCAGCTATCTCGGATTTCGCAGCGTCGTGGCCGACCCGCGCCTCAAGGGGGCGGTGATCGCCAACCCGTATGCTTTTCAGTGGGACCCGGCTCTCGATGTCGATGTGGTCATCCACTCGGCTCCGCGCCAGCTTCACGAATATCGCACCCGAATGCTGAAGCTCGAGACGTTCCACCGTCTGCTAAGGGGGGAGATCGATGTCGTGGGAGCTGCGACGAATATGGTTCGAGCCCTCCTGCGCCGGCTGAAGCGTTTCCTGCTGCCGGTTCTCAACCGCTTTTCAGGCAGCGGTTCGCTGCATTCCCAGATCGTCGGCGAGTTTCAGGCCCTTCAGGATCGCGATGCCGCGATCAGGCTGATCTATAGCGAAGATGATGTCGGCCTTGTGCATCTCGCCGAGCATTTCGGCGAGGGCGGGCGCGGGCTCTCCCGTTATCCCAATGTCCGGATGACGATCCTGCCGGATGCGGATCACAATCTCACGCCGGTTGCCGCGCGCGAAGCCTATCTTCGCGCGGTACAGGACATGGCGGCTCTCAAAAACTGAAACGGCGTTGCGAGCCGAGGTGGGAGACGGTTCCCGCCGGCTTGCCTTCCCCGGACGCGTCCGTCGAGCGAAGGCGGATGCGTTGGCTTGCGCCCGGCGCAAGATGGAACCAGTTTTCCTCCGCGTCATGGGTTTCCGAGGAAATATGGACGGACTGGGCGAAGGCGGTCGCGGACAGGTCCAGCATCCAGCCTTCATCGGTCTCGTGCAGTTCGAGCGCTAGTTCCGCTGGATGAAGGGCGGTCTTGCGGCCCTGCGGGAAATGAAAGGTTTCCGCGAGCACGATACCCGTTTCACCATCCAGAAGACGAGCGACCGTCACGTCATGGGACGGCGGGCCGAAACGGAAGGCATAGGTGGTATCGAAGAAAGCGCCGAACAGATCGGTGCAGGTGATCGTTTCACCGGCATGGGGCGCAAGCACCATCTCTCGCTTGCCGCTGACGACGGGTTGTACGCCTTCTCGAAGGCACGCGACTTCGACGATGACCTCCTTTGCTGTTGCGGTGTCGTTGAGCAGGTGAACGTCAAGGCCGTTGGTGCCTTCATCGGTCAACGCGACCTGCAATGGGCGGAAGGCACGCTTCAGTGCATGCCAGACCGACTTGGGCTTTCCGGTTGAATCGATAACGCCCCAGCCGGGACCGGGCTGTAGATCCTGCAGGGTCCAGACGAGTGCGCCGTTGCAGGTCGATTTCGGCCTGCGCCATTCGGCATAGGTCTCGGTCACGACCTCGGCGACGACGGCGCGGGAGAAATCGAGATAGCGCCCGGCATCCTCGCGACGCAGGCGGGCGGGGTCGAAGCCATAGAGATCGACGAGATAATGGTCGCGGACATCCTCGAAATCCCAGGATGTCCCACGGTCGCGCGGTACCCGCGCCTTCCAGCGGGGATCGTGAACGGGTGCGACCGGGAGATGCCGGTCGAGTGTTTCCTGTTCGGGCACATTGGCGAAGGCGAGGCTCTCGGCGGCGAAACGCACACCGGCGCGCCGGGCGTCCTCCAGAGGGCGGCAATAGGCGCCGACGCCGTAATAATGGGTGACACCGGAATTCGGAGAAAAGGGCATGGCCCCGCCGGAAGGCGAGTTCTCGACATAGGGCACATCGGGCCGTGCATCGGAAACGATGCCGGGAAGGACCTCCGTGAAGAACGGCGTTTTCCAGATCCGTTCCGGCAGGCCCAGCATGGCGGCCTGCTGGTAGACCTCGCTGCCGCCGCAGACGATGGCAAGCGATGGCGACGCCTGTGTTGCCGACAGCAATTGCCGGATTTCCGTGTCGATCGAAGCGATGAAAGCTTCGTCGGCAACGGGATAGTCGAAGTTCGCGAACATCAGGTCCTGCCAGACCATGATGCCGAGCCGGTCGCAGAGGCGGAAGAAATCGGGGCTCTCATAGCTCATGGTACCGCCGATGCGGATCATGTTCATGTTTGCCTCGGCCGCCTTCGCAAGCCAGGGAGCGTAGTCCTCCGCCGCGCCGGGCAGACGCAGGATATCGGCATTGGTCCAGACGGCGCCCCGGCAGAAGATACGCGTGCCGTTGACGAAAAGAGCGAAATCCTGTCCGTCGGTTCCACGGTCGATCTCGATCCGCCTGAAGCCGGTGAGGCCGAGCGAATGGCGTTTGCCGTCGATGTCGAGGGTTATGTCATGCAGCTTCGGTTCGCCGTGGGTGCGAGGCCACCAGGGCTGCACGTCGGGCAGGGAAAGCTTGGCTTGCCAGCGCCCGACAGCGCTGGGGGTGAATGCCGCTTCCCGGCCATCGCAGCCGAGGCGAATGTCTCTGGCGTCTTCCGGCAGGGTCAGCGAAACCGAGAGGCTTCCCGTTCCGTCTTCCGCAAGGTTGCTGCGGATCGAGAGATCCTTGACGCCGCTATCTTCCGTCCTGATCAGGCTGATCGGGCGGAAAGGACCGACAGGGTGAATTTCCGGGCACCAGCCGGGCATGCGGCCAAGCGCCGTGGTCCGGACAAGCCGGAGCCCCTGATTGTCCATCAGATTGGGACGCCAGCGGGCGCGGGGGCCGCGTCTGCCAAGCTCACCTTCCAGCGCGCGGAAGCATATGGCGATTTCGTCTCTGCCGGTCAGGACAAATTCGAGGTCATGCGCCTGGTACATGCTTGCGGAGGAGAGCCTGAGCTCGCCGTTCAGATAGATCTCGGCGATGGTCGCAAGACCGGCGAACCGCAGGATGGCCGGCCCCGGCTCCTCGCCTTCCAGCGAACGGAAATACCAGGCGTCCTTGTCATGCAGAGACTGGGGCTTCTCGGGATCGAAGAGACCGGCTCCGACAAGCGCGGAAGCAACCGTTCCGGGAACCGGCGCGGGGATGCGGGCTGCCGGGCGGTGCACGTCGCGCGCGGTGGCATAACGTCCCGCTTCGGTGACGAGCATGGTCCAGCCGCTTTCGAGCGGCCGCTCGTCAGCGTCGAGATAGGTCGTCATGCCGGTCATGTGTCAGCGCGCCCCATGAAATTGCAGCCAGATCTTGCTCTTAGAGCATAATTCGACCCTCGTGAAACGAGGATCGATAAGATCATGCTTCAAAAATAAAGCCTTGGAGCGCCGATCCGATTCAATCGGATCGAAATGCGCTGTCAGGCCAGATCGTGTCTTCAGGCCGATCTTGTCTTCAGGAAAGCGTCTTGCCAAGCTCGCCCATCAGTCTGTCCCAGGCTTCAGCAGCCGGGTCGAGAGCCGAAGCCAGAGGATCGAACTTCTTACGGGTCACGGCGCGGGCAAGCTGGAACTGCACCGACTTCGCCACTTCCGAAATCTTCAGCGCCTGCTCGACGACCGGAACGTAGCTTTCCCCGGAAAGCCAGGTGAGATGGCTTGCCAGAAGTTCGAAATTGGCGCCGAACTGGCGGAGCGTGTTGAAGGCGTATTTGTGGAAATAGCCGAACGGACGTTCCGCGACAGCCTCGACCTGTGCTGGGAAGACGGCAGCAAAGGCCGCAATCGGGTTGGCGTGAGGCCGGCGGTGGTAGTGACGGCGGAGCAGTTTCGCGGCGACCGTGCGCTTGTGTTCGCGGGGAACCGGTTTTGCGGGAAACTTGGCGAATTCCGTGTAAGGCAGGAAGGGCAGGGTGCCTTCCGGGACGTTCAGCTGGAAAAGTCCGTCGAAGTCCTCGCCATCGACATGGAAGAAACCGCCATTGTGGAAATAATCCATGGAGCGGCCGGCCATGTCGAGCCGGTTGATCGCGACCGTCGTCTTTCCATGATCCTGCCGGTAGCCGACACCACGGGTGTCGGGCATGTAGAAGCTGTCCATCTCGACGAGGCAGATGCGGCCGCGCCGGATCTGTTCCATGACATGGGCCTCAACGCTGTCGAAGATCGCCAGTTCCGTGACGCGGATGCCATAGAGTTCCTCGAGGTCTTCCAGCGGCACCTTGAAGAAGGTGAACTGGTCGCCCTCGAAATCCTGCGTCAGGGTGAAGCCCAGCATGGCTTCGGGCGCGACGTGATGGCTTGCCAGCACCTCGATCCAGAGGTCGACATAGCAGTTGGTTTCCGGCCACATCCGGTCGCTCGCATGCAGGGCATGGGCTACGTATGTGGCCGGCTCGATGCCGGGAAAAACTGCGTTCATCGGTCGGCTCAGCCCCAGAGTGCTGCGCGTACCGATGCCGGCCATGCCTCGGTGTCGAGGCCATGGTGATGGAAGAGCGCAAGCGCGATGCGCTCGAGGCCGAAGCCGACGCAGGCCGTGTGCGCGACGGCACCGTCCGCGAGGTTGAGGCCCCACTTCGTGCCGAAGGCATCCTGATGGTAGTTGAAGCTCATGCAGGCCGTGGGCTTGGTGACCGATGTGATCGGGATCAGCAGTTCGAACTTCAGGTTCTGGTCGCGCTGGTTGTTGGCAAGCATCTTGCCGGCGCGGCCGAAGAAGGGATCGTTCGCCACGTCGATTTCGACCGGGAGTTCGACCTCGGCCATCATCTTGACGCCTCGGTTCATCCAGATCTGGCGGAACTCGGTGACGTCGGCTTGCGTGCCCATGCGGACATATTCGCGCATGCGGAAGAGCTGCTGGCGGGCCGGATCATTCGACGGCTCATGGCGGAAGCAGTAGGACTGCAGGTCGTAGAGACCGCCGGTTTCCGGCAGGTTGCCGCGCTTGGCGACGGTCGGATAGAGCGGATAGCAGGCAGCGGGCGTCAGCACGATGTCGGTCGCCTTCTGCTCGGTCGTCCAGTCGTTGCCCTCATCCATGCATTTCAGGAGGCTGACGTGATCCAGTTCGCAGCCGCAGAAGCTGTGGACCGTGCCCGCAAGCTGCGGGAAGCTCTTCATGTAGCCGCTTTTCTCGAAATAGGCGCGATTCATGCCGGGCGGAAAGCGGATCGCTTCCGCGCCGTCGGCAGCGCCGTAGCGGTCAATGAGGCGTTCGAACGCGGCAATCACGTCCTCGAAGCGGCCGCTGCGGCCATAAAGGCCTTCAACGCCGGTTTCGATCAGGAGACCGCTTTCGAATAGGCGGTCGAGAAAGCTTACCTGCATATCCATGGTTCTTACCCCAGCAATCCGGTTTCCTGCTTGTGAACGAGCAGCATGGTGGAGGTGTTGGCGAGAATGCGATCGTTGGAGATCATCAGTTCCGCCGAGTGAGCGTCGCGCAGATGGCGACCGAGACTATAGGGCGTACCGTTCTTGTAGCCCATGATGCCGCAGATCCGCATGGCCTGGTTGATGACCGGCAGGATCATCTCGGAAGAGGCAATCTTGACGTTGTTCATCGCAACGGCAAAGCCCATCGAGGACAGCCGGTCGGAATCCTTCCGTGCGGTTTCGAAGGTTTCAAGGCCGGTCACGATATTGGCGCGGATCGCCTGCAGCTGGCTCGACATTTCCGCAAGCTGCACGAGGCCCGGAGGTTGTGTGCCCGGCGCCTTGCGGGCGGCGGCGCGGACGAAGTTCTGGGCGCGGGCGAAAGCATCGACGGCGATGCCGTACCACAGCGCGCTCCACAGAAGATGAGCGTTTGCCAGCATCGACTGCGCGGCGATTTCCGCGAAAGGCAGCGGCAGGATCTGTTCGGCCGGCGCTTCCCCGCGGAAGATGAAGCCGTCGGAGCAGGTGCCGCGCATGCCGAGCGTATCCCAGGTCTGGGTGTGTTCGAGCGTGTACTGGTCCCTGGTGAAGACGGTCATCACCTGATCGGTGGACGCCGCATCCTTGTGGCTGCGGGAGGTAATGAGGATCGCGTCGGAATCGGCGCCGTAGGAGATGACGGTCGCGTCCTTCTCCAGACGGCAGACGCCGTCCTTGACCTCTATGGCGCAGATGCTGTTGCGCATGTTGCCGCCGATGCCCGCTTCCGTGGTCGCTGAGCCGAGCAAAAGCTGTTCGGCGACGACGCGGCGCATGAAGCCGCGGTGCCATTCGGCCTCTCCCCCGTGGGAGACGAGGCTCGACGTCTTGATCTGGTGCATGGCGAAGATCATCGCGCTCGATGCGCAGGACTGCGCCAGCAGGGTGCAGGTCTCGGCGATCTCGGCGTGGGAGAGCCCCTCGCCACCGAATTCGACCGGGATCATGATGCCCATCAGCCGTTCGGCCTTCATGGCGTCGATCGCCTCGCGCGGGAAGCGACCCGCCTTGTCGACTTCGTCCGCATAGGCCGCCGCTACGGCCGCCACGCGTGTCACCCTGCTTTTCAGGCTCTTGTCGATAGATCTTGCCGAGAGGTCCATTATGCGACCTTTCTGTCTTCCAGGATCGTCGAGAGAGTGGTCTCGATAGCGGCGATGCTGGCGAAGGATTTGCGGTTGAGCAGATGGTCCGGGAATTCCAGATCGAAGGCCTCTTCAAGGCCGAGCATCAGCTGCACGGAGGCGAAAGAAGAAAGACCGGCCGCGTAAAGATCGGCTTCATCGGAAATCGCCTCGACGGATGTTGACAGTCCACCAACCTTGGCCAGCAGAGAACGAATTGTTTCGTTCATGTTTCTCCCCTTCTTGTAGATGAATTTCCAGTTCGGGGAGATTTCTACTGCGGGAAGGCATAAGATTCCGCTAAGTCGTGTAGTTAAACAAAGGTGATTGCTTCCTGTCAATTTGCGCGGATCGTGCCCGATATGCGAGGAAAGCCTTTTCGTGCGGAATATTTGATTTCACGATTCCGTGATCGCTCATCAGGGATAGGGGTGGCTTGTCCCGTTTCGGTCCAGTATTTCGTACGTGTCTTCATCCGTTTCGTGGATGGCGCCTTCGCCAACCGCGACCTTGCCGTAACCACCCGGCAGATCGAGAATATAGGCCGGAATGCAGAGACCGGAGACCCGGGCGCGAAGCTCACGCATGATGGCCTGCCCCTCGGCAATGGTCAGGCGGAAGTGTCCTGTTCCGGGCGCCATGTCGGGATGGTGCAGGTAATAGGGCTTTACGCGAGCCTCGACGAAAGCACGCATCAGTTCCGCAAGGATTGCGGCATCGTCGTTGATGCCGCGCAGCAGCACGGACTGGCTGACCATCATGATCCCCGCATCGACAAGCCGGCTGCAGGCATCCCGCGCTGCTTTTGTCATCTCGCGCGGATGATTGGCGTGGAGCGCCAGATAGACGGTCTTGCCGCCGGCTTTCAGCGCCTCGATCATTTCGTCGTCGATGCTGTCTGGATTGACGACGGGCACGCGGCTGTGAATGCGGACGATCTTCACATGGGTCATCGAGGCAAGCTCGACCATGATGGCGCGGAGCCGACGGGGCGACATGACCAGCGGGTCGCCGCCGGTCAGGATCACTTCCCAGATCGCGTCATGGCTGCGGATATAGTCGAGGGCGGCTGCAAGCTTCTCCGCACTCAGATTGCCGTCCCCCTGCGGTCCCACCATTTCGCGGCGGAAACAGAAACGACAGTAGACCGGGCAGACATGCACGGCCTTCAGAAGAACCCGGTCGGGATAACGGTGAACGATGCCCTCGACAGGAGTGTGGGCGTGATCGCCAATCGGATCGTCCCGCTCTCCTTCGGCTTCCACCAGTTCGGCGGGTCTTGGCACGAACTGGGCGGCTATCGGGTCTGTCGGATCCGTTCTGTCGATCAGCCCGGCGACCGTCGGCGTGAGCGCGACGGCATAGCGATCCGTGACCTGCCGAATGCCGGCGGTCTCGGATGCCGGCAGCAGTCCCGAGGCGACGAGATCATCTATGGTGCGCAGGGTGTTTGCGCTCAACGGGTAACCTCCGCAACGGGAGCCCACATGACCTGGTCGATCCTCAGCGCGCCGGTTGCCAGCATCACGAGACGGTCGAAGCCGAGTGCTATGCCGGAGGCTTCCGGCATGACCGCCAGCGCATCGAGAAAATCCTCGTCCAGCGGATAGGTTTCGCCGTAGATGCGCTGCTTTTCCGCCATCTCCGCCTGGAAGCGGCGGCGCTGTTCGGCTGCATCCGTGAGCTCCCCGAAGGCGTTGGCGAGTTCGACACCGCAGGCATAGAGCTCGAAGCGCTCGGCAACGCGCGGGTCGCGGGCGGATGGACGTGCAAGGGCCGCTTCGGCAATCGGATATTCATCGAGAATGGTGGCGCGGCCGAAGCCGAGATGCGGCTCCACCTTCTCCACGATGACGCGGCTGAAGAGGTCGGCCCAGCTGTCGTCGTCGGCGATACGGATGCCGGCGCGTTTCAGCTCGGCGGCGAGACGGTCGCGATCGGTTAAGCCACCCGGTTCCACCGAGGAGAGGAGATTTATCCCGGCGTAACGTTCAAAGGCTTCTGCGACCGATAGCCTTTCCGGCTCGGCGAAGGGATCGCATTCGCCGCCACGGAAGGCGAAGCGGCGGGTTTTTGTAGTGTCTGCCGCGAGTTGAAGGATTTCGGCACAATCCGCCATCAGCCGTTCATAGCTCTCGCCGGCCCGGTACCATTCCAGCATGGTGAATTCGGGATGATGCAGCGGCCCGCGTTCGCGATTGCGATAGACATGGGCAAAGCAGGCGATCCGCGGCTCGCCTGCGGCCAGCAGCTTCTTGCAGGCGAATTCGGGCGAGGTGTGCAGATAGAGCGGCGCCGCCTCGCCGTCATTGCCGATTGCCTCGGTCGAGAACGCGTGCAGATGAGCTTCGTTGCCGGGGGAAACCTGCAGCGTGGCGGTGTCGACCTCGATGAAATCGCGAGTGGTGAAATAACCGCGCAACGCCGCCTGGATCGCGTTCCGCCCAAGCAGGAAGGGCCTGCGATCCGCATGGATCGAGGGCATCCACCAGGAGGGAGAGGCGGGTCTGCGATCGGTCATTCAGGCTTTCTCTGTCCTTGTTGCAACACGGGCTGGCTATTTCGCCGATTTTAGGTTAGTTGCGCCCAAGAAATTTGATGACGTCATACGGACGGCGGGTCGTCCTTTACGATGGCTCACAGGCAGATACAAGGAATTCCCATGGTCAAGATCATCGCTTCTTCCGTCCGCAAGGGCAATGTCCTCGAAGTCGACGGCAAGCTTTACGTCGTACTCACCGCCCAGAACTTCCATCCGGGCAAGGGCACGCCGGTTACCCAGGTTGACATGCGCCGCATCGTCGATGGCGTGAAGGTTTCCGAACGCTGGCGTACGACCGAGCAGGTCGAGCGCGCTTTCGTGGAAGACCTGAACTTCCAGTTCCTCTACGAGGACGGCGAAGGCTTCCACTTCATGAACCCGGAAAGCTATGACCAGGTCGTGGTCGATGTCGACACTATGGGCGACATGAAGGCCTACCTTCAGGAAGGCATGACCTGCGTCCTGTCGATCCATGAAGGCGTTCCGCTTTCGGTCGAACTGCCGCGTCACGTCACGCTCGAAATCGTCGAGACCGAACCGGTCGTGAAGGGTCAGACCGCTTCTTCTTCCTACAAGCCGGCAATCCTTTCGAACGGCATCCGCACCCTGGTGCCGCCGCATATTGATGCCGGCACCCGCGTCGTCATCGCGACCGAAGACAACTCCTACGTCGAGCGCGCGAAGAACTGATCTTCCGTTCCGTCCCGATATGGAAAAGCCCGGCACCGATAGTGCCGGGCTTTTCTTATGCGAGAATGCAAAAAATCCCCGGTCTAAGCCGGGGATTTCCGTTTCAGGATGATGGCTGATGCTTATTCGATGCCGCCGAGGCACATGTACTTGATCTCGGTATAGTCATCGATCCCGTACTTCGAGCCTTCGCGGCCGAGGCCGGACTGCTTGATGCCGCCGAAGGGTGCGGTTTCGGTGGAGATCAGGCCGGTGTTGATGCCGACCATGCCGTATTCCAGCGCTTCTGCAACACGGAAGATCTTCGCCACGTCCTTCGAGTAGAAGTAGGAGGCAAGACCGAACTCGGTGTTGTTGGCAAGTTCGATGACCTGCTCTTCGGTTTCGAACTTGAAGAGCGGTGCGACCGGGCCGAAGGTTTCCTCGGTGGAGACCCGCATCTCCGGCGTAACGCCGGTCAGAATGGTCGGTTCGAAGAACAGGCCGCCCTGGGGAGCCGGCTTGCCGCCGAGCTCGACCTTGGCGCCCTTGGAAACGGCGTCGGCGACGTGTTCCTCGACCTTTTTCAGGGCGTTCTTGTCGATGAGCGGGCCGGTGGTGACGCCTTCGGTAAAGCCGTCGCCGACCTTCATCTTGCCGACGCGTTCGGCGAGTTTCTTCGCGAAGGCGTCATAGACGTTGGCCTGAACGTAGAGACGGTTGGCGCAGACGCAGGTCTGGCCGGCGTTGCGATACTTGGAGATCATCGCGCCTTCGACGGCCGCATCGAGATCGGCGTCGTCGAAGACGATGAACGGGGCATTGCCGCCGAGTTCGAGGCCGAGCTTGAGGATCTGGTCCGCGCCCTGACGCATCAGGATCTTGCCGACATTGGTCGAGCCGGTGAAGGTGAGCTTGCGCACCTTGTCGTTTGCGCAGAGTTCCTGGCCGACCATGGCCGCGTCCGTGGAAGTCAGCACCGAAAACACACCGGCCGGTACGCCCGCACGCTCGGCAAGGATGGCGAGAGCCAGAGCCGAGAGCGGCGTCTGGGCCGCCGGCTTCGATACCATGGCGCAACCGACGGCGAGAGCCGGAGCCATCTTGCGGGCAAGCATGGCGTTCGGGAAATTCCACGGCGTGATCGCGCCGACGACACCGACCGGCTGCTTGACGACGATGATCCGCTTGTCGGCCTGGTGGCCGGGGATCGTGTCGCCATAGACGCGCTTGGCTTCCTCGCCGAACCA
Source organism: Rhizobium sp. ACO-34A (assembly GCA_002600635.1). Taxonomy (NCBI): domain Bacteria; kingdom Pseudomonadati; phylum Pseudomonadota; class Alphaproteobacteria; order Hyphomicrobiales; family Rhizobiaceae; genus Rhizobium; species Rhizobium sp. ACO-34A. Next base: position 4,137,789 of record CP021371.1, on the reverse strand, counting down.
TTCGACATAGGACGCACCATAGAGGATTTCGCCGCGTGCTTCCGGCCACGGCTTGCCCATTTCCATGGTCAGGATGGTGGCGAGGTCGTCGGCATTGGCAACCATCAGGTCGAAGAGCTTGCGGAGGACCCCGGCGCGCTCCTTGCCGGTCTTCTTCGCCCATGCCTTCTGCGCGATATAGGCCGCGTCGATGGCGCGGGCGACTTCCACCTTGCCGAGATCCGGCAAGGTGGCGATGACTTCGCCCGTCGAGGGGTTTGTGACTTCGAAGGTCTTGCCGCTTTCGCTTGCGGACACCCATTCGGTGCCAACCAGCGTCTTGTCGGTGACGAGCGACGCGTCCTTCAGCTTCGATGTGAGAAGGGTCGATACGGTCATTACTTGGCCTTTGCTGCGCATTCGCGGAGAGAGGTTTCGATGATATCGAGAGCTTCGTTGAAGACTTCGTCCTGAATGGTGATCGGAGACAGGAAGCGGATGACGTTACCGTAGACGCCGCAGGTCAGGAGAACCAGACCCTTTTCCAGTGCCTTCAGGCGAACGGCATTGGTGAAGTCCGCATCCGGCTTGATCGAGCCGGGATGGCCGAATTCGACGGCAACCATGAAACCGGGGCCGCGGATGTCGGAAATCTGCGGAATGTCGGCGCGCAGGCCTTCAAGGCGCTGCTTCAGGCGGCCGCCGAGCTGGTTTGCACGGTCGCACAGCTTTTCTTCCTCGATGACGTCGAGAACGGCATGCGAGGCGGCAATCGCCAGCGGGTTGCCGGCATAGGTGCCGCCGAGGCCGCCGGGGCCGGGAACGTCCATCAGTTCGGCGCGGCCGGTGACGGCCGAAAGCGGGAAGCCGCCGGCAAGGCTCTTGGCCATGGTGACGAGATCCGGCGATACGTCATGGTGTTCCATGGCGAACAGCTTGCCGGTACGGGCAAAGCCGGTCTGCACTTCGTCGGCGATCATCAGCATGCCATGTTCATCGCAGATCTGGCGAACGGCCTTCATCAGAGCGCGCGGAACTTCATAGAAGCCGCCTTCGCCCTGGATCGGCTCGAGAATGATGGCGGCGACGCGCTTCGGGTCGACATCGGCCTTGAACAGCTTGTCGAGGACATCGAGCGATTCCTCGACGCTGATGCCGTGCATCTCGATCGGGAAGGGAACGTGGAAGACGTCGCCCATCATCTGGCCAAAGCCGACCTTGTAGGGAACGACCTTGCCGGTCAGGGTCATGCCCATGAAGGTACGGCCGTGGAATGCACCGGTAAAGGCGATGACGGCGTTGCGGCCGGTTGCGGCGCGGGCGATCTTGACGGCGTTTTCGACGGCTTCGGCGCCCGTGGTGGTGAAGATGGTCTTCTTCGGGCCGGAAATCGGAACGAGCTTGTTCAGGCGCTCGGCCAGAGCGACGTAGTTCTCGTATGGCATGACCTGGTGGCAGGTGTGGGTGAAGGCATCAAGCTGCTTCTTTACGGCCTCGATGACCTTGGGATGGCGATGGCCCGTGTTGAGAACGGCGATGCCGCCTGCGAAGTCGATGTAGCGATTGCCTTCGACGTCCCAGATCTCCGCATTCTCCGCCTTGGCGGCATAGATCTGCGTCGTCATGCCGACGCCACGGGAAATGGCCGCGTCCTTGCGAGCTGCGATTTCGGAGTTTTTCATTCTCGGATTCCCTTTGGTAGCAGTTGACCTTCGGCGTCGGCTTATTTTCGATCGCGAGGTTGCATATTTCCTACATTTTTTCTGTAGACTTGCAATATGGTTTGCCGCATTTATCACGCATGGCAATGACAACGTGCTGACAGGGATCGGCCTCTATGGATGACGTCCATTTCAAGATTGCCGAAGCCGCCCGAATGGCGGGGGTTTCCGCTTCGACGCTTAGGCTTTGGGAAACGCAGGAACTCATCCAGCCGATCCGCACGCCCTCGGGTCAGCGGCTCTATGATCTCGCGCTTGTCGAGCGTTTGAAGACGATTGCGTGGCTCCGCAGTGAGAAGGGCCTCAACCCCGCTGCGATCCGCGAAAGCCTTCGCGAAGAGGCTCCTCCGGCGGTGGAGGCCGAGGTCGCTGAAATCCTCGATGAGGACGATACGGAAACTTCCGAAATTGCCGTCGGGCAGAAGGTGCGGCGGCTTCGGCGGGATGCCGGGAAAACGCTTGAGACGGTGGCGCAGGCGACCGGTGTTTCGGTTTCTCAGCTTTCGACCTTCGAGCGCACCTCATACGGTCTGTCGTTTACGGCGCTGCATACGGTGGCGAGCTATCTCGGGACGACGGTTGCCAATCTCAGCGGGCAGGAGCAGGGGGATGGAGGGGAATCCCTCATCCGCGACGGAAAATGGCCGACATGGCCAACGACCTCAGCCGGCGTGACGATCCAGGTGCTGGCGGAAGGGCGCAATCAGATGGAATGCAATCGCTTCCAGCTTGCTCCCGGCGCATCGAGCGAAGGTGCCTATCAGCACGAGGGCGAGGAATTCATGCATGTGCTGTCCGGCAGTCTGGAGATCATTCTGGACGGAGACCGGTTCTTCGAACTCAATGCCGGCGACAGCTTCTATTTCGAAAGCCGCCGGCCGCATTCCTGGCACAACACGTCCGATGGCGAGACGGTGCTTATCTGGATCAATACGCCCGCCACCTTCTGATGGCTTCCCGGCAGACTGCGGGCCTCGGAAATCATCGACATCCTGAAAATGAAAAACCCGGCAACTCTTGGAGATGCCGGGTTCAAAGCTTTTCTGAAGGCTGACCTTAGTTGGTCTTTGCCTTCTTGCTGTCGAATGCATAGCCGCCGCCGATGGCGACGTTCAGCGAGACGTAGTCGGCTGCCATCTGCTGGACGGCCTGTGCAAGGCTTGCCTGAGCGGTCGATACCGAGCGCTGGGCGTCCAGAACGTCGAGCAGCGAGGATGCGCCGTCGCGGTAGCTGGCGGTCGAAAGCTGCAACGCTTCTTCGTAGGAGCGAACGGTTGCGGTGAGTGCCGCGACGGTCTGGCTGTCGCGGTTGACGGCTGCCAGTGCGTTCTCGACTTCCTCGACGGCGCCCAGCACGGTGGACTTCCAGGCGAGATAGGCTTCGCGAGCCGAGGATTCCGCGATATCGACATTGGCCTTCAGACGGCCACCATCGAGGATCGGCAGCGACAAGCTCGGGCCGAACGACCAGGAGGTGAGGGAGCCCTTCAGCGGCTTGGTCGAGATGTAGGACGGCGTGATCGAGCCGCCCAGCGTAATCGTCGGGTAGAGCTGAGCCTCGGCAACACCGATTTCGGCGACGGCAGAAGCCAGTGTCCGTTCGGCCTTGCGGATGTCGGGACGGTTGCGGATCAGGTCAGCCGGTACGCCTGCATTGACGCTGCGGCGTGCGACCGGCTGGGGAGCGCCCTTCTGCAGTTCGGACACCAGCGCGGAGGCGGGCTTGCCGAGCAGCGTTGCGATATGGTGAGCCGATTGGCGGAAGTTGGTTTCCAGACCGGGCAGGTCAGCCAACGTGGAGTTGACCAGACCTTCGGACTGCACCACGTCGAGGCGCGAAGCCGCACCGGCTTCGAGCTGCAGCTTGGTAAGTTCCAGGGTTTCGCGACGCGATGCCAGGTTCTTCTTGGCGATGGCGATACGCTCCTGGTAGTACCGGGCGTTGATGTACGAGGTCGTCAGATCCGACAGGTAGGAGAGCTTGGCGACGTCGGCGCTTGCATAGGCGCCGTCGAGCGATGCCTCTGCACCTTCCTTCGCGCGCTTGTACTGGCCGAAGAGGTCAAGCAGCCACGATACGCTCAGGCCGCCGCTGGTCGTCGAGCGTGTGTCCTGCTTGCTGTAGCTGCCGTCAGCGCCGCTGACGGATTCGCTTGCGCTGCCGTCGAGGCTGGGCAGGGCGCCCGCACCGGCCACAGTCACATTCGCTTCTGCGGCGGTGATGCGCTCCAGTGCCTGAAGAATGTCAAGATTCTGGTTCAAACCTTCATCGACATAAGCGTTGAGCCGCTTGTCGTTAAAGGCCGTCCACCAGGGGGCCATGGCCACATCGCCAGTGTTCTTGGTGCCGCCTTCGCCGAATTTTTCGGGGAGGGGCATTTCCGGAGCCTTGTGATCCGGGCCAGTTACGCAACCCGAGAGCAGAAGCAATGCAAGGGGGGCGGCTACGCGTATGGATACCATCATACTATCCTAGTTTTTTGCTCGGTTGCGTCGCGCGGCAGGCGCGTCGTCATGTCTCTCTGCCGCTGCGCCTATCGTTTCATGAGGAATCAATTATGGTAAATATCTGCTTAACGTAACGATATCCATATCCTCATGACAGCGCTTCTTTCGGTTTTGCACGGGTTGTGACTTTTCGGACAACCACGAAGAACGACGGCACGAAGAAGATACCGAGTGCCGTGGCTGCCAGCATGCCGCCGAGAACGCCGATACCGATCGAGTTCTGGGCAGCAGAGCCAGCGCCGGTGGCGATGGCAAGCGGTACGACGCCGAGGATGAAGGCCAGCGACGTCATGATGATGGGACGGAGGCGCAGACGTGCGGCCTCCAATGTCGCATCGATCAGGCTGGTTCCGCCCGCCATTCGATCCTTGGCGAATTCCACGATCAGGATGGCGTTCTTCGCGGCGAGACCGATGGTCGTCAGCAGGCCCACCTTGAAGTAGACGTCGTTTGCCTGACCGAAGTAGTAGGCGGCGGCAAGAGCGCCGAGCACGCCGACCGGCACGGCCATAATGACCGAGAACGGGATGGACCAGCTTTCATAAAGTGCCGCAAGGCAGAGGAAGACGATCAGGACAGACAGTGCATACAGCGCCGGGGCCTGAGAGCCGGACAGACGCTCCTGATAGGAAATCCCCTGCCAGGCAACGGTGTAACCACCGCCAAGGCTTGCCGTCAGCTGTTCCATTTCGTCCATGGCATCGCCGGAGCTGACGCCCGCACCGCCCGCACCTTCCAGCGAGATGGCGCTGGTGCCGTTGAAGCGGGCCAGTGTCGGTGCGCCGCCAACCCATTCGACCTGGCTGAAGGCGGAGAATGGAACCATTTCGCCGGTGGTGTTGCGGGCGTACCAGTGGGTCAGGTCGTCGGGTTGCATGCGATAGGGTGCGTCACCCTGCACATAGACCGGCTTAAGCTCGCTGTTCAGCGTGAAGTCGTTGACATCACGACCGGCGAAGATCGTCGACAGCATCGAATTGACGGAGGCGAGGTCGAGACCCATGGCGCCCATCTTTTCCTGATCGAGCAGGATCTTCAGCTGACTTTCCGCATCCGGGCTGTTGGAGCGCAGCGAGCTGATCTTGGCGTTGGAGCCTCCGAGACCGATAAGCTTCTTGGATGCCTCGGTCAGCGCGTCGGTTCCGGTCTTGCCGCTGTCCACGATGTACATCGAGAAGCCGCTGGAATTGCCGAGACCGGGAATGGCCGGCGGCTGCAGCGGGAATACCTGCGCATCCCGGATGGTGAGGAAGTAGCCCATGGCGCGCCGCACGATGGCGGATGCGGCCAGATCGGGGCTCTTGCGTTCATCGAAGTCCTTCAGCTTGGCGAAAACCATGGCGTAGTTCTGGCCCTGGCCGACGAAGCTGAAGCCGGAGACGGCAAAGACGTCCTTGACCGCGTCCTTTTCCTTGTCGAGGTAGTAGTCTTCGATCTTCTTGATGACTTCCTGCGTACGGGCTTCGGTCGCGCCGTTCGGAAGCTGGACGATCGTCATGAGCACGCCCTGGTCTTCCTGCGGAAGGAAGGAACTGGGCAGGCGGGTGAAGATCCAGGCGCAGCCGCCGATGACGATCACGAACATCAGCATGACACGCATCGGGCGCTTCAGCAGGTAGCCGATCGTCGAGACATAGCCGTTGGTCGTGCGGTCGAAGTTCCGGTTGAACCAGGCTGCCGGGCCACGCTTCGGCTTGGAGTGGTCAACCGGCTTCAGCATGGTGGCGCAGAGAGCCGGCGTCAGAACGATGGCGACGACGGCCGACAACAGCATCGCCGAGACGATGGTGATGGAGAACTGGCGGTAGATGATGCCGGTGGAGCCGCCGAAGAAGGCCATCGGAATGAACACGGCGGTGAGCACCAGCGCGATGCCGATGATGGCGCCGGTGATTTCGCCCATCGATTTTTCCGTCGCATCGAGCGGCGACAGGTGCTCCTCGGACATGATGCGTTCGACGTTTTCCACGACCACGATGGCGTCGTCGACGAGCAGGCCGATCGCCAGCACCATGGCGAACATGGTGAGCGTGTTGATCGAGTATCCCGTTATCGCAAGGATGCCGAAGGTGCCGAGCAGAACGACCGGCACAGCGATCATCGGAATGAAGGTCGCGCGCAGGTTCTGCAGGAAGATCAGGAGCACGAAGAAGACGAGCACGATCGCTTCGATCAGCGTGTGAACCACCTTCTCGATGGAGAGCTGAACGAAGGGGGTCGTGTCATAGGGGTAGGTGATGACCACGTTTTCCGGCAGCGACGGCGCCACGGTGTCCAGCGCTGCCTTCACACGAGCAGCGGTGTCGAGAGCGTTTGCGCCGGTTGCGAGGTTGACGGCAAAGCCGGTCGCCGGATTGCGGTTCGACCGGGTGTTGGTCGAATAGCTTTCCTGGCCGATCTCGATGCGTGCCACGTCGCTCAGGCGAACGGTCGCGCCATCGGTCTCGACCTTCAGGATGATCGATTCGAAGTCGGAAACGGTCTGGAGCTGGCTCTGCGCCGTGACGGTCACGTTGAGCTGCTGGCCCTGAGCCACCGGCTGTGCGCCGAGGGAACCTACGGAAACCTGGGTGTTCTGGGCTTCGATGGCGGTGGTGACATCGGTCGGAGTGAGCTGGAACTTGTTCAGCTTGAAGGGATCGAGCCAGACGCGCATGGCGTAGCCCGTACCGAAAACCTGAATGCTGCCGACGCCTTCGAGGCGCTTGATCTGGTCTTCGATCTGGGTCGAGAAGATATCCCCGAGCTCCACCGGCTTGCGCTCGGCGTCCGTCGAAACCAGCGCGCCGACGAGAAGAATACTCGAGGTCGACCGGGTTACCTCGATGCCGGCGGTCTGCACGACGTCAGGGAGCTGCGACTGGACGAGCTGCAGCTTGTTCTGCACCTGCACCTGGGCGATATCCGGCTCGATGCTGTTGCCGAAGGTCAGCGTGACGGTTGCCCGGCCTGTGCTGGAGGACGACGTCATGTAGGTGAGGTCGTCGAGGCCGGTCATGCCATCCTCGATGATCGTGGTCACCGACTTCTCGACCGTCTCGGCGCTCGCGCCGGTATACGTCGCGGAGATGCGCACGGTGGTCGGCGCAATTTCCGGATACTGTGAAATGGAGAGGGTCGAGATCGCCAGAGCGCCGCCCAGCATGATCACGATCGCGATCACCCAGGCAAAGATCGGGCGGTGGATAAAGAACTTGGCCATTGGTTACCCCTTTGCGCCTGGTTGCTGCCGGTGAAGCCGCGCGATCACGGCTTTGCAGCCGGGGCTGCTTCAGGCGCCTTGGGTGCTTCGACAACGAAGCCGTTTTCATCCACGGTGGCCTCCACCGGCGCTACGGTCGCGCCGTCGCCAATCCACTGGAAGCCATCCACGATCAGCTTGTCGCCATCGGCAATCTTGTCAGCCACTAGCCAGTTGTTGCCGGAAACGCTGCTCTGCTCGAACACGCGGGTCTCGACGACGTTCTGGGCGTTGACGAATTTGGCGGTGAGTTCGCCGCGTGCATTGCGGGTCGCTGCACGCTGGGGAATGAGGTAGCCGTTCTCCTTGCCGACGGTGACGCTTGCGCGCACATACATGCCGGGCAAAATCAGGTTATCAGGGTTTTCGAAGACGGCACGGATCGAGAAGGTGCCGGTCGTCTCGCTGACGGCCATTTCAGACATGTCGAGCTTGCCGATGATCGGATACTGGGTGCCGTCTTCCATGGTCAGCCGGATATCGGCGATCTGGCCACCTTCCTGGTTTATCCGACCGGCAGAGATCGCTTCACGCAGACGCAGAAGATTTGCGCTGGATTCCGTCAGGTCGATGTAAATCGGGTCGAGCCGGCGCAGTGTGGTCAGCTTGTCCGTCTGGTTGGCGGTAACGACGTTGCCGATGGAGAAGGCCGAAGCGCTGGTGACGCCTTCGAAGGGCGCCTTGATGTCGGTCAGCGCAAGATTGATTTCCGCTGCGTTCAAGGCAGCCTTGGCCTGGGCCACATCTGCCTGCGCCTGCAGCAGAGTTACCTTGGCGTTTTCATATTCGATCTGAGTCGCGCCGCTGTTGACCAGTCGCTCATAGCGGGCAAGGTTCGACTGCGCCGTCGGCACGCTTGCTTCGGCCTTGGCAAGGCTTGCCTCTGCCTGGGCCACTTCCGCGCGGTAGGTGTCGTCCTCGATCTTGTAGAGAAGGTCACCCTCGCTGACTTCGCTGCCTTCCTTGAAGGCGATCTGCTTGATGACGCCACTGACGCGCGGGCGGATGTCCGCTGTCTGGAAGGCGTCAGCGCGGCCTGGCAGAAGGCTGGTCAGCGGATGCTCGGCCTTCTTCATGACTACGACGCTGACCGGCGACGGCGGGCGCTCGGCACCCGCGCCCGCTGCGGCCGCATTCTTGTCCGATGAGCCGGAATCACTGCAACCGGCGATGACGGCGGAGAGCAATATGATTGCCGAAGTCAGGTGAATGCGTCGCTTCATGGGTTTTTCCACGTCAATATTGAGGCTGTCCATGACGCATCGCTATAGCACTCCGGCGCAACGGTTAAATTAACTCTCGTTAATTTTTGCCATTGGCGCAGCGTGTGACGAGATAGTCACAGGACCGGCCGTTACTGGCAGTCTTGCGAAGTGACGTATGTTAAAATTCGTCACTTATCAAGGGTGGTTTGCAGTGCAGCATTGATGAGAAGAACAACTTCCTCGCAACGTGTTGCCAATATGTCGGGCTTCTCGTTGGCGATCATGACAGGATGTAGGACGCAGGCAAGGGCATAGAATGCAGCGTCTGCGGCGCGACGGCTGTCCTGAGGGGCGAATTCGCCGTTGCGGGTGCCATCGAGGATGATCGCTTCAAGCGCGCTACGCACGATATCGCGGTAGCGGTGCCCGCATTGAAGCTCGTCCTTGGCCGTCAGCAGGATCATTTCGAAGAGATAAGGGTTTTCCTCGAGGTCGCGTCTGTGGCTTGCCATCAGGTGACGGGCGAGGTCCAGTAGCCGTTCACGCGCGGGGCGGCTGCTATCGATCGAGGCGAGGCCGGAAAACTTGATCTCCATATGGCGGGCGGCAATCGCATCCACCAAACTCGCCTTGGAATGAAAATGCTTGAATACGTTGGCGGGAGACATGCCGAGCGCGTGAGCGATATCGGCAATGGCCGCATTGGCATAGCCTCGGGTGCGGAAGAGTTCCTCCGCCTTGTTGAGGATGTCCTCCCGGGTCTCGCCCGCAGGCCGGCGCACACGACGAGGTTGCCGCTCTGCGGTTACGCCCGAGGGGGAAGCTGTCGTTGTGCGAGAGGCCTTGCGTGCGTCTGCCACGGTAACGTCACCTCCGGGGGAAATAGGTCGCCAGGTTCTCTTTTATACGATCGCGCGGCGTTTCTCCGCGGTCATCCGGCACGAATGTCTCGCCGGTGATCGCCTCATAGGCCTTAATGTAAACCTCGGATGTCTGTTCGACCAGTTCTCGCGGGATCTCAGGAATGTCGTCCTTATAGGGATCGCAGCGTTCGGCGACCCAGGCGCGTACGAAATCCTTGTCGAAGCTCTTCGGCCGCTTTCCAGCCTCGAAGCTTGCCTGATAGCTGTCGGCGATCCAGTAACGGCTGCTGTCGGGAGTGTGGATCTCGTCCGCAAGCAGAATATTGCCTTCCGCATCGGTGCCGAATTCATACTTGGTATCGACGAGGATAAGGCCGCGTTCGGCGGCGAGCTTCTGGCCGCGGGCAAAGAGCGCAAGTGCATAAGCGGATACGGTGTCCCATTGGCTCTGGGTCAGCAGGCCTTCGGAGACGATCTGCTCCGGCGTCAACGGCTCGTCGTGTCCGCCATCGAAGGCCTTGCTTGTCGGCGTGATGATCGCCTGGGGCAGGGCCTGGTTGTCACGCATGCCATCCGGCAGCGTAACGCCATACATCGTCCGCTGACCTTTCTTGTAGAGCGTCAGGATGGATGTACCCGTCGTGCCGGCGAGATAGCCGCGTACCACCATCTCGACCGGGAGAATGTCCAGCCGCTTGCCGATCACGACATTTGGATCCGGATAGTCGAGAACGTGGTTCGGGCAGATGTCCTTGGTCTGTTCGAACCAGTA
>CP021371.1:0-60000 GCA_002600635.1 Rhizobium sp. ACO-34A | reverse complement strand
CATGATCCTCGAGGATCCCGAACTCGAAGGCATCGCTGCGGTCCTGTTCGATGAATTCCATGAAAGATCGCTCGATGCGGATTTCGGTCTGGCGCTGGCGCTCGATGCCCAGGCTGCCCTGAGGCCCGACCTCAGGATCCTCGTAATGTCGGCAACCCTCGACATCGAACGTGTCGCGGCCCTTCTCGACAATCCTCCCGTCATTATCAGTGAAGGGCGAAGCTTCCCGATCGACATCCGCCATCAGGACAGGCCGGGCGGCACGCGCATCGAGGATGCCGTGACCTCGGCCATTTCCACTTCGCTCGACCAGGAAACGGGCTCGATCCTCGCCTTCCTGCCGGGACAGGCGGAGATCCGCCGCGTGGCCGAGCGGCTCGACGGCAAGGTCACGTCATCGACCCATGTCGTACCGCTTTACGGAAACCTCTCGCAGAAGGAACAGGACGAGGCGATCCGGCCGGCTGCGCCCGGCACGCGGAAGGTGGTGCTGGCGACCTCCATCGCCGAGACCTCCATTACCATTGACGGCGTCAGGATCGTCATCGACAGCGGGCTTCAGCGGCTGCCGGTCTTCGAGCCGTCGACCGGCATTACACGGCTTGAAACGGTCAGGGTTTCGCGCGCATCCGCCGACCAGCGCGCCGGTCGCGCCGGACGAACGGAACCCGGCATCGCCATCCGTCTCTGGCATCAGGGACAAACGGCTGCTCTCCCGGCATTTACGCCGCCGGAAATCCTTGCAAGCGATCTTTCCAACCTCGTTCTCGACATGGCGCATTGGGGCGTTCTGGAGCCGGATGGCCTGCGCTTCATCGATCCGCCGCCGGCCGCCGCCTGGAACGAGGCGAAGAACCTCCTGCAGATGCTGGGTGCGCTTGACAAGACGGGAGCGCTCACCGCCAAGGGGCGCACGATGCGTGATCTCGCCCTGCCCGCGCGACTTTCCGCCATGGTGCTTGCTGCTGCGGAGAATGGACAGGCCGCGGAAGCCGCGCGTCTTGCCGTGCTCCTCACCGAACAAGGGCTCGGCGGCTCCAGCCTCGATCTGGAAGAGCGCCTGCGCCGCTTCGAACAGGAGAAGGGCGAACGTGCTTCGGCAGCCCGCAAACTTGCCGAAAGAATCGCCGGCAGCCTGCGCAGCACGGGGCCTCAGGGTGCACGTACGACCGCCGGTCGCCTGCTGATCCATGCCTATCCCGACCGGATCGCCCTTTCCCGAGGTGCGCGGGGGCGTTTCGTCATGGCGAACGGCCGTGGCGCCGAGATCGAGGAAACCGACCGGCTTGCCGGCTCGCGTATGCTGGTGATCGCCGACCTGACCGGCCAGGCGGCGCGAGGCCGGGTGCTGGCAGCCGCCGAAATCCGTCGCGATGATATCGACGAACTGATGCCGGAGGCTATCCGGACCGCGGACGAATGCTTCTTCGATCCGCCGAGCCGGCAGGTGCGAGCCCGACGGTCAACACGGCTTGGCGCCATCGTGTTTGACGAGACACCCCTCCCCAAGCCAGCCGGTGCGGAAGCCGCCCGGGCGCTTGCCGATGGGGTCAGGCAGCTTGGACTGTCCGCCCTGCCCTTCTCCAAGGCTGGGGAACAATTGCGGCAGCGCATCGGCTTCCTTCACCGCAGCATCGGCGAGCCGTGGCCGGATATCGGAGACGACGCACTTCTTGACCGACTTGCCGACTGGTTTATCCCGTTCCAGACCAATGTGCGCGGTATCGACGATATCGCACCGGGTTCCCTTTTCGACGGGCTGATGTCACTCGTCCCGCACGAGGTGCAGCGCGATCTTGAAAAGCTGGCTCCGACACACTTCACCGCCCCGACCGGGCAGAGCCATCCGATCCGCTACGACGGAAACGAACCGACGCTCGCGATCCGGGTGCAGGAACTGTTCGGCCTGAAATCCCACCCGGCGATCGGCGGCGGCAGGCTTCCGCTGTTGCTGGAGCTGACCTCGCCGGCGCACCGGCCGATCCAGACGACACGGGACCTGCCGGGTTTCTGGGCCGGATCATGGAAGGATGTGCGCAGCGACATGCGCGGGCGTTATCCGAAACACCCCTGGCCGGAAAACCCGGCCGATGCAGCACCGACGACACGCGCAAAGCCGCGTGGTACGTGATGCCGTGACAGAGCAAAGGAGAGACCCTGCATGATAAAGCCGACGCAGGATGTGGCGAGACATTTCGGACCCTCGAGCCGGAGGTTGAGACTGCAGACACTGGTGCGCCTGCGCTGGCTGGCGGTAGCGGGACAGAGCATCACGGTCTTCATCGTCGCCTTTCTTCTGGAATATCCGCTGCCATTCACCACGAGCGTGGCGTTGATCGGGGCGCTCGCGGCGGCAAACTTCCTGTTGTCCGTCACCTTCCCGCCGACCTATCGGCTGGAGCCGCTCGCCGCATTCGCCGTGCTCGGGCTCGATCTGTTCCAGCTTGCGGCTCTGCTCTTCATCACCGGCGGGCTGGCCAATCCGTTTGCGCCGCTGATCTGCGTTCCGGTGATCATCTCGTTCGCCTCCCAGCCGCGGGGACTTTCGATCGCGCTTCTGGTGTTCGCGCTGTTTTTCATTACCGCGCTGGCGTTCACGCCCTATCCCCTGCCCTGGCATAGCGGCGAGACCCTGCCGACCCATCCCGTCATGCAGCTCGGCATCTGGTTCTCCATCACCTCGATGATGACGTTTGCGGCTTTCTACGCCTATCGTGTCTCGCAAGAGGCGGCCCTGCTTGCCGACGCGCTTTCGGCGACCGAGCTGATCCTGCAGCGGGAAAAGCATCTCTCGCAGCTCGATGGCCTTGCCGCCGCCGCTGCCCATGAGCTCGGCACTCCGCTTGCCACGATCAGCGTCGTCGCCAAGGAGATGGAGCGCGAACTGGGGAATGACGAGCGCTTCGGGGAGGACGTTCAGCTGCTGCGCAGCCAGAGCGAGCGCTGCCGCGACATCCTGCGCCGGCTGACGAGCCTGCCTTCGGAAAACGAGGAACACATGCGGCGCCTGCCGCTTTCCTCGATGATCGAAGAGGTGCTGGCACCGAACCGGGAGTTTGGCGTCAAGCTTGAGCTGGTGGAGAAATCGGACCGGTCGAAGGAACCGATCGGGGTGCGCAATGCCGGTATTCTCTACGGTCTCGGCAACCTCGTCGAAAACGCCATCGATTTCGCCCGCGACAAGGTGACGGTTACCGTGGAACACGACGCCTCGAAGGTGGTCATCACCATCGAGGACGACGGTGAAGGCTATTCCGCCGACGTTCTGCAACGCATCGGTGAGCCCTATGTCACGAGCCGGCAACGGGACGACAAGGCGGGCGGACTGGGCCTCGGCCTGTTCATCGCCAAGACGCTGCTGGAACGATCCGGCGCGACGCTCCGGTTTGAAAACGGCGGTCCGGACCGACCAGGCGCGCGCGTGCGGATCGCATGGCCACGCGGCCTGATGGACGCAGGGCGCTGAAATGACTTTACCCGCCCGTCATAAGTGGCCATAACCGGACGAGAATATGAACAGAATGCCCCGCAGGGATGGCAGACCATGACAGAATTCGCTTCATCCGGCTCGAAGAGCGACATCGCAACCAATATCGATGAAAGCATCGGCCCCGATCCGAGCCTGCTGATCGTCGATGATGATGCCCCCTTCCTCCGTCGTCTGGCGCGCGCCATGGAAACCCGCGGCTTCGCCGTCGACATGGCCGCTTCCGTTGCGGAAGGGATTGCCAAGTCGAAGGCCACGCCGCCGAAATATGCGGTGATCGACCTGAGGCTCGGAGACGGCAACGGTCTCGATGTCATCGAGGCCATTCGCGAGAAGCGGAGCGATACGCGGATCGTGGTTCTCACCGGCTACGGCAACATCGCGACCGCTGTGACGGCGGTGAAGCTCGGCGCGCTGGACTATCTCTCCAAGCCTGCCGATGCCGACGATATCTTCCTGGCGCTGACCCAGCGTCCGGGCGAGAAGGCCGAAGTGCCGGAAAACCCGATGTCGGCCGACCGGGTACGCTGGGAGCATATCCAGCGCGTCTATGAAAGCTGCGACCGCAACGTCTCGGAAACAGCCCGGCGTCTCAACATGCACCGTCGCACGCTGCAGCGCATTCTCGCCAAGCGTGCTCCAAAATAAGACAATCCGGTATTATTCGGTCGCGGGGGTTCTCGCGGCCCATTCCGCCATCATCAGCCGCTGGGCTGCGGTGCGCGAAAAGTTCAGCGTGACCGACTTGCGGGTCGCCGGAGGCAGCCTGTGTTCGGGCGCCTCGCGCAACAGATGCGCTCCGTAACCATCCGAGACCAGAAGCCCGCAATCCTCCGGGAATATGTCGAGCGGCACCTCGCCGTGGGTCGCGAAGAACAGCCGGTCACAATAACTTCTATACTCCGGCCATTTGCGATCGACGCGAAAATCCTCGATCGAGGATTTGATCTCGATGATCCAGATCTCGCCCTTGTCCGTCAGGCCGACCAGATCGGCCCTGCGGCCATTGGCGAGCGACATTTCCGGAAGCAGGGCCAGCCGCATCTCGTTCAGCAGCACCTGCACGCCGCGACGCACCAGCATGGCGCGATCCGACTGGCGTCCGTCGATTAAGGGGTTGTTAACGGCAACAGAAACAATCGTCATGTATAAGCCCGGCCTGCCCTTGTGACATGTTGCAAAAAAGCAATGCGGAGTCATTTTGCATTGCCGAAGTCCCGTGGTCCTTCCGCGCTACTTGCCAAGGCGACCTTAATCAAAAATAAACTATAAACAAAGATGGTTGAGCCCACCATCTCTCAGCTTGAACCCTACGAGACATCCCCATGCGCCTTCGCAATGCATTGACCGTGTTCGGCCTTGTCGCAACACTCGGCCTCGCCGGCTGCACAACCACCTCCACGACGACCACCCCTTCCGAAGAACCGAAGGAAGCCGCCGAAGCCACCACCACCAAGATCTTCAGCGATTCCTACGGCAGCGTAACCGATGCCGGCTTCGCTCTCCCGGCTATCCCGATCAGCCGCGTGGACAAGAAGTTCCACCGTCAGATCGTCGATTACTCTACCACGGAAAAGCCCGGTACGATCGTCGTAAACACCCGCGAACGCTTCCTTTACTACGTGCTGCCGAACGGCAAGGCCGTTCGCTACGGTATCGGCGTCGGCAAGCAGGGTTTTGCATGGCAGGGTGAAGCCTATATCGCCTGGAAGCAGGAATGGCCGACCTGGCACCCGCCGAAGGAAATGGCGGAGCGCAAGCCGGACATCGCCAAGTATGTCGAGGCGGGCATGGGCCCGGGCCTCAGCAACCCGCTCGGCGCACGCGCCATGTACCTGTTCGACGACAAGGGCCACGATACGCTGTTCCGCCTGCACGGCACGCCGGAATGGGCCTCGATCGGCACCGCCGCTTCCTCGGGCTGCATTCGCCTGATGAACCAGGACGTCATCGACCTCTACAACCGCGTTCGTCCCGGCAAGGGCGCCCGCGTGGTCGTCCAGCAGTAAGCTTAATCGACCGCATCAGATATGAAAAAAGCCGCCGGGATCACCGGCGGCTTTTTTGTTGGGCTTCAGCCGATCTTATCCGGCAAGCTTTGCCTTCAGTTCCCGGCGGCGACGATGCAGAACCAGCTCGGTGTAGCCGTTCGGCTGTTCACGCCCCTTGAGCACCAGTTCAAGCGCTGCCTGGAAGGCGACAGAGCCGTCGAAATTGCCGGCCATGGGGATATAGGCGGGATCACTCGCGTTCTGGCCGTCGACCACGGCCGCCATCCGCTTCATCGTCTCGACGATCTGCGTTTCGGTGACGATGCCGTGATGCAGCCAATTGGCCATGTGCTGGGCGGAAATGCGCAGCGTTGCCCGGTCCTCCATCAGGCCGACATTGTTGATATCCGGAACCTTGGAGCAGCCGACGCCCTGGTCGATCCAGCGGACGACGTAGCCAAGGATGCCCTGCGCATTGTTGTCGATCTCGCGCTGGATTTCCTCCGCCGTCCAGTTGGGACGGGGTGCAACCGGCACCGAAAGAATATCGCCAAGCTTGGCGCGCGGGCGGGATTTCAGCGTGGTCTGGATGTCGGCGACGTTGACGCGATGATAATGGGTTGCGTGAAGGGTCGCCGCCGTCGGCGACGGAACCCAGGCGGTATTGGCGCCGGCCTTGGGATGGGCGATCTTCTGCTCCAGCATGGCGGCCATCAGGTCCGGCATGGCCCACATGCCCTTGCCGATCTGCGCATGGCCGGAAAGCCCGCATTCCAGGCCGATGTCGACGTTCCAGTTCTCGTAAGCCGAGATCCAGGCTGCCTGCTTCATATCGCCCTTGCGGATCATCGGGCCGGCTTCCATCGAGGTATGGATCTCGTCGCCGGTCCGGTCGAGGAAGCCGGTGTTGATGAAAACGACGCGTTCGCGGGCAGCGCGAATGCATTCCTTGAGGTTGACCGTCGTGCGGCGCTCCTCGTCCATGATGCCCATCTTGATGGTGTTCGGCGCCATGCCGATCAGCTCCTCGACGCGCGAGAAGATCTCGCAGGCAAAGGCGACTTCTTCCGGTCCGTGCATCTTCGGCTTGACGACATAGAGCGAACCCTCGCGGGAATTCGCCCGCCGACCGCTGCGGCCAACATCATGCAGGGCAATGAGCCCGGTGACAGCCGCATCCATGATGCCTTCCGGAACCTCGTTGCCGTCGCGGTTGAGGATCGCCGGGTTGGTCATCAGGTGACCGACATTGCGCACCAGCATCAGCGAACGGCCGTGCAGGACGAGTTCCGAGCCGCCCGGCGCGGTGAATGTCTTGTCCGGGTTGAGGGCACGAACGAAAGTCTTGCCGCCCTTGGAGACTTCCTCCGTCAGATCGCCCTTCATCAGGCCGAGCCAGTTGCCGTAAACGACCACCTTGTCCTCGGCATCGACGGCAGCAACCGAATCCTCGCAGTCCATGATGGTGGTAATCGCCGATTCAAGGTGGATGTCGTCGATATGGGCAGCATCGGTCTTCCCGATCATGCCTTCCGCATCGATGAGGATCTCGAGATGCAGACGGTTGCGGCGCAGGAGGATCGCCTCCGGCGCGGCAGGCGCACCGCGATAACCGACGAATTGTGCCGGATCGGCAAGCCCGGTGACGCGGCCGCCGGAAAGCGTGACGAACAGCGCATCCCTGTCGATGGAAAGGCCCGCGACATCGGCCCATTTGCCGGCGGCGAGCGGCGCCGAATCGTCGAGCAGCTGGCGACCCCATGCGATGACCTTCGCGCCGCGGATGGGGTTATAGCCCTTGCCCTTCTCGGCGCCATCGGTTTCCGGGATGGCATCGGTGCCGTAGAGCGCATCGTAGAGCGAGCCCCAGCGGGCATTCGCGGCGTTGAGCGCATAGCGGGCGTTCATGACCGGTACGACGAGTTGCGGTCCGGCAATCTCGGCGATCTCCGCGTCGACATTTGCCGTCGTTACCGAGAAGTCTCCACCTTCCGGCAGGAGATAGCCGATTTCGCGCAGGAAAGCCTCATAGGCATCCATATCGACGGGTGCGCCATTTGCCTTGTACCAGGCATCGATCGTCGCCTGCAGTTCGTCTCGCTTTGCAAGAAGCGCGCGGTTCTTCGGTGCGAGATCGTGAACGATCGCCGCGAGACCGGCGAGATAGCGCTCGGGATCCACGCCGGTCCCGGGCAGCGCCTTTTCGATCAGGAAATCATACAGGCCCGTGTCGATGGACAGTCCGTGGCTCTCAATGCGGCTCATCGCCAATTCTCCTCGCAATCCGATTATCAAATTCGTGCTGGGAGCATGCCCTGATCTTATTAAGTGTCAATCGAGCACGAATAACAAATATTTATTCCAAAAAGGAAAAAGTCCGCATCGATCTCACACACTGGCCGATACACGGGGGCGGCCGCTTGCCGTCGCGATGATCCGGGCTTCCATCAGCTTGCGCCGTCCTTCGATCTCGGGCGCATCGATTTCACGCGCGAGCACCACGACGACATCGGCAGCACCGCTTGCCCGCGCATGCTCAAGCGCGTTTCGTGAAGCCCGTTCTTCAGCCTCGGCCAGCGCCGCTTCCTCTTCCGCAAAACGCCGGTTGTCTCCCCCGCCTGAAACGACGAAGGCACCTTCTTCCGGCGAGGTGACGAAAATCGTTACGGTGGAGCGGACCTGTCCGACGACGGCACCGACCGCATTGGCGACATCGGCGGCTTCCGGCACGGCACAGGTCGCTGACAGCATCTCGGCAATCGCCGGGTAGTAGACCGGAGCGGAAGCGCCGAGACCGATGAGCGGACGATCGAGGGAAAGGGCTAAGCGGGCAATGCCGGTCGTGCGATTCAAAGCGCGGTCGATCAATATCGAACGGGCCGGATCGATATCAGCAAGACCATCTTCGGCAAGGCAGGCCGACAGAATGGCTTCTGCCGACTGCCGCGTCAGCCTTTCGACGATGCGCAGGGCGAGTTCTTCCGGCGATCCGGCGATAGGCTTTCCTGTGCCATCCTTCTGCCGCATGGCAACCTGCATGCCGAGATCGGCTGCCTGCCGGTTCCACTGGCCCTGCCTGCCCAGCACATGCATAGCGTCTGAGGGAGTGAGCCCACAGATATGCACGAGTCCTCGGGCGACGAGGCGGTCGAGCGTCGCCTTCTGCTGCGTCACCGTGAGCAGTTGGTCGAGCGCCATGGGGACATCGGTGATGCGGGCAAAAAGGGTCGCTTCCTGTGGCTGCAGCCCGGCGGAGAGATGGTCCGGCACGCCGGTGCGGACCGCGAACCGCCCGTCGTGGCGACCGACATGGGCCGAGCGCAGTTGCCGTTCCAATGCGCTGATAACCGCGTCACCGTGCAACGTCGCGGCAAGGCTGAGGGGCACGAAACGACGGGGACCGAGATCGATACGCGCCGCAAGCCCGCGGTCGTCGAAGCGGACTTCGGAATCACCGCCGAGACCATAGGTGCGCATGGCGACCGCTTCCACCATGGTGCGATAACCGCCGACCACCGCGCCATCGGCATCGAGACGCGGGCGGCCGTTTTCCATTACCGCGACATCCGTCGTGGTGCCGCCGATATCGGAAACCACGGCATCTTCGAGCCCGGTCAGGTATCTCGCGCCGACAAGGCTTGCAGCCGGTCCGGAAAGAATGGTCTCGATCGGACGAAGCCGCGCCTCGGCCGCCGAAATCAACGCACCGTCGCCACGCACCACCATCAGCGGCGCGCGGATACCGCGATGTTTCAGGTGATCCTCGCAGGCGCCGACAAGGCGGTCGATCATCGACACCAGCCGGGCATTGAGCAGCGTCGTCAACGCGCGCTTCGGCCCCCCGAGCTTGGAGGAAAGCTCGTGGCTGCAGGTAACCGGCAGATGGGATTTCTCGCGGATGAAGTCCCTCACCCGTATCTCATGGGAGGGATTGCGGACCGCGAAATAACCGGCAACGGCGAAGGAGGATACATTTGCCGCCAGTTCCGGCAGGATCGCTTCGAGCGCCGTCATGTCGAGCGGCGTTTCGTTGCCATGGACATCATGGCCCCCCGGCAGGAAGATCACCGGATCGGAACCCAGCGCATCCGCAAGGCCGTCTCGCCGCAGATCCTCCGGGCCAAAACCGATCATCACCATGGCGGCTCGTCCGCCCTGCCCTTCGACAAGCGCATTGGTGGCAAGCGTGGTCGAGAGCGACACGAGACCGATAGCGTCTGCTGGCAGGCCGGAGGCGGAGAGCACGTTTTCCAGCGCCCCGGAAATCCCGATCGACAGATCATGCCTTGTGGTGAGGGCCTTGGCCTTGGCGATCAGTCCGTCCGTCTCGCTGAAAAGCGCGGCGTCGGTATAGGTGCCGCCGGTATCGATGCCCAACATGTAATGAAGTGTCACGCGCCATGCCCCGCATTCCAGAAAAACCGCAAGAAACGGTCCTACGCTTTATGCACTCACGGAAATCACCGCGCTAGCTGACAAACGGCAATTTATGATCTGTCGCGCGGAGTGACGAGCATCGGCAAGCCGCCTGCCGGCTGAACTGTGAGCTTCTGCACCGGCCACGGCCGTCTGCCGGCCTTTGGCGTAAAACGAAAACGATGCATCAGGACGGCAAGTGCAATGACGGCCTCCTGCAATGCAAAGGTTGCGCCGATGCAGACGCGGGGACGATCCCAATGCAGCTTATGGCGATGCAGCGTCCAGGGCATGATGAGGATCGTCGCACCCTTGCGGATATCCAGAACCTTGCCGTCCGCCGCGACGAACCTGTCGTCTTCAAGAGCCCGCCGGTTGATCGACGGCGCCGGCGGATAGAGCCGAAGCGCCTCTTCGAAGGCGGCCCGAACGTGTGGCATGCGATCGGCCCAGGTCACGGGATCGGCGCCGCTTGCGATGACCTCATCGATCTCCGCCTCCATCTTCTCCCGAAATTCCGGCAGATGGGCGATACAGTATAGCGTCCAGCCAAGCGCGCGGGCAGTGGTTTCGTGGCCGGCACCGATGAAGGTGAGGATGTTGTCCTCGATTTCCTCGGTTGTCAGCCCGTCAGGCCCTTCGATTTCCAGAAGCAGGGTCAGAAAATCCCGGGGCGCCGTCGCCGGATCCCGGGCAATCGCGGCGCGTCGACGTTCCATCGTATCGCGCACCAGCTTGCGGAACTTCTCCAGCACGCGCTGTCCGCCAATGCGCGTCAGCCGCGGAAGCCAGGTGGGGGCCGCCAGCATGTCGAGCGGATCGATACGTCCCATCCGGTGCAGCAGCGCATCCACGTCGGCGGCGACGTCGCTGCTCTCCGATGTCAGCTCGCCGGAAAACAATGTCTCGGACAGGATCTGATAGGTCAGTTCCGTCATGTCGGTGGAAATGTCGTGAGTGCTGCCGTGGATATCCGCGCTGACATAGCGAGCGGCAAATTCTTCGCTTTTTTCCAGCATCTGCCGCGCGAAACCCCAGGCATGGCGAGGCGTGAACACGGGCGCCATGGCCTTGCGCGAGCGCTTCCACACATTGCCCTCGGCGGTCAGCAGGCCATCGCGCAGGATGGGCCGCAGCACAAGCTGGCGCACCACGTCCATGGGATAGTTGCCGGCATTGTCGACGAGCACATGGCGGATGAGGGCGGGGTCGTTGACGATGATGGTGGTGCGACCGAAGAAGCGGGTTTCGATCCAGGGCAGCGTATAGGAGGGGTCGCCCCAGAGCTCCAGCGGATTGCGCAGCACCGTACGGATGATTTCGAGACGTGAGGGCGGGACCTTGCGCGGCAAGGGAGCCGGAGGCTCGTAGCCGTCATTTACGCTGTCCTCGGCCATCTCCGTCATCGTTTACCCTTGGAGGCCGTTCCGGCCCGTTTCAGAGCAGCTTTTCCAGCTCCTCGAGCCGATCATTCACCAGCCAGCCGTAATAGTTTTCCTCCGGCCAGACCGTGGCTCCGCCGGCATTCTTGCGTGCCAGCGCCTGCGCACGCTGCCGGGAATTGCCGACATTGAAAAGCGTCGCGGTCACACCGGGATTGTTCGAGATATCCATGCCGGCAATGGACCTGTAATCATCGATCGACTTGCGGATGACCGCCGCCATGAAGGCAAGCGAGATATCCGGGTCCATGATCGCCTTGTAGACGCCGGCCGCATCGGTCTCGTCCAGCTTGGCATAACCCGACTTCTGGGCCACGAGGTCGGACATCATCAGCGCCGTCAGCGGATTGATCTGGCCAAGGCCGAAGGTCTGGCCGGCATAGAAAGGCTGGAAGAATACCGCGCTGAAACGATTGTCGGGATAGGACTTGCCGCCAACCGAGCGGCCCTTGAACTTGGCATTCCAGACGTCCTCGCGGCAGGTCCAGAGCGCGTAGGAGTCATCCTTGCCCTCGCATTCGGCAAATTCCGGGCGGGCAACGAAATCATCGACATCCTCGCCCTTGTAGGCGAAGCGGAAGCTGTTGCCTGCATAGGAGGCCGCCTTCACATAATAGCTCTGCAGATTGTCGTAGGCGTCGACATTATAGGTGTGCTCGCCGACGATTGCCCCGATCATGTGGATCGGATCGATGCCATAGGCAGACGCCGTGCTGCGGATCTTCGACATCAGCCGCTTGTCCGAGGCCAGAAGGTCGCGCACCTTTTCATACTTGACGTCGAACGTGGTCTTTCCCGCCTTGGTACGGCGGACGGAAGCTCCGGGAATGGCAGGTTGTTCGGCATTGCGGTTCCCCGCGGGCACTGTCACAGGCGCAGCCTGCAGACCAGCAGGCGCCATCACAAGAAGCGCCAGAACTATTGCCGAAATGATACGTGCCACGATCCGTTTGCCCTCCAGACTTCACTTTCCGATCGGTTGCCGCGGGCATTAAGCCCGGGCGGCGACTTCACTTACATAAGCGAAGCCGCCGTTGTCGACCGGGAGATACGTCACTTTCGTGCGATTTCAGGGCAAAAGCACGAAAATAGATGCTCTCGCGTCACAGAATGTAGCGCGACAGATCCAGATCCTGCGCGATCCCGCCGACATGTTCGCGAACATAATCGGAGTCGATCATGATCGAGGAACCCGCGCGATCGGGCGCGTTGAACGACACGTCGTCGAGCACGCGTTCCATGACCGTCTGCAGGCGGCGCGCGCCGATGTTTTCGACAGACGTATTGAGCATGACGGCAACATCCGCCAGCGCATCGATCGCATCCTCGGTGAATTCGAGATCGAGATCTTCCGTTGCCATCAGCGCCCTGTACTGGCGGATCAGGCTGGCCTCGGTCTCGGTGAGGATGCGACGGAAGTCTTCCTTGCTCAGCGGCTTCAGCTCGACGCGGATCGGCAGGCGGCCCTGCAGTTCGGGGAGAAGGTCCGAAGGCTTGGCCACGTGGAAGGCGCCGGACGCGATGAAGAGGATATGATCCGTCTTCACCGGGCCGTATTTGGTCGAAACCGTCGTGCCCTCGACCAGCGGCAGCAGGTCGCGCTGCACGCCCTCGCGGGAAACGCCGGCGCCGACGCCGCCCTCACGGGCCGCGATCTTGTCGATCTCGTCGAGGAAGACGATGCCATCGTTCTCGACGGAACGAACCGCCTCGCGCTGGATGACCTCGTTGTCGATCAGCTTGTCGGATTCATCCCGGATCAGGTCGGCATAGGATGCCTTGACGGTGGTGCGCACCTTCTTGGTGCGGCCGCCCATGGCCTTGCCGAACATTTCGGAGATGTTGAGGATGCCGACATTGGCGCCGGGCATGCCCGGGATTTCGAAGCCCGGCATGCCGCTGCCGCCATCGGCGACCTCGATGTCGATTTCCTTGTCGTCCAGTTCGCCGCTGCGCAGCTTCTTGCGGAAGCTGTCACGGGTTGCCGGCGAAGAAGTGGAACCGACGAGTGCGTCGAGAACCCGTTCCTCGGCGCCGGCATGGGCCTTGGCCTGGACTTCGGCACGCTTCTTTTCGCGCACGAGGCCGATGCCGATTTCGACGAGATCGCGGATGATCTGTTCGACGTCACGGCCGACATAGCCGACTTCGGTGAACTTGGTGGCTTCCACCTTGATGAACGGAGCGCCCGCAAGCTTGGCGAGGCGACGGGAAATTTCCGTCTTGCCGACGCCGGTCGGGCCGATCATCAGGATGTTCTTCGGCATCACTTCGTCGCGCAGCGTCTCATCGAGCTGCTGGCGGCGCCAGCGATTGCGCAGCGCAATCGCCACTGCGCGCTTGGCCTCGTGCTGGCCGATGATGAAGCGGTCCAGTTCCGAGACGATCTCACGGGGAGAAAAGGTTGTCATATCGATGTTCCAAAGGGTCGAATGGGTTGATGATGACGGATCGGGCCGGTCAATTGTCGCTGTCGAGGGTTTCCACCACGACATTGTCATTGGTGTAGACGCAGATGTCAGCAGCGATCGCCATGGCGCGGCGAGCCACTTCTTCCGCCGACTTGTCCGTGTCCATCATGGCGCGTGCTGCGGCGAAGGCGTAATTGCCACCGGAGCCGATCGCGATCGTTCCATGCTCCGGTTCCAGCACATCGCCATTGCCGGTGATGGCAAGCGTGATCGACTTGTCGGCGACGAGCATCATCGCTTCGAGGTTGCGGAGATATTTGTCGGTGCGCCAGTCCTTGGCAAGCTCGACGGCGGCGCGCATGAGCTGGCCGGGATATTGTTCGAGCTTCTTTTCGAGCCGCTCCAGCAGCGTGAAGGCGTCTGCCGTAGCACCGGCAAAACCGGCGATCACCTCGCCCTTGCCGATGCGCCGCACCTTGCGGGCATTGCCCTTCATGACGGTCTGGCCGAGGCTCACCTGCCCGTCGCCGGCCATGATGACCTTGCCGCCCTTTCGTACAGTAATAATCGTTGTCATTGGGCACCTGTCTGGTCCCGTAGGGGACTGTTTTCCTGGGGGCACGACAAGGCCCCGTTGAGCCCTATGTAGGTGAAGCGCCGTCGAATACAATCTCGCTGCCAAGCCCGGCAGCCTATGCCTGCTTTTGCTGGATATTTACCGCCGTGCCTGATAAGGAGCGCTCATCAGGGCTCGGGTTCCCGGTCCTCAGCATGGAGCAGACCTTAATGGGCGAAGCAGCCACCCCGCGCTCGGGAAGCATTTCCCGCAAGACCAACGAAACCTCCGTTTCCGTTTCCGTCAACCTGGACGGCACCGGCAAGGCGAAGATTTCCACGGGCGTCGGTTTCTTCGATCATATGCTCGACCAGCTTTCCCGACATTCGCTCATCGACATGGACATCGAGGTGAAGGGCGACCTGCATATCGATGACCATCACACCGTCGAGGACACCGGCATCGCGATCGGCCAGGCGATTTCCAAGGCGCTCGGCGAGCGGCGCGGCATCACCCGCTACGCATCGATCGATCTGGCCATGGACGAAACCATGACGAAGGCGGCAATCGACGTCTCGGGGCGGCCGTTCCTCGTCTGGAACGTATCGTTCAGCGCGCCGAAGATCGGCACCTTCGACACCGAACTCGTTCGCGAATTCTTCCAGGCGCTGGCGCAGAATGCCGGCATCACGCTGCATGTGCTCAACCATTATGGCGCCAACAATCACCATATAGCGGAGACCTGCTTCAAGGCCGTGGCGCGGGCAATGCGAACCGCAGTCGAAATCGATCCCCGGCAGGCGAGCCGCGTTCCCTCCACCAAGGGCACGCTGGTCTGACAGCAAACGACAGGGGCGGATGGCCGGTCACCGGACCGCGAAAGCGGCGTTTCGTTGATCCCCGGCCTCCAGCTCCGATAGAAAGGATATTCGACGATGCGCGTTGCGATCATCGATTATGGTTCGGGAAATCTGCGTTCCGCGACGAAGGCCTTCGAGCGCGCAGCCCGGGAAAGCGGCATCGACGCTGAAATCGACCTGACGGACAAGGCGGAGCGGGTGGCATCGGCCGACCGCATCGTGCTTCCCGGCGTTGGCGCCTATGCCGATTGTCGCAGCGGTCTCGACGCCGTCTCCGGCATGCATGAGGCCCTTGTCGATGCGGTCGAGAAGAAGGCGCGGCCGTTCCTCGGCATCTGCGTCGGCATGCAGCTCATGTCTTCGCGCGGGCTGGAAAAGACCGTCACGCAGGGCTTCGGCTGGATCAAGGGCGATGTCGTCGAGATGACGCCGAGCGATCCGACGCTGAAGATCCCGCAGATCGGCTGGAACACGCTGACGCTCAATCGTCCGCATCCGCTGTTCGACGGCATCGAGACCGGCCCCGATGGCCTGCACGCCTATTTCGTGCATTCCTACCATCTCGCCGCTGAGAACCCCGACGATGTCATCGCCACCACCGAATACGGCGGCCCGATGACGGCTTTCGTCGGTCGCGACAACATGGTGGGCGCCCAGTTCCATCCGGAAAAGAGCCAGAAGCTCGGCCTGAAGCTCATCGCGAACTTCCTCGCCTGGGCTCCGTAATCCTCATTTCATCCAGTATCGGACAATTCGCATGATCCTCTTTCCCGCAATCGATCTGAAAGACGGCCAGTGCGTGCGTCTCAAGCTCGGCGACATGGAGCAGGCAACCGTCTACAACGCCGATCCCGCCGCGCAGGCGAAAGCCTTCGAGGACCAGGGCTTCGAATGGCTGCACGTGGTCGACCTGAACGGTGCCTTCGCCGGTGAAAGCGTCAACGGCGGCGCCGTCGATTCGATCCTCAGGGCGACGAAGAACCCGGTCCAGCTCGGCGGCGGCATCCGCACGCTCGAGCATATCGAGAACTGGCTTTCGCGCGGACTTTCCCGCGTCATCCTCGGCACGGTGGCGGTGCGCGATCCCGCACTCGTCATCGAGGCCTGCAAGCTCTTTCCCGGCAAGATCGCCGTCGGCATCGATGCCAAGGGCGGCAAGGTCGCCGTCGAGGGCTGGGCGGAAGCCTCCGAACTCGGCGTGATCGAGCTTGCCAGGAAATTCGAAGGCGCGGGCGTCGCGGCGATCATCTACACGGATATCGACCGCGACGGCATTCTCGCCGGCATCAACTGGCCTTCGACGCTGGCGCTTGCCGATGCCGTTTCCATCCCGGTGATCGCGTCCGGCGGACTTGCATCGCTCGACGATATCCGCCGCATGCTGGAACCGGATGCCCGAAAACTCGAAGGTGCGATTTCCGGCCGCGCGCTTTATGATGGCCGGATCGATCCCGCGGAAGCGCTGGCGCTGATCCGCGCCGCAAGATCCTGAACGAGGAACCACCGATGACGCTGAAAGCCCGCGTTATTCCCTGTCTGGATGTCAAGGACGGCCGCGTCGTCAAAGGCGTGAACTTCGTCGACCTGATCGATGCCGGCGACCCCGTCGAGGCGGCCAAGGCCTATGACGCCGCCGGTGCCGACGAACTCTGTTTCCTCGACATCACCGCCTCCTCCGACGGGCGCGACACGATCTTCGACGTCGTGACCCGCACCGCCGAGCATTGCTTCATGCCGCTCACCGTCGGTGGCGGGGTGCGCAGCATCGCCGACATTCGCAAGCTGCTGCTCTGCGGCGCCGACAAGGTGGCGATCAATTCCGCCGCCGTGAAAAACCCGGATTTCGTTGCCGAGGCTGCCGACAAGTTCGGCGACCAGTGCATCGTCATCTCGATCGACGCCAAGCGGCGGCGCACACAGGCTGCCGGCGGCGACAACATGAGCGCCTGGGAGATCTACACCCATGGCGGCCGCAACCCGACCGGCATCGATGCCGTCGAATTCGCAAAGCAGGTTGTCGAACGCGGCGCCGGCGAACTGCTGGTTACCTCGATGGACCGCGACGGCACCAAGTCCGGCTACGACCTCGAACTGACACGGACCATTGCGGACGCCGTGCGCGTTCCGGTCATCGCCTCTGGCGGCGTCGGTACGCTTGACGATCTGGTGGCAGGCGTCCGCGAAGGTCACGCGACCGCCGTTCTCGCCGCTTCCATCTTCCACTTCGGTACCTATTCGATAACCGAGGCCAAGCAATATATGGCGCAGCATGGCATTGCCATGCGGCTCGACTGACAGGACACGCAAGGATCATGACCGAGTTTACCCTGACCGATCTCGAGAGCATCGTCGCAAAGCGCGCCACGGCGCGGCCCGACGAGTCCTGGACGGCAAAGCTGGTGGCCGGCGGACAGTCGAAAGCCGCCAAGAAACTGGGCGAGGAAGCCGTGGAAACGGTGATCGCCGCGATCAAGGACGACCGGGAAAACCTCGTCTACGAGAGTGCGGACCTGCTCTATCATCTTATGGTCGTATTGAAAATTGCCGATATCCCGCTAGAAGCGGTGATGCAGGAGCTTCAGCGGCGTACAGCCCAGACAGGCCTGAGCGAAAAGGCCAGCCGGCAGGATCCATGACAACAGCGCCCCGGGAATCCGAAACGCCAGAAATGCTCGATCATTTCGAGGCGAATGGCTATTCGCCCTATCTCTTCTTCGATTCAGAGGAGTGGGCCCGGTTCCGCGCCGACACACCGCTGACGCTGACGGCAGACGAGGTTCACCGGCTGCGTTCGATCGACGATCCGATCGATCTGCACGAAGTGCGCCGCATCTACCTGTCGCTGTCGCGTCTTCTTTCGGCGCATGTCGAATCCTCGCAGCTTCTTTTCGAACAGCGCAACCGCTTTCTCAGCACCTCGGACGTGGCGAAGACCCCGTTCGTGATCGGGATCGCCGGTTCGGTCGCCGTCGGAAAGTCGACGACCGCCCGTATCCTGAAGGAGCTTCTGGCGCGCTGGCCCTCCAGCCCGAAGGTGGATCTCGTCACGACCGACGGTTTCCTCTATCCGAACGCCCATCTCATTCGGCACAACATGCTGAACCGCAAGGGCTTCCCGGAGAGCTACGACATCGGCGCGCTGCTGCGCTTCCTGTCCGCGATCAAGGCAGGCCTGCCGAACGTCAAGGCGCCGAGCTATTCTCACCTGACCTATGACGTGCTGCCCGACGAGTTCAAGGTCATCGACCGGCCGGATATCCTCATCTTCGAGGGCATCAACGTGTTGCAGTCGCGCGATCTGCCGGCCGACGGCAAGATCGTGCCGATCGTCTCGGACTTCTTCGACTTCTCGATCTATATCGACGCCGACGAGAACCTGATCCACCGCTGGTATGTCGACCGCTTCATGCGGCTCAGACAGACGGCGTTTCGCGATCCGAACTCCTACTTCAACCGCTATGCCGCCATCAGCGAGGAAGAGGCGCTGAAAATCGCCGAGGGCCTGTGGCAGAACACCAACCTGAAGAACCTCAGGGAAAACATCCTGCCGACCCGCCCGCGCGCCGATCTCATCCTGCGCAAGGGTGACAACCACCTCGTTGAAAAGGTCGCTCTCCGGAAGCTCTAGGCTCAGTTTTCCGGCAGACGAAGCGTTGTTATCTCGTCAGGGATTGACCCGCCGCAGCGTCAGGTTGATCCGACCGCCGTTCTTCAGGAGGGTCGAGGTCGAGGGATAGATGCGGTCCACGCCGTGGAAACAAAGGCGTCCCTCCCCTCCGATGACGAAGACGTCGCCGCTCTTCAGCTTCAGCGACATGGTGGGATCGGTGCGATTGATGCCGCCCACCCGGAACAGGCAGCTATTGCCGAGCGAAATCGACACCACGGGTGCGGAAAATTCCTTCTCGTCGCGGTCCTGATGGAGGCTCATGCGAGCCGCATCGTCGTAAAAGTTGACCAGACAGGCCTCGGGTTCACCATCATAGCCGGATACCCGTTTCCAGATATGGAGCAGCATGTCGGGGATCGGCGGCCATGGCTGTCCGGTCACCGGATGGGTCGACTGATAACGATAGCCGCGTTCCTTGTCCGTGACCCAGCCGAGCGGGCCGCAATTGGTCATCCTGACCGACATCGGCTTTCCCGTTCCGGGCATGGCCGGGACAAAGAGCGGCGCTTCCGCGACGATGCCACGAATGATTTCGACCAGCTTTTCCTGATCGGTCCGCTCGATGAAATCGGGGTGATAGCGCAGCCCATCAGGCAGGCTGCGCTTGTTGTTTTCTGCCATTTCCGTCATCGGCAGCCCGGAGGCTGCCGCCTTGGCCTATCAGTCGACGAGTTCCGGAATGCGCAGGACCTGGCCGGGATAGATCTTGTCGGGATGGGTGAGCATCGGCTTGTTGGCTTCGAAGATCAGGGTGTTCTTGACACCCTTGCCCTTGCCGTACTGCGCCTCGGCGATCTTCCAGAGATTGTCGCCCTTCTTCACGGTGTAGAAAACCGGCTCCTTGGCGGGTGCGGGCGCCGCAGCCGGTGTCTCGGCAATCTTCAGTTCGCCGGCCTCGACCTTGGAAACGCCGAGCGTGTTGCCGACGGCGACCACGGCCTTTTCGAAGATGGACTGGTCCTTGACCACGCCCTTCAGGACAATCTTGTCGTCCACGACTTCCACGTCGACCTTGTCTGTCCCGAGATCATGGGAGGCAAGCTCCTTCTTGACCGCTTCGACATCCGGCGCTTCTTCATCGCCGCCGATGCCGAGCTTTTTGCCGGCGCTCTTGATAAAGCTGAAAAGACCCATGTGTACCTCCTGTTATCCTTTTGCAATTGCAAGATGAAACCACCAGGCATCAAAACACAAGCAATTATCTAAAACATGTCACTCTTTATCAATCGCCACCGGGACGTCCCCGCATTTTCTTGACCTCGGATCGCCCGGACTTCTCTTTCAGACGACGCTCCACCGAACCCTTTGTCGGTTTGGTCTTCTTGCGGGGCGGCGGCGGGGGGGCGGCGGCGGCGAGAATGAGTTCCTTCAACCGCTCGCGCGCGTCTTCCCGGTTGCGCTCCTGGCTGCGGAAACGGCTTGCCTCGATCATCAGCACACCTTCCTTGGAGGCGCGACGACCGGCGAGTTTCAGCGCATTTTCCTTGACGCGATCATTGAGCGACGGTGATCCGGAGATATTGAAAAACAGCTGGACTGCGGTCGAAACCTTGTTGACGTTCTGCCCACCCGGCCCGCCGGCCAGCACGAACTGTTCGGTCAGTTCCCATCCCGCGATGGTGATCCGGTTGCTGATGTAGAGCGCGTCGCTGGCCATGGTCGGTCTCCGTTCGACCCCCCTCATAATCGATGACGCCGAAAAACAAAAACCCGGCGGTGAAACCGCCGGGTCTTCGTCATTCATTCGCTCTGCGATTATTCCGCAGCGATATTGGCGCTCGGAGCAGCCGCACGAACCTTGTGGTCCACGTGGTCTTCGAACTTGGCGAAGTTGGTGATGAACATCGCCACCAGCTTCTTGGCCTGCGCATCGTATTCCGCAGCATCGGCCCAGGTCGAACGCGGATCGAGGATCTTGGTGTCGACGCCCTCGACGGCAACCGGTACAGCAAAACCGAAGTTCGGATCGACGCGGGTTTCGATCTTTTTCAGTTCGCCATTCAGCGCGCTGGTGAGCAAGGCGCGGGTGGCCTTGATCGGCATGCGGTTGCCGACGCCGTAGGCACCGCCGGTCCAGCCGGTGTTGACCAGCCAGCAATCGACATTGTGCCTGGCGATCAGGTCGCGCAGCAGGTTGCCGTATTCAGCCGGGTGACGCGGCATGAACGGAGCGCCGAAGCAGGTCGAGAAGGTCGCTTCCGGCTCGGTCACGCCCTTTTCCGTGCCGGCCACCTTGGCGGTGTAACCGGAGAGGAAGTGGTACATGGCCTGTTCCGGCGTCAGACGGGCGATCGGAGGAAGAACGCCGAAGGCGTCTGCCGTCAGCATGATGATCGTCTTCGGATGGCCGGTAATGCCGGTTTCCGATGCATTCGGGATGAAGTGCAGCGGATAGGCGCAACGGGTGTTTTCCGTGCGCGACGCATCGTTGAAGTCGGGGACGCCGG
The DNA here is from genome assembly GCA_002600635.1 of Rhizobium sp. ACO-34A. Lineage (NCBI taxonomy): Bacteria > Pseudomonadati > Pseudomonadota > Alphaproteobacteria > Hyphomicrobiales > Rhizobiaceae > Rhizobium > Rhizobium sp. ACO-34A. The sequence goes on along the minus strand of CP021371.1, from coordinate 38,720 downwards.
CTTCATCGAGAACGACGTTTTCGAGGACGGTTCCGAAGCGCTTGGTGGTCGCGTAGATTTCCGGCTCGGCTTCGGCCGACAGACGGATGGTCTTGGCGTAGCAGCCGCCTTCGAAGTTGAAGATGCCGTCTTCGCCCCAGCCATGCTCGTCGTCGCCGATCAGCGTGCGGCTCGGATCGGCCGAAAGCGTGGTCTTGCCGGTGCCGGAAAGGCCGAAGAAGACTGCGGCATCGCCGGCCGGGCCGACGTTTGCCGAGCAGTGCATCGGCATGACGCCCTTCGGCGGCAGCAGGTAGTTGAGGGCGGTGAAGACCGACTTCTTCATTTCGCCGGCGTAGGAGGTGCCACCAATCAGCACGATGCCGTTGGTGAAGTCGCAGGCAATCACGGTCTCGGTGCGGCAGCCGTGGCGGGCCGGATCGGCGCGGAAGCTCGGCAGGTTGATGATCGTCAGCTTCGGCTGGAAGCCTGCGAGAGCGGAGCGTTCCGGACGGATCAGCAGGTTGCGGATAAACAGCGAGTGCCAGGCGAATTCGCTGATGACGCGGGTCGGCAGGGCGTTTTCGGCATCGGCACCGCCGATGAGATCCTGCACGAAGAATTCGCGGCCGGCGGCATGGGCCAGCATGTCCTTGTGGAGGACGCCGAAGTGCTCGGGCGACATCGGCTTGTTGTTGTCCCACCAGATCACGCCGTCGGTGTTGCCGTCGCGAACGATGAACTTGTCCTTTGCGGAACGGCCGGTGTGCTGGCCGGTAACGGCGCAAAGCGCTCCGTCAGCGGTGAGCTCGGCTTCGCCACGGCGAATCGCTTCCTGATAGAGATCGCGTTCCAGCAGATTGTAATGGACGCGCGAAGCATCACCCAATCCGATCGCCGCTACCCCTACCAGGGGATTGTTTACACCGATTTCCTCCATGAGCACGCTTCCTCTACTATGGGGCCGTTAGGTTCGAATGGCGGGGAACCTAGTGTTCGATTTTCGAAAACGCAAGATAGCAATTCGAAATCATTCAATAATTTCAAATAATTAATCGATTTAAATGGAAATCTTCATTTTTAAATCGGTTTGCATGCGGGGCTGGAAACGACAAATGGCAGATCGTCGGCGTCAGTGCCGGCGATGTGCGACACCGACACCCTTTATCTTTGCCACAATTTGTTCCACCTTTATCCCCATTAAGCGCATCCTGAATACCGCCACCACCTGGGCTGGGAATGATACCAGGAGCCGTGCTTCATGATGACGGAGACAAACAGTATGCAGACGATCGCCCTCGTAGACGACGACCGCAACATTCTCACTTCGGTGTCCATCGCACTCGAAGCGGAAGGATATAAGGTCGAGACCTACACAGATGGCGCCTCGGCGCTCGACGGTCTCCTGGCGCGGCCTCCGCACCTGGCGATCTTCGACATCAAGATGCCGCGCATGGACGGCATGGAACTGCTTCGCCGCCTCCGGCAGAAGTCCGACCTGCCGGTGATCTTCCTTACCTCCAAGGACGAGGAAATCGATGAGCTGTTCGGCCTTAAGATGGGAGCCGACGACTTCATCACCAAGCCGTTCTCGCAGCGCCTGCTGGTCGAGCGCGTCAAGGCAATCCTTCGCCGCGCTGCAAGCCGCGAAAGCCTCGCTGCCGGTGGTGCGGTCAAGAACGCCGCCGAAGTGGCGGCCCGGACGCTGGAGCGCGGCCAGCTGGTGATGGACCAGGAGCGTCACACCTGCACGTGGAAGGGCGATCCGGTTACCCTGACCGTCACCGAATTCCTGATCCTGCAGTCGCTTGCGCAGCGCCCCGGCGTGGTCAAGAGCCGCGACGCGCTGATGGATGCCGCCTATGACGAACAGGTCTATGTGGACGATCGCACCATCGACAGTCACATCAAGCGGCTTCGCAAGAAGTTCAAGATGGTCGATGTCGAGTTCGACATGATTGAAACGCTCTACGGTGTAGGATACCGCTTCCGCGAAGCAGCGTGAGGTGCGCCGGTCCGTTTTCCCTTCCATCCTCGTCGATGCGGGAAGACGGACGTGTATGCGCGAAAGGGTGAGACTTGGCCAAGCAGGTTGCCAACGGAAATCTCGATGAACTGGAAAGCCTGACCGAACCACGTCGCTTCCTGGTGCATCCCTTCACGATTATCCGCCGCATCTTCGGTCACGCGCTCTTTTCCAGCCTGACGCGGCGGATCGTCTTCTTCAACCTCGCGGCCATCATCGTGCTGGTCGGCGGCATCATGTATCTCAACCAGTTCCGCGAGGGACTGATCGATGCCCGCGTGGAAAGCCTGCTCACCCAGGGTGAAATCATCGCAGGCGCGATCTCCGCCTCGGCATCGGTCGACACCAATTCGATCACCATCGACCCGCAGAAACTGCTTGAGCTGCAGGCCGGACAGAGCATCACGCCGGTGCCGAGCGACGAGGATCTGGATTTCCCGATCAATCCCGAGCGCGTGGCGCCCGTCCTGCGGCGACTGATCTCCCCCACCCGCACCCGGGCACGGCTGTTCGACGCCGACGCCAACCTGCTGCTCGATTCGCGCCACCTGTATTCCCGCGGACAGGTGCTGCGATTCGATCTGCCGCCGGTGGACGGTGAAAGCTCCGGCCTGACCGACTGGGCCGCGCGAACCTTCAACTCGATGCTGCAGCCGAGCAACCTGCCGGTCTACAAGGAAGCACCCGGCGGCGACGGCTCGATCTATCCGGAAGTGATGAATGCGCTGACCGGGGTGCGCGGCGCGGTGGTGCGCGTCACCGAAGGCGGAGAGCTCATCGTTTCCGTCGCTGTTCCGGTGCAGCGTTCGCGGGCCGTGCTCGGCGTCCTGCTTCTTTCCACGCAGGCCGGCGATATCGACAAGATCGTGCATGCCGAGCGCCTTGCCATTCTCAGGGTCTTCGGCGTCGCGACGCTGGTCAACATCGTGCTGTCGCTCCTTCTGTCATCCACCATTGCCAATCCGCTGCGGCGACTTGCGGCGGCGGCGATCCGCGTGCGGCGCGGGGCCAAGGAACGCGAGGAAATTCCTGATTTCTCCGCCCGTCAGGACGAAATCGGCAATCTTTCCATCGCGTTGCGCGAGATGACGACCGCGCTCTACGACCGGATCGACGCCATCGAGAGCTTCGCCGCCGACGTCAGCCACGAACTGAAAAACCCGCTTACTTCACTCCGAAGCGCCGTCGAAACGCTGCCGCTGGCCAAGAACGACAATTCCCGGCAGCGACTGATGGACGTCATCCAGCATGACGTTCGTCGTCTCGACCGCCTGATCAGCGATATTTCGGACGCATCCCGCCTCGACGCGGAGCTTGCACGTAGCGATGCAAAGCCGCTCGATCTCGAAATCCTGCTCTCGAGCCTCGTCGATGTCTCGCGACAGATCCGCAGCAGCAAGAAGCCGGTCGAAATCGACTACATCATCGACCAGAAGCCGGGCGCGAAACAGCGCTTCATGGTCAACGGCCATGACCTGCGGCTCGGCCAGATCGTGACCAACCTGATCGAGAACGCCCGCTCCTTCGTTCCCGATGTCAGCGGCAAGATCACCGTGCGGCTTTCCCGTACCCGCGGACGCTGCCTGATCCAGGTGGAGGACAACGGTCCCGGGATCCAGGCGGAAAACATCGACCGCATCTTCGAGCGATTCTATACCGACCGTCCGGAACGAGAGGGCTTCGGGCAGAATTCCGGTCTCGGCCTGTCGATCAGCCGGCAGATCGCCGAGGCTCATGGGGGCACGCTGAGGGCCGAGAACATCGTCGATCCCGAAAGCGGCGGACTGCGCGGCGCGCGCTTCATTCTTTCGCTGCCGGCGGAAAACACCCCATGACTGTGCGTGGACCGGCCGAGAGCAATGTTCACGGCACGGCCATCGTCGTCGGGACCACCGGCCTGATCTTCCTCGGTCTCTCAGGTGCGGGCAAATCGGCCCTTGCCTTCGACTGCATGGCGGAGGCCCGCCTCGCGGGCGATTTCGCGGCGCTGATTTCCGACGATCAGGTCTTCGTCTCAAGGCGCGGCCCTTACGTCCTTGCCCGGCGACCGGAGCCTATCAAGGGTCTTATCGAGCTTCGCCACGCCGGCATCGTCAGGGTCGAGAGTGTGCCGCATGCCCTGCTGCACTATGCCATCCTGCCCATCCAAGGCGGAGAAAGGCTGCCGCCGGAACGCGAAACCGCGACACTTGCGGCCGAAATAACGCTTCCGGCCCTGCGCGTGCCCACTGGCGCTCGCATGCCATTTGCCTTTATAAAGGCCCTGATTGCGGCTGAAGTCGCCGCCCGCCCAACATGAGGCATCGCAGTTTGCGCTTGAACTTCCGTTTTTCATCGCCAAGATGGCGTCCCACCGATGGACGCGGCTTGAACGTTAGGGTATCTGGCCGGCTGTTTGCGCAGGCAAGGGGGCAGTAGAAGTATGATCGGACTAGTGCTTGTCACTCATGGCAAGCTGGCTGAAGAGTTTCATCACGCAGTGGAACATGTGGTTGGCCCCCAGAAATTCATCGAAACGGTGTCGATCGGTCCAGAGGACGACATGGACCAGCGTCGGCAGGATATCCTCGACGCCGTCATGCGCGCCGATGACGGGCACGGCGTCATCATCCTGACCGACATGTTCGGCGGCACCCCGTCCAACCTCGCGATCTCCGTGATGAACAGCGGTCGCATCGAGGTCATCGCAGGCGTCAACCTGCCGATGCTGATCAAGCTCGCCGGGGTACGGGGCGACAACGACATGGAAAAGGCGCTGGTCGATGCATCGGAAGCCGGCCGCAAGTACATCAATGTCGCCAGCCGCGTGCTGAGCGGCAAGTAACCGGCCGGAGAGCAGTCACCATGTCACTCTCCCGAGAAATGCTGATCACCAACAAGCGCGGCCTGCATGCCCGTGCTTCCGCCAAGTTCGTCCAGACCGTCAGCGGTTTCGACGCGATCGTTCACGTCACCAAGGACGGAACGACGGTCGGCGGTACCTCGATCATGGGTCTGATGATGCTGGCCGCAAGCCCGGGCTGCAGCATCCTCGTCACGGCCACCGGCACCGACGCCGAAGTCGTGCTCAACGCCCTCACCCACCTCGTCGGCGACAAGTTCGGCGAGGAAGCCTAGTATTTCAGTAGACATATAAAGACATAAAGACTTCTTTATATCCTGTTGCCTCAGGCGCCATTCCCTGCTAGATGCTCTCCCGGAGACCCGTTCAATGCGATGATCGGGCACGTATGGACGTGCGCGTCCATTGAAAAGACTGAACACAGACCTCGTTTCAGCCGGAGAGATTCATGAGCACACACAAGGACTACGACGTCGCCGACATCGGCCTCGCCGATTTCGGACGCAAGGAAATCAACATCGCCGAGACCGAAATGCCGGGCCTCATGGCATGCCGTTCCGAGTTCGGTGAAAGCAAGCCGCTGAAGGGTGCCCGCATCAGCGGTTCGCTGCACATGACGATCCAGACCGCCGTGCTGATCGAAACCCTGGTGGCGCTCGGCGCCGAAGTGCGCTGGGCTTCCTGCAACATCTTCTCGACCCAGGACCATGCTGCATCGGCGATTGCCGCTGCCGGCATTCCGGTCTTCGCGATCAAGGGCGAGTCGCTCGAGGACTACTGGCAGTATACCGACCAGATCTTCCAGTGGACCGATGGCGGCGTTTCCAACATGATCCTCGACGATGGCGGCGATGCCACCATGTACATCCTGCTCGGCGCACGCGCCGAAGCCGGCGAGGACGTGCTGTCGAACCCGGGTTCGGAAGAGGAAGAAATCCTCATCGCCCAGATCAAGAAGCGCCTCAAGGCTTCCCCGGGCTGGTTCACCAAGCAGCGCGACGCGATCAAGGGCGTCACCGAAGAAACCACAACCGGCGTTCATCGCCTCTATGAACTCAGCAAGAAGGGCCTCCTGCCCTTCCCGGCCATCAACGTCAACGACTCGGTCACCAAGTCGAAGTTCGACAACAAGTATGGCTGCAAGGAATCGCTGGTCGACGGCATCCGCCGCGGCACCGACGTCATGATGGCCGGCAAGGTCGCCGTGGTCTGCGGTTATGGCGACGTCGGCAAGGGTTCGGCTGCTTCGCTCCGCGGCGCCGGCGCCCGCGTGAAGGTCACCGAAATCGACCCGATCTGCGCCCTGCAGGCTGCCATGGACGGCTTCGAAGTCGTGACGCTGGAAGACGTCGTCTCCTCGGCCGACATCTTCATCACCACCACCGGCAACCGCGACGTTATCCGCATCGAGCACATGCGCGAGATGAAGGACATGGCGATCGTCGGCAACATCGGTCACTTCGACAACGAAATCCAGGTTGCCGCGTTGCGTAACCTGAAGTGGACCAACGTCAAGCCGCAGGTCGATATCATCGAGTTCGCCAAGGGCAACCGCATGATCCTTCTTTCGGAAGGCCGCCTGCTCAACCTCGGCAACGCAACCGGCCATCCGTCCTTCGTGATGTCGGCTTCGTTCACCAACCAGGTGCTTGCCCAGATCGAGCTCTTCACCAAGCCAGGCGAATACAAGAACGACGTCTACATCCTGCCGAAGCACCTCGACGAGAAGGTCGCGCGCCTGCATCTCGAAAAGCTCGGCGTGAAGCTCACCGAACTGTCTGAAGATCAGGCAAGCTATATCGGCGTCGAAAAGGCTGGTCCGTTCAAGGCCGAACACTATCGCTATTAATTAGCCAACAATCTATCCACAAGATATAGTGGCCGCGTCCTTGACAAAGGGCGCGGCCTCTTTTTTGGCCTCCGGCCTTCCCGGAGATTCCCTTAGGCAGTATTGTTTTAGAACTTGATTCGTGGCGCGGCCGGACGGCGCGATGCGAAATGGGATGTCTTGTCGGCAATGCGGCACATAGGACGGAGACAGACCGAATATGTCGGTAAATGATAGCGGCCCGCTCGCGCGGGAAACGGTTGCCCGCCTTGGCCTGAGCGGCTTCGGGCAGGCGAGGAAGCAGGCTCATGGCGAAGCAGAACTGCGCCCTGCAAAGGCGTCGCGGGGACGCAAGCGATACCAGCTTCTGCAGATCTGGTCGGTCTGCATGGGCGCCACTGCGCTCACGGGACTGATCGTACCGGGGCTTGCCCGAGCGCAGGCGGCAGCGGCACCGGCCGAGCGCCTTTTTACCTCCGTGGAAGCCGTCGGCTATTCCCTCGTCATCGGCATTCTCTCCGCAGCACTCGTTTCGGCCGTCTGGCTGATCCGACAGCGCGCGCGCCTGGAAAATGAGGGCGCGGACATGCGTTCCGCACTGTCCGAGGCCAACCAGCAGATTTCGCGCTACCAGGCGCTGATTGCCGACAAGAACCGCCGGATCGTCATCTGGGACGGACAGAACCGGCCGGAATTCCTCGGACAGCTGCCGGTCGAGACCGGCGCTCCGCCGGCAGACAGCGATTTCCTCGCCTTCGGCCGATGGCTGAAGCCGTCGTCAGCGGGCGAGCTTGAAAAGGCGATCGAGAAGCTTCGCTTCGACGCCAACAGCTTCGATCTCATCGTCGAGACCCAGCGCGGAGAAGTGCTGGAGGTACAGGGCCGGCTTTCCGGCGGACGCGCCTTCGCCCATTTCGTCGCCCTTAACAACCTGCGCGCCGAGCTTGCCGAGCTGAAGATCGAACGCAACCGTCTGAAGACCTCCATCGCCACCTTCGAAGCGCTGCTCGACGCCATCGAACAGCCCGTATGGCAAAGGGACGCCGACGGCCGGCTGCTCTGGGTCAACCATGCCTATAGCGAAGCGGTCGAGGCCGGCTCTCCCGATCAGGCCGTGCGCGAAAGCCGCGAGGTTCTGACCAGCCTGACCCGCGAGAAGATCAAGGCAAGCGTCACCCCGGAATCCCCGTTCCACGACACCGTCTCCACGGCCGTCAGGGGCAACAGGACCTTCTTCGACGTGGTCGATGTGCGCGGTCCCGCGGGCTCCTGCGGCATGGCCATCGACGTTTCCCAGAAGGAAGCACTTCGCGAGGAACTGAAGCGCACGCTGAAGAGCCATGCGGAAACGCTCGATCATCTGGCGACGCCAGTTGCGATCTTCGACGGCGACCGGCGTCTTCAATTCTTCAACCAGGCCTTCGTGCAGCTCTGGGAACTCGACCATGCGTTCCTCGAAGCCCGGCCCGACCACGCGGAACTGCTCGACAGGCTGCGTTCGGCGCACAAGCTGCCGGAACAGCTGAGCTGGAAGGCCTGGAAGGAAAATACGCTTGCGGTCTACCGTTCGCTCGATACGCAGACGGAACTCTGGCACCTGCCGAACGGCCAGACGCTTCGCGTCATCGCCTCGGCGCATCCGCAGGGCGGCGCCACCTGGGTCTTCGAAAACCTGACCGAACAGGTCGACCTGGAAACGCGCTACAATACGCTGCTGCGTGTTCAGGGCGAAACCATCGATCACCTTTCCGAAGGTGTTGCTGTGTTCGGCCCGGATGGCCGCATCCAGCTTTCCAATCCGGCATTCCGGGCGCTCTGGGGCATCACGGAAGCCGAGGCGCGGCATGGGACCCATATCCGCGCCATCGAAACGGCCTGCGCGCCTTCCTACGACAAGCCGGACGGCTGGAAGGGTTTCAGCAAGATCATCACTAGCTTCGAGGACGAGCGTCCCTCCAGCCAGGGCACGCTGGAACTCTATTCCGGCCTCGTGCTCGACTATGCGGTAACGCCGCTGCCGAACGCCCAGACTATGCTGACCTTCGTCAACATCACCGACAGCGTCAGGGCAGAACGGGCGCTGAAGGAAAAGAACGAAGCACTGCGCAAGGCGGACGAGCTGAAGAACGATTTCGTGCAGCACGTCTCTTACGAACTGCGTTCTCCGCTGACCAACATCATCGGCTTTACCGACCTTCTCAAGACGCCGGCGATCGGCTCGCTCAATGACCGGCAGGCTGAATATATCGACCATATCTCGACCTCGTCTTCGGTGCTGCTGACCATCGTCAACGACATTCTCGATCTGGCGACGGTCGATGCCGGCATCATGCGGCTCGATTATTCCGATATCGATCTCAACGACCTGCTCGACGACGTGTCAATGCAGATGACCGACCGCCTACAGGAAGGCAATGTGACGCTGGAGATCGCGGCAGCGGCCCAGCTCGGCCACATCGTCGCCGACCAGCAGCGACTGAAGCAGATCCTCATCAAGATCCTCACCAACGCCGTCAATTTCGCGCCGGAAGGATCGGCCGTGGAAATGAAGTGCTGGCGGGAAGACAGCGATTTCGTCTTCACCGTTCACGACAATGGCTGCGGCATGACGCCGGACATGCTGGCGACGGTGTTCAACCGCTTCTCCACCAACGGCAAGGGCGGCCGGCGCAGCGGCGCGGGCCTCGGTCTTTCCATCGTGGAAAGCTTCGTCAACCTCCACAACGGCCAGGTCTCCATTGACAGCACGCCCGGGCGCGGTACGACTGTTGCGTGCCGTATACCGACAGCCGTCATGCCCCAATCCGTTGCCGCAGAATGACCGACAGCCAGAACAGTATTTCTCTCTTCCTGCCCTCCGAAGCAGCCACCCAGCAACTTGGCGAAGATTTCGCGCTTGCCCTGAAGCCCGGCGACTGCGTGGCACTCTGGGGCGACCTTGGCGCGGGCAAGTCGACGCTTTGCCGCGCCCTGCTCAGGGCCATGGCCGATGACAGCGAACTCGAGGTTCCGAGCCCGACCTTCACGCTGGTGCAGAATTACGATCTTCGCCTTCCGGTCGCGCATTTCGATTTATACCGGCTCAGCGATCCCGGCGAACTGGACGAACTCGGTTTCGAGGACGCCCTGAAAGACGGGGTGTGTCTGGTGGAATGGCCGGAAAAGGCGGGAAGCGCCCTGCCCGCCCGCCGGATCGATATCCGTTTTGCCTTCGAGGCCAGCGGCGGCCGACAGATCATCATCGAGGCCGAGGGCACCAAACTCGCAAGAATCTCGCGGGTGCTGTCCATCAGGGGCTTCCTCGACAGCCACGGTCTGGCCGGCGCGCGTCGCCGACACCTGACGGGCGACGCCTCCACGCGCGCCTATGAATATATCTACCCGGCAGAAGGGCCGCGAAAGATCCTGATGGATTCGCCGCGCCAGCCGGATGGTCCGCCGATCCGCGATGGCAAGCCCTATTCGCAGATCGTGCATCTGGCGGAGGACGTCTATCCCTTCGTCGCCATCGCCGGCGCCCTGCGGGACAAGGGTTTCGCCGCCCCGGAAATCTACGAAAGCGATTGCGACAACGGCATTCTGCTGATTGAAGACTTCGGCCCGGAAACCGTTCTCGACCGCAACGGGGTTCCGATACCGGAACGTTATCAGGCGAGCGTCGAATGCCTCGCCGCCCTGCACGAGATATCCTTCCCCCGCGAAATCGCCTTCAATGGCGGGCTGGTGCATCGCATTCCCGACTACGACCGCACCGCCATGAAAATGGAAGCGGAGCTTCTGATCGACTGGCACCTTCCGTGGAAACGCGACGGCAAGCCTGCGACGACGGAAGAACGGACGGAATATCTGGCGATCTGGGACGGGCTGATCGATGCGCTTGTGGATGCGGAGAAGTCGCTGGTTCTCAGGGACTTCCATTCGCCCAACATCATCTGGCGCGGAGACAGGCAGGCAAGCGACCGGATCGGCCTTCTCGACTTTCAGGATGCCATGATCGGGCCGACGGCCTACGATCTCGTCTCCATCGTTCAGGACGCCCGCGTTACCGTCGAGCGGCCTCTCGTCGAGCGGCTGATGGAAGACTACCTTTCGCTGCGCCGGAAGAACCCGGCCTTCGATGAGGCGAATTTCCTCAAGAGCTGGGCGATCATGTCGGCGCAGCGGGCCTGCAAGCTGAACGGTTTGTGGATCCGCCTTCTTCAACGCGACGGCAAGCCGGGCTATATGAAGCATATGCCGAGAACCCTGTGGCATCTGTCCGTCGCCTTCGAACATGAGGCTCTCGCCCCCTTGCGCGACTGGTGCACACGGGTTGGGATCGGCTCGGTCTAGAGTGTGTCAGGTTCATACTGAACCTGACACACTCTGAATTCTTTTGTTTTCGTTTGTCTTTTCGGGAAAACCGGTATCCACTTTTCCCTGACAAACTCTAATCAGCGTAGCGGCTTGCCATGAAGATCACCCAGGCGATGGTGCTGGCAGCGGGGCTCGGAGCCCGGCTGCGGCCGATCACGAATACGATCCCGAAGCCTCTGGTGCCTGTCGGCGGCAAGCCGATGATCGACTATGTGCTCGATTCGCTGGCCGATGCCGGCGTGGAGCGGGCCGTCGTCAACGTGCACTATCTTGCCGACCAGATGGTCGAGCATCTGTCCCGCTATGAAAAGCTCGAGATCGTCATCTCCGACGAACGCGACAGGCTGATGAATTCGGGCGGCGGGCTGGCCAAGGGGTTGAAGCTTCTCGATCGCTCTCCCGTCTATGTGATGAATGCCGATCTTTTCTGGCTGCAAGACGAAACAGGCGAAGCTTCCAATCTGCGCCGTCTCGCGCGCTTCTTCGATCCCGGCAGCATGGACATGGCGCTTCTCTGCGTGCCCATGGAGAACACCACGGGGCATAACGGCAAGAAGGACTTCTCGCTCGGCGAGGACGGCCGCCTTGTGCGATATTCCGACGAGCTGCCGAAACCTGTGGTTTATGCAGGCGCAATCGCCATGCAGCCCTCGCTTCTCGACGATGCGCCCGAGGATGCCTTCAACCTCAACATCTATTTCGACCGGGCCATAGCAAAGGGCCGTCTGGCGGGTTTCGAAATGGTTGGTCACTGGATGACGGTTGGAACCCCCGAGGCGCTCGACGAGGCCGAGAAGGTCATCCGGCGCCTCTCCGGCGGGGCATGACGCCATGCGGCCTCATCAACCGCGTGTCCTGACCATCCCTGCAGGTCTGTCCTTCCTGAGGGAGCTTGCGGCATCGCTCCTTGATGGGAGGCTCGCACCCGGATATCGATATGATCCGCAGGACCCGCTTTCGCTGGCGAGAGTGACCATCCTCGTGCCGACCCGGCGTGCCGCCCGTGTGCTGCGTTCGGAATTCGTGGAATTGCTTGGGGGACGCTCGGCCATTCTGCCGGTGATCCGGCCGCTTGGCGAAACCGATGACGACAGCGGTTTCTTCGAGGAAGATGCGCCTTTCCTGCTCGACCTCGCCCCACCGGTCAGCGGCATCGTCATGCTGCTCGAACTGGCCCGCCTCATCCTTGCGTGGCGCAACCAGTTGCCGAACGTGGTGCGCAGCATTCATTCCGACACGCCACTGGTCGCGCCGGCAAGTCCGGCGGACGCCATCTGGCTCGCCCGGGCGCTGACGGAACTGATCGATGCGGCGGAAACGGAAGGCTGCGACTGGGCGTCGCTCAAGACACTCGACACGTCGAATTTCGCCACATGGTGGCAGCTCACAACGGAATTCCTGGGTATCGCCACCCAGTTCTGGCCCGCACGCCTGGAGGAATTGACCCGCTCCTCGCCGGCACGGCACCGCGACGCCGTGTTGCGTGGCGAGGCGGAGCGGCTTTCCCGCTTGACGTCCAGCGACCCGGTCATCGTTGCGGGTTCCACCGGTTCCATTCCCGCGGCGGCCGACCTTATCGCCGCCATCGCCGCCCGTCCCGAAGGAACGGTGGTCCTGCCGGGCCTCGATACGAGCATGCCGGACGATGACTGGACGCGGATCGGGCTTGCAGCGGAACGCATCTCCGATCCCGCCTCGCGCGGCCATCCGCAATACGGTCTCTTTCATTTGCTTCGGCGCATGCGCGTCGAGCGCCGGGATGTCGAAACGCTTGCGGAGGCACCTTCCGACCTTGCGGATCGCGCCGAGGTATTGTCGCGGGCGATGGCACCTGCGGGCGCAACGGACGGCTGGAAAACCTGGCGCGACGATTTCGGCACCGCGCGAATGGAAGCTGCCTTCGCCGATGTCGGTCTCATCGAGGCATCAAACGAGCGTGAAGAGGCAACCGCCATCGCCATCGCGCTCCGGCTCGGTCTCGAAAAGCAGCGTGAGGGCAGTGAAAGCCGGGTGGCGCTGATTACGCCGGACCGTACGCTGGCGCGGCGTGTGACGGCGGAACTGGCACGCTTCGGCATCATCGCCGACGATTCGGCCGGCACACCCTTCACCGCCACGCCGCAGGGCATGCTGGTCCAGCTTCTGCTCGAGGCAGCGCTGCGACCGGGAGATCCCGTGGCGATCGTCTCGCTGCTCAAGCATCCGCTCGCCCGGTTCGGCTTCGATGCGGAGACTTACCGGACTGCTGCCGATGCGCTGGAGACGATTGCGCTGCGTGGCGGCGTTCAGCCCGTCGATCTTGCGACGCTATCGGTTCTCTTCCGGCAACGGCTTGAGGAACAGGCAACTGATCGCCATCCACCGCAATGGCGGATTGGCGTTTCCCGTGAAACACTCGACGCCGCGGGAGAGCTCGCATCGCGTATATCCGCGGCTGCCGAGCCGCTCGTTTCGGCCCTTGTGGTGAAGATTGGCGAGCGGCGCCTTTCGGACAGGCTTCCAGTCGGCCAATGGGCCGAGCGAACGGGACGGACGCTGGAAGCGGTCTGCGGCGACGACAAGGGCGACCTCTCGCTTCTCTGGTCCGATGAGGCCGGCGACAGGCTCGCCGACCTGCTGGCGGAAATCATGAGCGCGGACGGACAGATCGAGGCAGATGGTCCCCAGTGGATCGATATCATGGCGGCGCTGATGACCGGTGTGGCGGTCAAGCCTAAGGCGATGCGCCATCCGCGGGTCTTCATCTTCGGGACGCTGGAAGCCCGTCTGCAGAATGTCGATACCGTCATCATCGGCGGGCTGAACGAAGGTTCGTGGCCCGGCCAGACCACCAACAATCCGTTCCTGTCGCGCATGATGAAGACGGAGATCGGGCTGGAGCCGCCGGAAAAACGTATCGGCCAGCTCGCCCACGATTTCGAGATGGCCTGCGGCACGCGCCAGCTGATCTTCTCGCGCGCGCTTCGTCAGGGCTCCGCTCCGACCGTTGCTTCCCGCTGGCTGCAGCGCCTCCTTGCACTTGGCGGCGGCGATTTCGAGAGCCGGCTAAAGGAGCGCGGCGATATCTTTCGCCACTATGTCGAACTGCTCGACAAGGGTGAGAGCCAGCCGCTGGCACAACGGCCCGCGCCAAAGCCGCCGGCCGAGCTTCAGCCGCGCAGCTATTCGTTCAGCGAGGTCGGCCGCTTTCGCCGCGATCCCTATTCCATCTATGCCCGCCGCATCCTGCGGCTCGATCCCGTCGATCCATTCAATCAGGATCCGGGTGCTGCCGAGCGCGGCACGCTCTATCACAAGATCATCGAACGCTTCGTCAGCGAGGGTCACGATCCGTTGACACCGGCCGGTGCCGCCGCGATGCGCGCGATCACCGACCGGCTGTTCGACGAACAGGGTCTTCCCACCCATATCGACATCGTCTGGCGGCAGCGGTTCAGGGCGGTCGGAGACGCCTTCCTTCGCTGGGAAGGCAAGCGCCGGCCCGAAATCCGCCAGACCCTGACCGAGGCTCGTGGCGGCGTCGATCTGGCGCCCGTCGGCATTCGCCTGACCGGCGTTGCCGACCGGATCGACATCAAGGGCGGCGGCCATGCCGATATCATCGACTACAAGACGGGTCTCAACCCAAGTCCCGCGCAGGCGCGCAGCCTGCTCGACCCTCAACTCGCGCTGGAGGCCGCGGCCCTTATGGAAGGAGCATTCCGCGACGCTGGCCGGCTTCATCCCGAAAACCTCATCTATGTCCGGTTGCGGCCCGGCGACCGCTTCCAGACCGATCAGGTGAACAACGAACTCACCGGACGCAGCGACAACAAGAAGTCTTCGCTCGATCTTGCGGCGCAATCGGTCGCCGAACTCGGCCGTTTCGTCGCGGCCCTGCAGGCGGGCGAGCGCGGCTTCGTTTCGCGGCTCATACCGGCGCAGCAGAACGATTTCGGCGGCGAATACGATCATCTGGCCCGGGTTGCCGAATGGTCGACCGCGGATCGCGAGGAGACCGGCAATGACGAGTGATCCGCTTGCGCTGCCGACGGGAGACGATCCCCGTACCTGGCTCGACTGGACGACGATGCAGCAGTCGCTTGCCTCGGATCCTGAGCGCTCCGCCTGGGTGTCGGCCAATGCCGGCTCCGGCAAGACCCATGTGCTGACGCAGCGCGTCATCCGACTGCTGCTCGGCGGCGCGCGTCCTTCCTCCATTCTCTGCCTGACCTACACCAAGGCCGCGGCCTCGGAGATGTCGAACCGCGTCTTCGCACGCCTGTCCGACTGGGCAACGCTATCCGACGAAGCGCTATCCGACCGCATCTACGACATCGAACGGCAACGGCCTGACAGGCAGAAACTTGCGGATGCACGCCGGCTGTTCGCCAAGGCGCTGGAGACACCGGGTGGGCTGAAGATCCAGACGATCCACGCCTTCTGCGAAGCGCTGCTGCACCAGTTTCCGCTGGAGGCCAATGTCGCCGGTCATTTCAACGTTCTCGATGACCGGGCCTCCGTCGCGGTTCTGGCCGAAGCAAAGCGCCTGCTTCTGACCGCAACGTCTTCGGAGGAAGATGCCGATCTCGCCGCAGCCTTTGCCGATGTCCTTGGCATTTCGGACGAGAGCGGTCTTGAAGCACTGCTGGGCGAAGTCGTCGCCAACCGTCATGCCATCCGGCAGTTCTCCCGCGCCTCGGAACGTTTCGGCGGCATCGACCAGACACTCAAACGCGGCTTCGGCCTCTCCGACGATGCCTCGGAAGCTTCGCTTGCAGACGAATACTGGCCGCTGGCGGGGCTGAACGGCGGGATGCTGGCGCTCTACATCCGCCTTGCCGAAGAAAAGGGCGGCGAGAAGGTCAAGGCCGTTGCCGATGCACTTTCAATAGTCCGCCAGACCGACGCCCCGCTCGAACGCGCCCGCATGCTCGATTCGGCTTTCCTTACCGCATCCGAAACACCGAAGGCCGACAGTTCACTGATCGCGGCTGCGATGAACAAGGCGGCACCGGAACTGAAGGATGCGGTGATCGCCGCGCGCGAGCATGTACTCGCCTGCCGCGACCGGCTGCAGATCTTCCGCATGTATACGGCGACGAAGGCAGCCCTGACCCTGGCCTTGCGGTTCGACGCCGATTACGAGGAGCTCAAGAAGAAACGCAGCCAGCTCGATTTCGAAGATCTGATCGCGCGCGCAGCCGAACTGCTGATCCGCAGCGATGCCGGCCCGTGGGTGCATTACAAGCTGGATCAGGGCATCGACCATATCCTTGTGGACGAGGCGCAGGATACCAGTCCGCTGCAATGGTCGGTCATCCGCTCGCTGCGCGGCGACTTCTTCACCGGTAGCGGCGCGCGAGACGTGTTGCGGACCTTCTTTGCGGTGGGCGACGAGAAGCAGTCGATCTACTCCTTCCAGGGCGCCCGGCCGGAACGTTTCTCGCAGGAAGCAAACCAGACCGCGCGCGAAGTGGACCGGGGCGGGCAATTGTTCAGCTCCGTCAGGCTGCCGCTTTCCTTCCGTTCCACCTCCACGGTTCTCGCCGCGGTCGATCAGGTGTTTTCGGTCGAGGAGAATATCCGTGGCCTCAGCGCTGCCGGCGATCCCGTCGTGCACATGTCGAGCCGCAGCGGCCATCCGGGCGCCGTCGATCTCTGGTCGATGATCGTCGCCGAGGCCAATGAAAAGAGCGAGGACTGGACGGCACCTTTCGACGCGACGCCGGAAAGCGCGCCATCCGCCATACTGGCCCGCCGGATCGCCTCCGTGATCGACCAGATGATCGGCCGGCAGACCATCATCGAAAAGGGCAAGGAACGGCCGATCCGCGCCGGCGATATCCTCGTTCTGGTGCGCAAGCGCGACAGCTTCGTCAATGCGCTGACGCGTGCACTGAAACGGCTCGACAATATCCCCGTCGCCGGCGCCGACCGGCTGAAACTCACCTCCCATATCGCCGTGCAGGACCTCCTTGCGCTCGGGCGCTTCGCGCTGCTGCCGGCAGACGATCTTTCGCTAGCGGCGCTTCTCAAATGCCCCCTGTTCAACCACAGCGAAGACGAGTTGTTCGAGCTTGCGGCTCGTCGCCCGGAAGGGCAGGGTCTCTGGGAACACATGCTGGCGGTGTGTGCGGAGCCGGGCTCCATATGGGAATCGACCGCGAAACGCCTTGGCGAATTCCGCCTGCTGTCGCAGAACATGCCGGTGCATGATTTCTATGCCCGCGTGCTCGGTCCCCATGGCGGACGCCGTGCCTATCTCGGCCGCCTCGGCAGCGAGGTCAGCGATATTCTCGACGAATTCCTGACCTTCGCGCTGTCCTTCGAGACTGCCGGACTGCCGGGACTTCAGGCCTTCGTCTCGACGCTTGAAATGGAAGGACCAGAGGTCAAGCGCGAACAGGACAAGGATCGCGACGAAGTCCGCATCATGACCGTGCATGCCTCCAAGGGTCTTGAAGCGCCGGTGGTCTTTCTGGTCGATGGCGGATCGAAATCCTTCAATCACAGCCACCTCGCCAAATTCCGGCTGATCGAGACCGACGAGACCCTGCCGGCCCTGCCTGTCTGGGTGCCGGTCAAGGCGCTGGGCAACTCGCTTGTCGCCGCCGATACCGACCGTCGCAAGCAGCTCGCGGAAGAAGAATACCGGCGTCTCCTCTATGTGGCGATGACGCGGGCCGCGGACCGCCTGATCGTCTGCGGCTACCGCGGCGTGCAGGATCCCGGCGACATCTGGCACCGGATGATCGAAAGCGCGCTGCGTGGCGACGAAGCCCATTGCCGCGAGGTCGCGTTCAACGGCCCGGATGGCGAGTGGGAGGGTCTTTCCTGGCGTCTGCCGGGCAGCGAGACCGCATTTCCTCAAGGCGCGGAAGGTTCGGTCGAGACGCCGAGCGAAAGCCTCCCTGACGCGCTGCTTCGGCCACTGCCGCCGCAGGCGAGCCTGCCGAGGCCGCTCAGCCCCTCGGGAGCCGGCACGATCGTCATCGACGATACGGACGACGCGCTGGTGACTTCGCCGCTGTTCGGCGAGAAGGAATCGGCCGGTATCGCGCTCCAGAAGGGCCGCCTCGTTCACCGCATGCTGCAGGCGCTCCCGGCGATTGCAGAGGCGGAACGCCCCGCGGCTGCCAGACGCTATGTGGAAAGGGCTGCGCGCTTCTGGCCGCAGAAGGAGCGGGAACGCCTGCTCGACACGATCCTTTCGGTTCTCGACAACCCGGATCTCAAGCCGGTCTACTCCTCTCGCGGTGAAGCCGAAGTCTCGGTTATGGGAACCTTCGTGCTGAACGGCGAGGAACGCGCCGTTTCCGGCCGGATCGACCGCATGGCAGTGACCGGCGACCGCGTCATTCTGGTGGATTACAAGACCAACCGCACCCCTCCTGCCTCGCTGTCGCAGGTGCCACTGTCGCATCGCGCTCAGCTCGCGATCTACCGGGAAATCCTGCGGCCGCTCTATCCGGGCAAGGATTTCGAATGCCTGCTCGTCTACACTGAAAACGGTTCGGTCGTCACACTTCCCGACACACTGCTGTCGCAATCCCTTGCCGAGCTCAAGACATCGTGAGATACAAGATATTGAAAATGTCGGGCACCGACATCAGATATGTTGCAACTTAAGCACCCCTGAAGGAGCAGCCCCATGGCTACCGTAAAAGTCGATAACTCCAATTTCCAGGCCGAAGTTCTCAATTCCGTAGAACCGGTGGTCGTCGATTTCTGGGCCGAATGGTGCGGCCCGTGCAAGATGATTGCTCCGAGCCTTGAAGAGATCGCCACCGAAATGGCTGGCAAGGTGAAGGTCGCAAAGCTCAACATCGACGAAAACCCGGAACTGGCCGCCCAGTTCGGCGTTCGCTCGATCCCGACGCTCGCCATGTTCAAGGGCGGCGAAGTGGCTGACATCAAGGTCGGCGCCGCTCCCAAGACGGCGCTCGCAAGCTGGATTTCGAACGCAGCCTGATCCGCTCGTCAAAGAACAAAAGAAAAGCCCGGCAATGCCGGGCTTTTTTCATTTGACCATTATGGTCACTTGGGCGGAGTGCCATTGTCCGCAAGAACATTGCCGACGAGATAAAGCGATCCTCCGATCAGAATTCGCGGAGCCGGCAGATCCGTGTCGACCTGCTCGCGGATTTCTTCCAGCGCTTCGGCAACGGTAGAAACCGGTGAAGCGACCAATCCGGCATCGAAGGCGGCATGAGCGAGCACGACGGGGTCGATTGCCGCATCCGTACCGCGGATCGGCACCGTGTAGACGTGCTGGGCGATATCGGCAAAGGCCCGGAAGTAACCGACCGGGTCCTTGGTGTTGATCATGCCGGTGACGAGATAGAGCGGCCGGGACTGGCGTTCCTCGAAGCCGGCCATGGCTTCGGCAATGACTTCGCCGGCACCGGGATTGTGTCCGCCATCCACCCAGATCTCCGCCCCTTCGGGCGCTTGGGTCATCAGCCGGCCTTCCGTCATGCGCTGCAGACGACCGGGCCATTCGACGCTGGTCATCGCCTTTTCCGCGATGGCCTCGGTCATCGGAAAACCGGCAGCCTTGACGGCGCGGATTGCAGCCGCCGCATTGGCGAACTGGTGACGCCCCGGCAATCGCGGAAGGGAAAGGTCCATCAGGCCGAATTCGTCCTGGTAGACGAGACGGCCGAATTCCTCATGGGCGGAGAAATCCTGTCCGTAGACGACGTGCGGACAGCCCAGCCGCTCGGCCGTCGTCACCAGCACGTCACGGGCGGATTCATATTCCTGATGGCCGATCACCACCGGAAGCCCACGCTTCATGATGCCGGCCTTTTCGGCGGCGATCAGTTCGACGCGGTCGCCGAGATAGGGCTGATGGTCGAGCGAGATCGGCATGATGACCGAGACGGCCGGCTTTTCGATGACGTTGGTCGCATCGAAACGGCCGCCGAGACCGACCTCGATGATCGCCACATCCGCCGGCTTTTCGGAAAACAGCAGGAAGGTGACCGCCGTCAGGATCTCGAACACCGTGATCTGCTGGCCGCCATTGGCTTCGGCGACGCGGCGCAGAGCATCGGCGAAATCGGCATCGTCCACGAGCTGGCCCTGCCCGCCCTTGGATCCGATGCGGTAACGCTCGTGCCAATGCACCAGATGCGGCGACGTATGGACGTGCACGCTCAGACCCTGCGCTTCCAGAAGCGCGCGGCAGAAAGCCGTGACCGAACCCTTGCCGTTGGTTCCGGCGACGTGGATGACCGGAGGAAGCCGCAGGTGCGGATTGCCGAGGATTTCGAGCAACCGGCGAATACGGTTCAAAGAAAGATCGAAGCCCTTGGGATGCAATCCCATGAGCTTGTCGATTACCTGTTCTGCCTCACTGAAGGCGGGCTCAGTCATGATATTTCGATTCCGCAGCTTCGGCTCGGTGCAAGACCATCACAGGTGAAAATGGAATCGCCTTCGATGCTCTATCTCTTTGTTTTGACGCAATTCCGGGCGCAAAACCGCTGCGCACTTTTGCTGGAATTGCTCTGTCGTTCAGGCCGCCGGCTTTTCCGCGACAGCCGGGAGTGTTTCCGGGGCAATGTCGGTATTGGCCGGGCGCTTCAGCATGATCTTCAGGACACGCGCCAGCAGCGACGGAATATCGTGACGCTTGACGACCATGTCGATCATACCGTGATCCAGCAGGTATTCCGAAGTCTGGAAGCCTTCCGGCAGCTTTTCGCGGATGGTCTGCTCGATGACGCGCTTACCGGCGAAGCAGATTTCCGCGCCGGGCTCAGCGATGTGAAGATCGCCCAGCATGGCGTAGGACGCGGTGACGCCACCCGTGGTCGGGTTGGTCAACACGACGATGTAAGGCAGGCCGGCTTCCTTCAGCATGTCGAGCATGACGGTGGTGCGCGGCATTTGCATGAGCGACAGGATGCCTTCCTGCATGCGGGCACCGCCCGATGCCGGGAACATGACCAGCGGGCACTTTTCAGCCAGTGCACGTTCGAACGCCTTGACGATCGCCTCGCCGGCGGCAATGCCGAGCGAGCCGCCCATGAAGTTGAACTCATGCACGACGGCGACCAGCTTGAGGCCTTCGACGGTGCCGACGCCGGCGAGGATCGTGTCTTCCTGCTCGGTCTTGGTGCGGCTGTCCTTCAGGCGGTCGGTATATTTCTTGGAATCGCGGAACTTCAGCGGATCCTGAGCGACCTTCGGCTGGGGCAGCGCCTCGTATTTTCCGTCGTCGAAGAGATCGAGCAGACGGGCTTTGGCCGGCATCTTCATGTGATAGCCGGAAGCGGGAATGACCCACTTGTTTTCCTCGAGGTCCTTGTGAAAGACCATCTCGCCGGTTTCGGGGCACTTGATCCAGAGATTTTCCGGAACTTCCCTGCGGCCAAGCATGGAATTGATCCGAGGCCGCACATAGTTGGTGATCCAGTTCAACTGACTAACTCCTGACTGAAAAAGCCAATATCGGAAGATTATTCGGCAGCGGCAAGGCGCGCGGAACGCACGCCGCCGGCAAGGCCGCTTACGAAGGTCACGACGGCCTGCACGGTATCGGCAGTTGCCTCCCCGGCAGGCGTCAGATTGTTGGCAACCTGGTTGACGATTGCCGTCCCGACGACAACGCCGTCGGCATTCGCACCGATCAGGCGCGCATGTTCCGCCGTCTTGACGCCGAAGCCGACGCAGACAGGCAGGTCAGTATGTTCCTTGATACGCTGGACGGCGCTGGAAACTTTCGACGGATCCGGCAACGCCGAGCCGGTGATACCGGTCATCGAGACGTAATAGACGAAACCGGACGTGTTCTGCAGAACCGCCGGCAGGCGCTTTTCATCCGTCGTCGGCGTGGCGAGGCGAATGAAGTTGATGTCCCGCTTGCGGGCCGGAAGGCAGAGTTCGTCATCCATCTCGCGCGGAAGATCGACCACGATCAGTCCGTCGATACCGGCTTCCAGCGCTTCGTCGAGGAAGCGCTCGACGCCGAAGACGTAGATCGGATTGTAGTAGCCCATCATGACGATCGGGGTCGCCTGATCGCCCTTGCGGAATTCGCGGGCGAGTTCCAGCGTCTTCTTGAGCGTCTGGCCGGATTTCAGCGCGCGCTGACCGGCAACCTGGATCGCCGGACCATCGGCCATCGGGTCGGAAAAGGGCATGCCGAGTTCGATGACGTCGGCGCCGGCTTCCGGCAAAGCCTTCATGATCGCCAGCGACGTTTCGTAATCCGGATCGCCGCCCATGAAATAGGTGATCAGCGCGGGGCGACCTTCCGCCTTGAGATCGGCGAAGCGTTTGTCCATGCGTGCGGTCATTTCAGAGCTCCATGCCGAGGATGTTGCCGACGGTGAAGATATCCTTGTCGCCGCGACCGGAAAGGTTCAGCAGGATGATCTCGTCCTTGCCCATCTTCGGGGCGCGCTTGATGACCTCGGCCACGGCATGGGACGGCTCGAGCGCCGGAATGATGCCTTCGAGCTTCGTCAGGAGCTGGAAGGCTTCCAGCGCCTCGTCATCCATGATCGGCACATATTCGACCCGGCCGATATCGCTCAGCCAGGCATGTTCAGGGCCGATGCCCGGATAGTCGAGACCGGCGGAAATCGAGTGGCCTTCCTTGATCTGTCCGTCCGCATCCTGCAGGAGGTAGGTGCGGTTGCCATGCAGGACGCCCGGCGAACCGGCGGTGATGGATGCACAGTGCTCGTCGCCGGAAAGGCCCTTGCCACCCGCTTCGACGCCGACGATCTTCACGTCCTTGTCGTCGAGGAACGGGTGGAAGATGCCGATGGCGTTGGAGCCGCCGCCGACAGCCGCGACCACGAGGTCAGGCAGCTTGCCTTCGGCTTCGAGCATCTGCTCGCGGGCCTCGCGGCCGATCACGGCCTGGAACTCGCGCACCATTTCCGGATAGGGATGCGGACCGGCAGCCGTACCGATCAGGTAATAGGTATCTTCGACATTGGTGACCCAGTCACGCAATGCCTCGTTCATGGCATCCTTCAACGTACCGACGCCGGCGGTTACCGGCTTCACCTCGGCACCGAGCAGCTTCATGCGGAAGACGTTCGGAGCCTGACGCTTGACGTCGGTCGCGCCCATGTAGACCACGCAGGGGAAACCGAAGCGGGCTGCGACGGTTGCGGAGGCAACGCCATGCTGGCCGGCGCCGGTTTCCGCGATGATGCGGGTCTTGCCCATGCGCTTGGCGAGCAGGATCTGGCCGATGCAGTTATTGATCTTGTGGGAGCCCGTATGGTTGAGCTCTTCCCGCTTGAAATAGATCTTGGCGCCGCCGAGATGTTCGGTCAGGCGCTCGGCGAAATAGAGCGGGCTCGGGCGGCCGATGTAATGAGCGCCCAGAGACTTCAGCTCAGCCTGGAATTCGGGATCGGTCTTGGCCTTTTCCCATTCCGCCTGCAGGTCCAGGATCAAAGGCATCAAGGTCTCGGCGACGAAACGTCCGCCGAAAATACCGAAACGACCGTCCTCGTCGGGACCTTCCCGGAAGGAATTGGGCTTGGGTGACTCGTTCACGCTGCGCTCCCTGATGCCGGCTCGCGGATCGAAGCGCCTTCGACCGCGGCAAAAAACTCGTCCATCTTGTTCAGATCCTTGACGCCCGGAGCACTCTCCACGCCGGACGACACATCGATGCCGCGCGCGCCGGTTTCCCTCAGGGCGTCGGAGATGTTGTCCCTGTTCAGGCCTCCGGAAAGCATGTAGTCCACGCTCGCGTCAAGCGTGCGCAGAAGACGCCAGTCGAAGGTTACGCCGTTGCCACCCGGCAGGTCCGATCCGACCGGCGGCTTGGCGTCGAAAAGAAAACGATCCGCAATACCGATATAGGGCTCGACGCGTTTCAGGTCATCAGGCTCGCGGATGGAAAATGCCTTCATGATCGGCAGGCCGGTGACCGCCTTGACGGTCAGCATCCTTTCCGGGCTTTCCTTGCCATGGAACTGAAGGATATCGGGCTTCAGGAGCGCGATGATTTCGTCGAGATCGTCATTGTCGGCATCGACGGTGACGGCGACGATCTTCGCCCTGCCCCTCACCCGGTCCGCCAGCTTGCCGGCGATGTCGGGCTCGATGTTGCGGGGACTCTTGCCGAAGAAGATGAAGCCGACATGGGACGCACCGCGCTCGACGGCGCGATCCACGGCTTCCGCCGTCGTCAGCCCACAGATCTTGATATCCGGTTTCATGGCAGCGGAAGTGACACGAAAATGCAAAAGAGTCGAGC
The DNA here is from genome assembly GCA_002600635.1 of Rhizobium sp. ACO-34A. NCBI lineage: Bacteria > Pseudomonadati > Pseudomonadota > Alphaproteobacteria > Hyphomicrobiales > Rhizobiaceae > Rhizobium > Rhizobium sp. ACO-34A. Next base: position 14,467 of record CP021371.1, on the reverse strand, counting down.
CAAATTGCGACAAAGCAGATCCCGCTCTCTCCGCCCTCAATCGAAATCGATCGCATGGAGCCGGGCGCCATGCCGTTTCAGCCAGGCCTTGGCTTCATCCATATGCGGGCAAAGCTCCCGGCAGAGCGCCCAGAAGGCCGGACCGTGGTTCATTTCCCTCAGATGCGCGACCTCATGGACGGCGAGATAATCGATCACCGGCGGCGGCGCCATGACGATGCGCCAGGAAAAGCTTAGATTGCCGTCCCAGGAACAGGAGCCCCAGCGGCTACGGGTGTCCTTCATGGTCAGCGACTTGACCGGTCGTCCCACCCTCTTTGAATAGGTGGAGACCAATGCTTCGAGATCGCGCCGGGCTTCCTTCTTCAGGAAGGTCGCGACGCGCCGGCCGAGATGTTCCTCCATGCCGCTGACGCTGAGGACCGGGCCGATCTCGGAATCCAGCGCCTCGGTCAGCCCGCGCAGATGACCGGAATGAATGATCCGGTGCGGCACGCCGCGCAGCGAGATCTCGCCGCCATCGGCAATCGGCGGAGAATCCGAGTAGCGCGAAAGCTTTGCCTTCAGCCAGCCCTGGTGCCGATCGAGGAAGTCAGCGATCTCCCGTTCCTTGAGACCCGGCGGCACCGTCATCTTCAGGGCGCGGCCACCGGGTTCGATCCGCAACGTGATGCGGGTCGCGCGGGCATTGCGGCGAATGGTCAGCGGCATTTCCCGCCCGTCGACCGCAAGCTGGCGCGTCGAGGTCGCTATCGGCTTCGTCTTGCCTGCCGGTTTTTTCAGGAAAGGAAACATGGCCTCTTTCTAGCCGATTCGAGCGTTTCTCGCTCTACAAAAAAGACCGGCACCCTCGGGGGGTGCCGGCTGTTGTCCGCGGCAATGCCAAGGCGTCGTCAGACGCCGGAATAACCGGAGGCCGCACCGTCATCCTTGCGGGCGTTGGCCCGCTCGCGCATGAAGCGGTCGAACTCTTCCTGGTCCTTGGCGCGACGAAGTTCACGCAGATAGCTGTCGAATTCCGCCCGCATCTCGTCGAGCTTGCGGCGTTCTTCCTCGATCCGGTCAAGCTCGGCCTTGCGCCAATCGTCGAAGGCGACGTTGCCGGTCGAGAAGTGGCTGCGGCCGTAGCGGCCACTGCGGCATTTCGAAAAGATACCATCGGCGGAGCGGTTCGCCTCCCGTTTGAAATCGCGGAAGCGATCGCCGAACAGGATATAGCCGAGCATGGCCAGACCCAGTGGCCAGAAGACCACGAAGCCGATCACCATCAGCGCGACGGTTGCCGGCGTCCAGTCCGGACGAAGCAATGCTGACTGGTTCATCATCATTTACCCTTCGCTTTTGCACGGGGGCGACATGCCGCCCGATGAAATCGATGTGGTAAATGCCCTCCCCGCCTTCAAGACGAGGTCCCGGCAATTCGGGCAAGAGCCTGAATCACCCGGGGAAAATCGACAGCCCCGTCAGGTCGACTTGCCGCCCTTGATGACCCTCTTGACCGGTCCCGTCTTTGTGGCGGGCGTATGCTGCTTCGCGAACGCGATGATCCGGGGCGCGATTTCCCGACGGAAACGCGAACCGTTGAAAACGCCGTAATGGCCGACATCCGGCTGCATGTAGTGCATGCGCATGTTTTCCGGAATGTTGACACAGAGCGTCTGGGCAGCCTTGGTCTGGCCAACGCCGGAGATGTCGTCGTTTTCCCCTTCCACCGTCAGCAGGGCCACCTTGCGGATAGCGGTCGGATCGACAGGCGTGCCGCGGTGGGTCATCTCGCCCTTCGGCAGGGCATGTTTGATGAACACGGTATCGACCGTCTGCAGGTAGAACTCAGCGGTCAGGTCCATCACGGCGAGATATTCGTCGTAAAAATCGCGGTGCTTCTCGGCCGAGTCACCGTCGTTCTTGACGAGGTGCATGTAGAAGTCCTTGTGCGCGATCATGTGCCGGTCAAGGTTCATCGACATGAAGCCGGAAAGCTGCAGGAAGCCCGGATAGACTGCGCGCATGCAACCGGGCAGCGGCCAGGGCACATTCATGATGACATTGTCGCGGAACCAGTCGATCGGCTTGTTCTGCGCCAGTTCGTTGACGGCGGTCGGATTGATACGGGTGTCGATCGGGCCGCCCATCAGGGTCATGGACGCAGGCGCCAGCGGATCGTCATTGCCTTCCATGACGGAAACGGCGGCGAGGACCGGAACCGAAGGCTGGCAGACGGCCACGACATTGGTGCCCTTGCCCAGATGGTGCAGGATCTCGATGACGTAGTCGATATAATCGTCCAGATCGAAATTGCCATCCGTGACCGGCACGGTGCGGGCGTCGATCCAGTCGGTGATGTAGACGTCCGCATTCTGGATCAGCGCCTCGACCGTTCCACGCAGCAGGGTGGCATAGTGGCCGGACATGGGTGCTACGATCAGGATGCGCGGTCCCTTCTCCACCGACGGTGGCAGATCGCGCTTGAAATGGATGAGATTGCAGAACGGCTTCTTCCAGACGATTTCCTCGGTCACGTCCACCGTGTGACCGTCGACCGTGGTGGTCGGCAGGCCGAATTCCGGTTTTCCGTAGCGCCGTGTGACACGCTCGAAGACTTCGAAACCGGCCGCCATCGTTCGGCCGAGGACGGTGTGGGAGAGCGGGTTCAGCGGACTGCTATAGGCAAGGCGCATCATGTCGGCGCTTGCCCTGAACGGGGCCATGGCCGCATGGTTCAGTTCGTAGAGTTGATAGAACATAGGGGCGATCGCCTTTCCGCTGCCGTCTTCCTGCAATGTTGCGCTTCAATCGTTAAAAACTAACAGAGTTTGCCGCAATGGAAACTGCTTTGTGAACTCGTCCTTTGGTGGCGGGAAAGTCCATTCTCCAGGCTCAGAATGCCTGGGAGGGATTAATGTTTCATGGGGCAGGACGGTTATCGATCCTATCTCCCGCCGGTGCCGCAGAGGAAGGGCCGGCAGGAAATCCGCCGGCTGCACTTGCCAGTACCGATCATCGCAATATCTTCTCAATCCGCCGCAAGGCACATTCCTCTTCCGTTGGCCTCTTCCGCTGGCCTCCTTCCCTAGACAGGTTTCCCGATGACGAGCAGTAACGATCGCCACTCCGAATATCCCATCCACCCGATGTTCCTCGACCGTTGGTCGCCCCGCGCCTTTACCGGCGAGGCGATGTCGGAGGCGGATCTTCTGACCATTCTGGAGGCGGCGCACTGGGCGCCATCGGGGAGCAATTATCAGCCCTGGCGCTTCGTCTATGCGCTGAACACCGCTCCCGAATGGGAGACGTTTCTCGGCCTGCTGGTCGAGTCGAACCAGGTGTGGGCCAAGTCCGCGTCGGCGCTGGTCTTCCTGTTTTCCGATACGTTGAGCCGACGCGATGACGGCTCCGAGCCCCGTCCCTTCCGCAGCCATAGCTTCGACACCGGTGCGGCATGGGCCATGCTGGCACTGCAGGCGATGCATTCGGGATATGCCGCACATGCCATGGGCGGCGTCGATTTCGAGCGGGCCGTCGAGGTTCTCGGGGCGCCGGCTGGCTATCGCGCCGAGGCGGCCGTCGCCATCGGCCATCGTGGTGACAAGTTGCTGTTGCCGACGGCTCTTCAGGAACGGGAGGTTCCCAACCAGCGCAAACCGCTTTCCGCAGTTACCTTCAGCGGCGGCTTCAAGGCCTGAACGTCAGCACATCGTCCAGGAAAGCGGTGAGGATTTCTGGCGGGTTTGAGATGTAGATTCACAAAATCAAAGCCCCGTGTGTCCATCCTGACGCACGGGGCCTTGGCAAACATTAACCGAATGTTTCACGTGAATCATTTCTTAGCCGGATTCACGCAAAACTTTTTCGCTATCAGATGTCGAGGTTGGCAACGCTCAATGCGTTGTCCTGAATGAATTCGCGGCGCGGTTCGACCTCGTCGCCCATCAGGCGAGAGAACAGGCCGTCGGCATCGGTGGCATCGCTCACCCTCACCTGCAGCAGCGTGCGGACGTTCGGGTCGAGCGTGGTTTCCCACAGCTGCTCGGCGTTCATTTCGCCGAGACCTTTATAACGCTGCATCGTGAGCCCCTTGCGTCCCGCCGCAAAGATCGAATCCAGCAGCATGCGCGGGCCGGAAATTTCCTTGCGCTCTTCCTTGCGGGCGAGTTTCGGCGGATGAGCGTAGATCTCGTGAAGCCGTGGAGCAAGCTGGTCGATATGGCGCGCGTCGGCGGAACCGATCAGCGCGACATCGAGCGAAGCCACTTCCTTGACGCCGCGCACCATGCGTTCGAAACGCAGGCCGCCTTCGTCCGTAACATGGCCGGACCAGCCGCGTTCTGTTTCCTCGGCAATGAGATCGAGACGCCTGGCCACTTCGGCGGCGGTCTCTTCCGCACGCTGGCGGTTGCCGGTCAATTCCGGATTGAGCGCACCGGAAATTGCCGCCTGCTCGATGACGTTGCGATTGTAGCGTGAATGCAGACCGTCCATCAGCGAACGAAGCCGCAGGGCATCCTGAATGACATCGCGCAGATCCTGCGCCGCACGGACCTCACCATTGCCAAGCGTCAGCGTGGCGTCCTCGATACCCATGGTGATCAGGTAATCTTCCAGCGCCTTTTCGTCCTTCAGGTACTGAACGGACTTGCCGCGCGCGACCTTATAGAGCGGCGGCTGGGCGATATAGAGATGACCGCGTTCGATCAGTTCCGGCATCTGGCGGAAGAAGAAGGTCAGGAGCAGCGTACGAATGTGGGCGCCGTCGACGTCAGCATCCGTCATGATGATGATCTTGTGGTAACGCAGCTTGTCGGCGTTGAACTCGTCCTTGCCGATCGACGTGCCGAGCGCGGTGATCAGCGTACCGATTTCCTGGCTCGACAGCATCTTGTCGAAACGGGCACGTTCCACGTTGAGAATCTTGCCTCGCAGCGGCAGGATGGCCTGCGTTTCGCGCGAACGGCCCTGCTTTGCCGAACCACCTGCCGAGTCACCCTCGACGAGGAAGACTTCGGACTTGGCCGGATCGCGCTCGGAGCAGTCGGCGAGCTTGCCGGGCAGCGATGCGATATCGAGCGCGCCCTTGCGCCGGGTCAGTTCGCGCGCCTTGCGGGCGGCTTCGCGAGCAACAGCGGCCTCGACCACCTTGCCGACGAGGATCTTGGCATCCGCCGGATGTTCCTCGAGCCAAGTCGAAAGGGCTTCGTTGACCAGGCTTTCGACAACGGGACGGACTTCCGAGGAAACCAGCTTGTCCTTGGTCTGGGACGAAAACTTCGGGTCGGGAACCTTGACGGAGAGAACTGCCGTCAGGCCTTCACGGCAGTCGTCGCCGGTCAGAGACACCTTCTCCTTCTTGATGATGCCGGAGGTGTCGGCATAGGAGGTGATCTGGCGGGTCAGCGCCCCGCGAAAGCCGGCCATGTGCGTGCCGCCGTCGCGCTGCGGAATGTTGTTGGTAAAGCAGAGCACGTTTTCGTGGTAGCTGTCGTTCCACCACATGGCGACTTCGACAGTGATCCCGTCCTTCTCACCGCGGATCGCAACCGGCTTTTCGACCAGCGCTTTTTTCGAGCGGTCAAGATAATGAACGAAAGCCTCAAGACCTCCGTCATAGACCATCTCTTCCTGGCGGATATCGGACTTGCGCTTGTCGGTCAGCAGAATGCGAACGCCGGAATTGAGGAAGGCGAGTTCGCGCAGGCGATGCTCCAGCGTCGCATAATCGAATTCGGTCTTGGTGAAGGTTTCCGCGCTCGGCAGGAAGGTGACCTCGGTGCCAGAGCGGCCCTCATAATCACCCGTGACCCTGAGCGGCGCATCGGCCACGCCATGGGTGAAGCTCATCTCATGGACCTTGCCGCTGCGGCGGATCCTGAGGCTCAGCTTGACCGAAAGTGCGTTGACGACCGAAACGCCCACGCCGTGCAGACCACCCGAAACCTTGTAGGAATTCTGGTCAAACTTACCGCCGGCGTGAAGCTGGGTCATGATGACCTCGGCTGCCGAAACGCCCTCTTCCTTGTGAATGTCGGTCGGGATACCACGACCATTGTCGGTCACGGTGACGGAGCCGTCCGCGTTCAGGGTCACGGTGACGATGTCGGCATGACCGGCCAGGGCTTCGTCGATCGCGTTGTCGACGACTTCGTAGACCATATGATGCAGACCCGAGCCATCGTCGGTATCGCCGATATACATGCCGGGACGCTTGCGGACTGCATCCAGCCCCTTCAGCACCTTGATCGAATCCGCGCCGTATTCGGCCGGACCATCATTTTCATTGATCGGCATGTCGGTCATTCAGCAATCTTTCCAGTCAGGATGTTCAAAGCGTCGATATCGAATCAGCGCCATCGAGCGCATCGACTATAGGAGGTTTGACGCAAGTTCCAAAGGCAGGCCGCGCGAAACCCGTGGATATGGCGGCCATAGAGCGTTTCAAGCCGGCTTTTTTGCGGCTTCGAGGACTTCATTGAGTTGCTTTAGCACATCGGGCGGTAGGGTGCGAATCCTGCGGGCCAGTTCATTGGCGAAAACCGTATATTCCGCAGGCAATCCCGCCGTATCCACGACCACCCTAGGATGAGACACGCCGGCAATGGCGAAGAGCTCCTCCGCCTCATCCCAGATGATGTTGAAATAGCCGGCGACACGCTGGAGGAAATCGAAATTCGGCTTGCCCTTGCGGCCGTGTTCGAGCGCGGAAAGATAGGCGGGAGAGACTCCGATCGCTGCCGCCATCTCCTTCTGGGAGACGCCCTTCCTTTCCCGCAAGCGTCGCAGAGCCTCGCCGAATGGCGTCATCCGCGGTCTCCCCTGCCCCGCGACAGACGAACATAGAGCGCACCGTCGCCACCATGCTGGCGCGCAGCCGTCTCATAGGACGAGATGAGGAAGCGGAATTCCGGTTTGGAAAACCACAGCGGTACCGAACGCTTCAGCGCGCCGTCGCTACCCATCGAGCGACCCTTGCCGGTGATTACCAGCACATGCCGAAGCCCCCGGTCATGGGCGCGCAGGAGAAAGTCGAGGAGAATGCCGTGCGCCTCGCTCTGGATCATGCCATGAAGATCGATGCGGGCCTCAAGCGCGAGGTGACCGCGCGAGAGCTTGCGCTTGACCGGCTTTTCGAGCGGATGATGGATGCCGCCGGGCTTTTTCTGCGCGGCCTGGGTTTCAACTGCATCGCCAACAGGACCTGACGAAGCCGAAGATATTCCTTTGCTCTCTGGTGTCGGCTCGACGAATATCTCCTCGAACTCGGCCAGTTCCTCGAGGCGGCCGGGCATGGGCCTCGTCGACCGGGCGACCTTACCCCAGAGTATACGATCTTCCGCGCTGAGTTTTCCCTTGCCCTTCACCAACCGAACCTCGACGCCGCCTCTTTCGGGACGAGTATATAGAAGTCCGCGGCATTTCGCACGGCGCCGGCGCGTTCTCCGGCATCGTCACCTGAGCCGGTAAAGATGTCGCCCCGCGCCGGGCCGACGATGGCGGACCCGGTATCGAGCGCCAGCATCAGCCGGGCGAAGGGTTGTCCATCATCGAGGCGTGTCAGGGTCTCGGAGCGGATGAAGAATGGAAAGCCGAAACTGTGGATCAGCCTGTCGACCGCCAGCGAACGGCCTGCGACCAGCGGCACCTTGGCCGCTGCAATTGGACCGAGGTTCGTGTCGGGCACTTCGACTTCGCGGAAGAAGATGTAGGAGCGATTGTGCCAGAGGATCTCGTCCACCCGTTCAGGGTGATCTGCGAGCCAGGCGCGAATGGACTGCATCGAGATTCCGGCAAGCGGCAGTTCGCCGGTGTCGACCAGCAGCTTGCCTATGCCGGAAAAAGGATGACCGGCCTTGGCGGCGTAGGTGACGCGGCCGATACGACCATCGGCATAACGAAGCCGGGCAGCGCCCTGAACGTGAACGTAGAAGACATCCACCTTCGATCGCGCCCAGGCTATCTCCAGACCCTTGCCTTGAAGATAGCCTTCGTCGATGGTCCGGCGATCGGGATAGGGTGAAATAACACCACCCTCCGAACGCGCGAACATATAGCTCGCGTCCATATCGGCGGGGCGATTGCCATCATCAAGATCGATGAGATCGTCGGGACGCCTGTAGAAAGGAAAGCGGAACTCATCGTCCCGCTCGGCCCGAACCTCGACTTCCGGCTCGTAGAAAGCAGTGACGAAACCCCGCCCACCGTTTTCCGGCTCGATCAGGAAGGGCCGACATTCCGCTTCGAAAAAACTGCGTGCTTCCGCAGCGCTCGATGGAGAGAATTCGGCGGCACTGTCGAGAAGCGGCAAAAGGTCGCTGGAAGACAGGCCCGTCGTGCCCGTACGATAGGGCTTCACATCCCTTATGTGCCGGCGACAGGCCGCCAGCGCATCAAATAGTGGGGACGGGTCGTCGGACGTCCAGCCCTCCAGATCAGCGAAAGCGACCGGCTTAAGCCTGAACGACGATGCCGACGCGCCGGTCATAGTTCGGATTCAGTTGCGACCAGCTTCCAGTTGGGATCGCGCGAACGGATGTCACGGGCAAAGGTCCAGAGATCGTTGACCTCGGAAACGGCTTCGGCATCGCCATCGATCAGCTTGCCGGCCTTGTCATAGGTTGCGGTGATCAGCTGGCAGACGATGCGAACGGTCACCTGCTCCTCGCTGTCCTTCATGGCCGCCTGGAGGATATCCGCCTTCTCGATGCCGACGAAGGTGGACTTCACGACTTCGCCGCGCGCTTCGCGTTCGGAGATCGCGGCCTCGAAACCTTCCAGCACCTCGCGGGAAAGCAGGCTCTTCAGGGTCTTCCGGTCGCCATCGGCATAGGCCATAACGATCATCTCGTAAGCCATGCGGGCTCCGTTGAGGAATTCCTTCGGATTGAAACTCGGGTCCTGCTTGACCACTTCGCGCAGAGATTCGTTCAGTTCGCTGCCCGGAGCAGCAAAGGCATCCACCACAGCAAAGCGTTCATCGGCGCCCTGCTCGTCGCGACGCGGCAGGGTGACGACCTTGCCATCATCGCTGCCGGGGCCCTTGGCAAGATCACGAGGCGAATAAGGATCAAAGGGTGGCTTCTCGTTACCCGTACGGCGACCGAGCACGCTGCGCAGCTGCAGGAAAATCAGGACTGCCGCCACCAGAAAAAAGATAGTCACAAAGTCGTTCGATCCCATGGCAATCCGTCGGCCCTGTTTAAATTCCTGCTTGTGAGACCCATATAGTCTGCATATGCCAATGATTCAAATAGCGAAGTGCTTTCACTTCCGCTTGAAACCATTCCGGACGATGGATACCGAAAGCCTCAAGGAAGGATAAAGGATCACCGATGCGCGTGCCGCTCGCCATTCTACTGCTGATGCCTTTTGCCGAGATTGCCACATTCGTGCTGGTCGGAAAGGCTATCGGCGTCCTCGCGACACTCGGATTGACGCTTCTTGCGGTCTTTGCCGGACTTGCGCTTTTGCGCATCCAGGGAGCGGGTGTTCTTCAGCGCCTGCAGAAAGACACCCAGACAAACCAGAATCCGGGACGCGAAATCGTCCATGGGGCGATGATCGTCGTGGCGGCAATCCTGCTGATCATTCCGGGCTTCCTGACCGACGTCGTCGGTATCCTGCTTTTCGTTCCCTTCGTGCGCGATTTCATCTGGTCCTTCATCGGTCCCCGCGTTACCGTCTTTCGAACCAGCAGCTTCAGTTACCAGGGCGCCGGCGCGGAAACACCCCGCGCGAAGGATGGTCCGATCATCGATCTGGACGAAGACGATTTCCGGCGCGACGCGAACCGGCAGTCTCCCTGGTCGCTCGGAAAGGATCAATGACCCAACCCCGAAAAGGCCGCGGGCAGCTCATGGCGTAAGGGTTGTAAGCATCGGGTCGAAATGATAGACGGCCATAGCAATTCAATGCGTGAGGAAGCCCCAATGGCCAACGAAAATCAGGGAACCGCAAGTCCTTCCCTCAACATACTTGCCCAGTACATCAAGGATCTGTCCTTCGAGAACCCCGGCGCACCGCGGTCGCTGCAGGCGCGTGACAAGGCTCCCGCCATCAACATCAATGTCAACGTCAACGCGAACCCGCTGACCGAGTCCGACTTCGACGTCGTTCTGTCGCTCAGCGCGGAAGCCAAGGACGGCGACAAGGTCGTATTCGCAGCCGAGCTGGTTTATGGCGGCGTCTTCCGTATCACCGGTTTTCCGCAGGAACACATGCTGCCGGTCCTCTTCATCGAGTGCCCGCGCCTTCTGTTCCCGTTCGCACGCCAGATCATTGCTGACGCGACCCGCAATGGCGGCTTCCCGCCGCTGATGATCGATCCGATCGACTTCGCGCAGATGTTCACCCAGCGCGTTGCCGAAGAACAGGCTCGCGCCAAGGTTCAGGCTGTTCCGAACTGATCTTCGGATACGATCGATGATGGAATTGAAAAGGCCCGGTAAAACCGGGCCTTTTTCATTCAACTGTATTTAGACCAGATCGCCTTGCCCCCGAGACGACCGAGCAAGCCCGCATGTTTCTCCGCTTCGGCTTCGCTCACGCGTGCCGCAAGCGGTCGCGGGCGTTGATAGGAAACCTCGACGATTTCGGTTTCGCTGCCGCCGCTTGCGCTGCCCTGCATTTCGGACTGCACCAGACCAAACGCGGCCTGACGGCCTCCCAGCATCTCGATATAGACTTCGGCGAGAAGTTCGGAGTCGAGAAGCGCGCCGTGCTTCGTACGATGCGAGTTGTCGATACCGTATCGACGGCAAAGCGCATCAAGCGAGTTCGGTCCCATGGGATGCTTGCGGCGCGCGAGCGCCAGCGTATCGATTACCATTTCACCCGGCACCGGGGGAAGACCGAGCCGATCGAATTCGGCATTGATGAAGTTCATGTCGAAGGTTGCGTTGTGCGCCACCCACTTTGCACCGTCGAAAAACTCGATGAGGTCATTGACGATATCGGCGAAGGGCGGCTTGTTCCTCAGGGACTCATCGGTGATCCCGTGGACCGCGAGAGCGTCAGGGTGCACTTTCCGGTCACCGGGATTGATATAGACGTGAAAGCTTCGCCCGGACGGGAAATGGTTCACGAGCTCGATCCCGCCGATTTCGATGACCCGGTCATTCTTGAATTCAAGGCCGGTGGTTTCCGTATCGAATACGATTTCGCGCATTCACGCCTCCGCTTTCGCCTGCCGACGCAGGCTCTCTATAATGTCCTGAACCTGTTTTCGTGCGACATCAAGCCCACGCCCGCTATCGATCACGTAATCGGCCCGTCGGCGCTTTTCGGCATCCGGCACCTGCCGCCCGAGGATCATCTCGAATTTCTCCGGTGTCATGCCCGGTCGCTCCAGAACCCGCTTGCGCTGTATCTCCGGATCGCAGCTCACGACCACAACGACATCAACGCGTTTTTCGGCGCCCGTTTCATAAAGCAGCGGAATATCGAGAACGACCATGTCCGCGGCAGATTCGCGCGCTGCTTTCAGGAATGCAAGTTCCCGTTCGCGTACAAGCGGATGAACGATGGATTCGAGAAGTTTGAAATTAGCCGGATTCTTCGCCAGATTTCGTGAAAGCTCGGAACGGTCCACCTCACCATTGCGGACGCTCCCGGGAAACGCCGCCTCGATCGGTATAACCGCTTCGCCACGATAAAGCTCATGCACGACCCGATCGGAATCGTTCACCGAGATACCGGCGTCGGCAAACATTTTCGCCGTGGTCGATTTGCCCATGCCGATCGATCCGGTGAGCCCGATGACGATCATGCATGCGCCTCCATGTCGGCGATAACGAGATTGCGCAATTCCTCATCCACCACAGGTCTGCGGCCGAACCACTTCTCGAAACCGGGAACGGCCTGATGCAACAGCATGCCCAGACCATCGACCGTCGCCAGACCTTTTGCCTCCGCCTGCTTCAGGATCGGTGTCATCAGCGGAACATAGACGATGTCGGTCACTACGGCCGATGACAGAAGCCGTTCGAAAGGCATTTCATCGACGGCTTCACCATCCATGCCAAGCGACGTTGTGTTGATAAACAGACCGGCGCCTTCGCATACCTCACCAAGCGCCGCCATCGGATGGGCATGGATCGCGGGACCGAACCGGTCAGCCAGTTCCACCGCTCTTTCCATAGAACGATTGACGATGTTGATTTCCCCGATACCGCGATCCCGCACCGCCTGAACCACGGCACGACTGGCGCCACCGGCACCCAGGATCACTGCCCGATCGACATTCTCCCATCCGGGATGACCTGCATCGAGACTGGCGGTGAAACCGATACCGTCAGTATTGGTTGCATTCAGCCTGCCCTCCTCCATCCAGAGTGTGTTGGCGGCTCCGAGTTCCTCGGCCAGGGCATCCGGCGCATCGGCGAGCCGACATGCGGCTTCCTTGTGCGGGATGGTCACATTGCCTCCACAAAAACCGGAGGCACCGGTCTTCAATGCGGCAATGAATGCCTCGAAATCTTCCGGGCTGACCGCCACGCGCTCGTAACTGCCTTCGATCCCGAAGCTCTTCAACCAGTGTCGGTGAATGAGCGGAGACCGGGAATGCTTTATCGGATAGCCGACAACGAAAGCTTGGTTAACAAATGTTTCACGTGAATCAGCCATCAATCTCCCCCAGGACCCGCAGCTCCTCCAGCAGCGGCAATAACGGCAAACCGAGAATGGTGAAATAGTCGCCGCTTATCGCATTAAATAGCCGGATTCCTTCAGCCTCCAGCTGATAGCATCCGACACTTTTCAACACCGCATCCCCGGTCCTCTGCAGATAGCCATCGAGAAACTCGTCGGTGAATGCCCGCATCGTCAACTCTGCAATCGACACGTTTTCCCAGAGAACCTCACCGTCCCTGACCAGAACGACAGCGCTGTTCAGACGGTGGGTTCTGCCGCGCAGGGTCTTCAGATTGCGCCGGGCTTCTTCGATATCATCAGGCTTATGAAAGACGACTTCACCGAGGGACATGGTCTGGTCGCATCCGACCACGAGTGCGCCTGAATGCCTGGAAGCGACATCGAGCGCTTTCAGCCGGGCAAGCGCCAGTGCCAGCCGATCGGGAGACAACGGGTCACCGCCCAATCCGGCCTCAGCCGCGCGCTCATCGATCTGCGCCGCCTCGGCTTCAAACCGAAGGCCCGCATTCTCCATCAGCATCCGACGTGACTGGCTTGCCGAAGCAAGCATCAGCTTTCCTGCCATGAGGCATCTTCTCCAACCGGGTCATATAAGGAGATTCGCCTTAACGCACCTTCGGACGCAGGGCAACGATAGCCGCCGCCGTTTCCTCGATCGAGCGGCGGGTCACGTCGATCAGGGGCCAGTTGTTGCGCGAGCAGAGGCTGCGGGCATATTTCAGTTCCTCCGCAATCGAGGCCCTGTCCGTATAGTCGCTGACATTGAAACCGGGAGTGACGCCGAGTTCGCGATTGCCGCGGACCTGGGAGATCCGATCCGATGTTGCGATCAGGCCGACGATCAGCGGCTTCCTGGCCCGGTACAAACTGTCCGGCAGCGGCACTCCGCAGACAATCGGGATGTTCGCGGTCTTGATGCCTCGATTGGCGAGATAGATGCTGGTTGGCGTTTTGGACGTGCGGCTGATACCGATGATGACGACATCGGCATCGTCATATCCATCCGGCGCCTGACCGTCGTCGTGATCCATCGTGTAGTTCAGCGCCTCGATACGGGCAAAGTATTCCGCGTTAAGAGCATGCTGGGCGCCCACCCTCCCGCGCGACGAAGCGCCGAGATAGGACTGGAACTTGTCGATCACCGGTTCCAGCACATTGACGCTCGGCACGCCCATATCGCGGCAGCCAGCCTCGAGCAGGTTGGCCAGTTCGCGATCGACAATCGTGTAGAGCACGATGCCCGGTTCCTCATCGATCGCTTCCAGCACAGGGAGTAACTGCCGCTTGCTGCGGATCAGCGGATAGACATGCTCGATGGCGCTATAGGAATTGAACTGGGCCGCAGCTGCCCTACCCGCCGAGATCAGAGTCTCTCCGGTTGAGTCAGAAATCAGGTGGAGATGGAAGAAGCTTTTTCGGTTCTCCACGTTGTTCTCGGCCGCCTGTTGATAATTCGGGAGTAAGAGAGGTAGCGATCAGCAGGCGTGGGAGGCAAGGGGAAAAATGCCGATTTATCCACAAATGACACCAGCGAGGACACGCGAAAGAGAGGTCTGTGGATTGTGGTAAGACGCCGCAGTCTTGCCAAATGACTCACAGCTTATCCACAAGCCATGCCCTTCCGTCATTTCACCTATCACTTTGACTCTAAAGCACTTATCGAAATAAGCGCGATTTCTCGTCAAACGCTCAGGATTTCATTCGCTGAAAACGATGATTTGCCAAAGGGGCCGGGAAACCTGTGTATCGGGATTAATCCTTGATAGTCAGAGACTCTTAGAAATAGAAGAAGATTCATATATCATTTCTTTTTTGAAAGGGCTGACCG